>JABFWF010000050.1 GCA_013362405.1 Lysobacter sp. | reverse complement strand
CTTCCCCTCGTGAAAACCCGCCGATGCGCCTGTCGCAGTTCCACCTCCACACCACCAAGGAAACTCCCGCCGACGCGGAGATCGTCAGCCACCAGCTGATGCTGCGCGCCGGCATGCTGCGCAAGCTCGCCGCCGGCCTCTACACGTGGTCGCCGCTGGGCCTGCGCGTGCTGCGCAAGGTGGAGCAGGTGGTGCGCGAGGAGATGGATCGCGCCGGCGCGATCGAACTGCTGATGCCGACGATCCAGCCGCAGGAACTGTGGGAGGAAACCGGACGCTGGGAGAAGTTCGGCGGCCAGTTGCTGAAGATCACGGACCGCAAGGAAGCCGGCTACTGCTACGGCCCCACCGCGGAGGAAGTGATCACCGACTTCGCCCGCAACGAACTCGCCAGTTACAAGCAGCTGCCGGTCAGCTTCTACAACATCCAGACCAAGTTCCGCGACGAGATCCGCCCGCGCTTCGGCGTGATGCGCGCGCGCGAGTTCCTGATGAAGGACGCGTACTCGTTCCACCTGGACGAGGACTCGCTCGCCGCTGGATACCGCAACATGTACGACACCTACGGCCGCATCTTCACCCGCCTCGGGTTGAAGCACCGCGCCGTGGCCGCCGACACCGGCGCGATCGGCGGCAGCGCCTCGCACGAGTTCCACGTGCTCGCCGACAGCGGCGAGGATGCGCTGGCCTTCTCCGACGGCTCCGGATACGCGGCGAACGTCGAACTGGCCGAGGCGATGTCGCCCGGCGCGCGTCCCGCGGGGACGGAAAGCATGCGCAAGGTCGACACGCCCACGCAGAAGACCTGCGAGGACGTCGCCGCGCTGCTCGGCATCGCGCTGCAGCGCACGGTGAAATCGGTGGCGGTGATGGGCGCGGCTCCTGGCGGGCGCGAAAGCTTCGTGCTCGCGCTCGTGCGCGGCGACCACGTCGTCAACGAGATCAAGCTCGCCAAGCTCGACGGCCTGGCCGGCTATCGCCTCGCCACCGAAGCGGAAATCCGCGAGCACCTCGGCAGCGAGCCCGGTTTCCTCGGCCCGGTGAACCCGCGCAAGCCCATCACCGTCGTCGCCGACCGCAGCGTCGCGGCGATGGCCGATTTCGTGGTCGGCGCGAATGAAGCGGGCTACCACCTCGCCGGCGTCAACTGGGGCCGCGACCTTGCGGAGCCGGCGATCGTCGCCGATATCCGCAACATCGTCCCCGGCGATCCGTCGCCCGACGGCCACGGCACGCTCGCCATCGCGCGCGGCATCGAGGTGGGCCACGTGTTCGCGCTCGGCGACCGCTACTCGTCGACGATGGGTTGCACGGTGCTCGACGCCAACGGCAAGGCGGTGCATCCGCTGATGGGCTGCTACGGCATCGGGGTCTCGCGCATCGTCGCCGCGGCGATCGAGCAGAACCACGACGCCGCCGGCATCGTCTGGCCGGAGGCGATGGCGCCGTGGCAGGTCGCCGTGTGCGTGATCAATCCGAAGGGCGACGCCAACGTCACCAAAGCCGCCGACGCGCTGTACCGCGAACTGCAGGCCGCCGGCATCGATGCCGTGCTCGACGACCGCGGCCTGCGGCCGGGCGCGATGTTCGCCGACATCGAGCTGATCGGCATCCCGCACCGCGTGGTGGTGTCCGAGCGCGGCCTCGCCGCCGGCACGTTCGAGCATCGCGCGCGCCGCGCGGCGGAGTCCGAGCAGCTCGATCGCGCGGCGCTGCTCGCGCGGCTCGGGGTTGCGGCGGCATGACGCCGGCGCGATAAACCCGACCGACATTCGCGGCATTCGATGCAGCCGCCGCGGTTTTTCCGCGGCCGCGCGGCTGGATTATGATCGGCCGCTCCGGCACGGCCGGACGTTCTTTTCCCATCCGTCTCCGGAGTCCCCATGTCCATCGACATCACCCGCCTGTCGTCGAAGGAACTCGACGCCCTGATCAACCAGGCCAGGAAGCGTAAGACCACGCTGAGCAAGCGCAAGCCGATCGCGGTCGTGCGCAGCAAGCTGACCCAGCTCGCGAAGGCGGAGGGCTACACCATCGCCGAACTGTTCGGCGGGGCGGCGCATGGAGGCAAGCCGGCCACGTCGACGACCAAGGCACGCAAGACCACCGCGGGCCGCAAGCTCGGCAAGGTCGCTGCCAAATACCGCAATCCGGCGAACCCGAAGGAAACCTGGACCGGCCGCGGCAAGCAGCCGCGCTGGCTGGCGTCGGAAACCGCGACGGGTCGCAAGCTGGATGACTTCCTGATCAAGTGAGTTTGGATCGAGGAGCGCGAAAAAGCCGCCCGCGTGGCGGCTTTTTTTCGTTTCCGCGCCCTGCCGGAGCGGCAACAAAGCCGTCTCAGAGGTTCCGCCGCGTCGACACCAGCAGGCTGCCGAACAGCAACCCGGCGATCAGCGCGAGCAGGATGTTGAGCACCGTCAGCGCGGCGTTCTGCCCGGCGGCGACGTCCTGCTGCTGCACCAGCGTCATCACGCCGCGCAGGCTGGCGCTGCCGGGCACCAGCATGATGATGCCGGGCACGCGCACCAGCGCGCCGGGGCGCTTCACCCAGCGCGAGTACGCGTTGCCGGCGGCGGTGAGCAGCAGCGCGGAGAGGAAGATGCCGACCGGGCTGCCCCACTCCGCGCCGGCCAGGCGCGAGACGAGGTAGCCCGCGATCGCCGCGCCCATCACCAGCGGGTAATCGCGGCGCGCGGTGCGGAACAGCACCGCGAAGGAGAACGCCGCGACCGGCAACGACAGCCATTCGAGCAGCTCCGGCTGCGGCCGCGAGGCGCGCACCTGCGGCGCGAGGTGCAGCAGGTCGGAGAGATACAGCGCGATGATGGTGCCGACGGTCAGCTTCATCACCGTCGCCAGCGCGCCGGCGAAGCGCGCAGTACCGGACACGAGGTGCTGGCTGGTGAGCTCGTTGACCGCGTTGGTCAGGCTCATGCCGGGCAGCAGCACGATCAGCGAGGCGATGATCACCGTGTTGAGGTTGAGCGGTCCGACGAAGCTCGCCACCAGCACGGCGACCAGGGCCGCGACCAGCGCCGCGACCGCGTCACCGGCCTCGCGCAGTTGCGGGCGCGCCTGCGCGAGCAGGTCGAGGCCGCCGATCAGCAGGCCGGTCAGGCCCGCCGTGGCCACGTCCAGCCACGGCAGCCGCAGCAACCCGGCCACCGCCGCCGAGGCGAGGCCGAATGCGACGCCATGCAGCACCTTCGCGCGCGCGCTGGGCGGGCGGTCGAGCGCGCGCAGCGCGGCATGCCCTTCGGCGAGGTCCATGTGGCCGGCCATCACGTCTTCGGCGATGCGGTCGGCGGCGCACAGCCGGGCGAGGTTGGTGTCGCCCGGCGGCAGGCGGATCACGCGGGTGGTGTCGCCTTCGCCCGGGGGGCGCGCGGGATCGCTGAAGCTGAGGATGAGGCCGGTCGGATTGGACCAGGGCTCGCAGCCGAGGCCGAGACGCGACGCAACGGCCTTGAGCGCGCCTTCCAGGCGCTGCGCGGTGGTGCCGTAGGCGTGCAGGTGCCCGCCGAGTTCGACCACGAAGGCGAGGCGCGCGGCGTAATCGTGGGTGCCGTTGCGGCTGGGCTGCGACATGGTCCAAGCATCGCATGCGGCGCAGCATGGTGGCAGGCGCCTGCACGGCATCGCGACGGGCGACGTGGGCACGGTATGCTCGCCCCAGCCACGATGCCTGCCGTCGCATGAGCGCCCGCACCGCCCCGAGCACCCGCTTCGACGCTGCGCCAGGACGGCTGCTGCTTGCCGGCCGCTGGACGCTCGCGCATGCGCTGGCGATATCGGCGCTGCTGCGCGATGCGCCCGACGACGTGCACACGGTCGATGCGCGTGGCGTGGAGCGGCTGGATTCGGTGGGCGTGCTGCAGCTGCTGCGCTACGCGCGCCGGCGCGAACTCGACTTCGACGCGTTCGCGTTCCGTCCCGAACACCACGCACTGGTGGCCGCGATCGAGGACGTCGCCGACGAGCGCCCGCCGCGACGGCGCGAATATGGCGTCACCGCCGCGCTCGGCCGGCTCGGCTTCGCCGTGTACGGGAACGCGCGCGAGATCGTCGCGCTGGTGAGCTTCCTCGGCGAGAACCTGGTCAAGCTCGTGCGGATGGCGAAGGAGCCGCGCCGGTTCCGCCTGACCGCCACCGTCCACCACATGGAGCAGGTCGGCCTCGACGCCGTGCCGCTGGTGGCGCTGCTGTCGTACCTGGTCGGCGCGGTGATCGCTTTCCTCGGCGCGAACATCCTCGAGGACTTCGGCGCGACCATCTACGTCGTCGAGCTCGTCAGCGTCGCCTTCCTGCGCGAGTTCGGCGTGCTGCTCACCGCGATTGTCCTGGCCGGCCGCACCGCCAGCGCGTTCACCGCGCAGATCGGCTCGATGGTCGCGCGCGAGGAAGTCGACGCCATCCGCACGCTGGGCATGGACCCGATCGACCTGCTGGTGCTGCCGCGCCTGATCGCGTTGACCATCACGCTGCCGCTGCTCACCTTCATCGCCGACCTCGCCGGCCTGCTCGGCGGCATGACCGTCGGCGCGCTCGGCCTCGACATCCCGCCGCCCGCCTACTTCGCGCGCATGGAGAACACCATGCACCTGCGCCATTTCCTGGTCGGGCTGTCGAAGGCCCCGGTGTTCGCGATGGTCATCGCGCTGATCGGTTGCCTGGAAGGCCTGCAAGTGCAGGGCACCGCGCAGTCGGTCGGCGAACGCACGACCTCGAGCGTGGTGCAGGCGATCTCGCTGGTGATCGTGCTGGACGCGATCGCGGCGATCTGGTTCATGCAGATGGGCTGGTGATGGACGAAGCGCCCGACAGCCAGCAGCCGGTCATCCGCGTGCGCGCGCTGGCCAACCGCTTCGGCGACCAGGTCGTGCACGAGGACCTCGACCTCGACGTGCGCCGCGGCGAGATCCTCGGCGTGGTCGGCGGGTCGGGCAGCGGCAAGTCGGTGCTGATGCGCTCGATCATCGGCCTGCGCACGCCGGACGCGGGCGAGATCGAGGTGCTCGGCGTCGACGCGCGTTCCGGCGATCCCGCGGTGCGCCTGCACATCGAGCGCAACAGCGGCGTGCTGTTCCAGGACGGCGCGCTGTTCTCTTCGCTCACCGTCGGCGAGAACGTGCAGGTGCCGTTGAAGGAGCATCACTCCGAGCTGCCGGATTCGCTGCGTTACGAGCTGGCGCTGCTGAAGGTGAAGCTGGCCGGCCTGGCGGCGGACGCGATCGACAAGCTGCCTTCGCAGCTGTCGGGCGGCATGCGCAAGCGCGCGGGGCTGGCGCGCGCGCTCGCGCTCGACCCGCCGCTGCTGTTCCTCGACGAGCCGACGGCCGGCCTCGACCCGATCGGCGCGGCCGCGTTCGATCACCTGATCCGCACGCTGCAACAGGCGCTCGGGCTCACCGTGTTCCTCATCACCCACGACCTCGACACCCTGTACGCTATCTGCGACCGCGTGGCGGTACTGGCCGATCGCAAGGTGATCGCGGTAGCGCCGGTGGCCGAGCTGGAAAAGCTCGACCACCCGTGGGTGCAGGAGTACTTCAACGGGCCGCGCGGCCGCGCCGCGCACGCCAGCCGCGACGAGCTGCGCACGGGAGGCTGAGATGGAAACCAAGGCCAACTACGTCCTGATCGGCGCCTTCACCCTCGCCACCGCCGCCGCGCTGCTGCTGTTCGGGCTGTGGGCGGCGAAGTACTCGTCCGAGCGCAGCTGGCAGGCATACCAGGTGGTGTTCACCGAGCCGGTGACCGGCCTGACCGAAGGCTCCTCGGTGCAGTACAACGGCATCGCCGTGGGCACGGTGGAGGCGCTGAATCTCGACGCGCGCGATCCGCGCCGCGTGATCGCGCGGCTCAAGCTGCGCGCGGAAATCCCGGTGAAGGTCGACACGCGCGCCAAGCTGTCGATCACCAGCATCACCGGGGTGCCCTTCATCCAGCTCACCGGCGGCAGCCCGCGCACGCCGAAGCTGGTCGACGTCGACCATCGCGACGCTCCGGTGATCCGCACCGAGGCATCGGCGCTGCAGAACATCGCCGACACCGCCAACCGCCTGGTCGCGCGCCTCGACCAGGTGCTCAGCGACGAGAACGTCAAGCGCATCAACGACACGCTCGCGCACCTGGAGGCCACCACCGGCGCGATCGCCGGCCAGCGCCAGGACCTGCGCGCGCTGATCGTCAACGCGCGCCAGGCCAGCGAACAGCTGTCGACCACGCTCGCCAGCACCAACCGCACCGTGAACGACGTCGACCGCGAACTGGTCGACAAGCTGCCGGCGCTGGTCGGCAAGCTCGACACCACCCTCGCCCACCTCGATGGCGCCGCGCAGAACGCCAACGGCATCCTCGGCGAGAACCGCACGGCCATCCGCAGCTTCGCCAACGACGGCCTCGGCCAGCTGGGCCCGACGCTGGCCGAGCTGCGCGCCCTCGTGCGCGACCTGCGCGGCGTCACCGACCGCCTGGAAGGCAGCCCGGCGCGCTACCTGCTGGGGCGCGACGCACCGAAGGAGTTCGAACCCAAATGACCACGCCGCGCACGCATCGCCCATCGACCGCCGGCGTGCCCGCGCTGCTGGCGGCGTGCCTGGCCACTGCAGTGGCGGGATGCGCGATCCTCGGTGGCGAGAAGTCGCCGGTGACCGTGTACGCGCCCGAGCCGCGCGTGCCGGCCGACCCCGCGTGGCCGCAGGCCGACTGGCAGCTCGCGATCGCGCGCCCGCAGGCCACCCGCATGCTCGACGGCCTGCGCATCGCGGTGCGGCCGACACCGGGCGAGCTGCAGGTCTACAAGGGCGCGAGCTGGGCCAAGAGCCCGGGCGAACAGCTCGAGGACGCGATCCTGCGCACGCTCGAGGACTCCGGCAAGCTGCGCGCGGTCGCGCGCCAAGGCAGCGGCATCGCGGCCGACTGCACGCTGCTGACGGACCTGCGCCACTACGAAGCCGTATACGCGGGCGGTGCGGTGCCCAGCGCAGTGATCGAACTCAATGCCAAGCTGCTGTCGACCGACGACCAGGTGAGCGCCAGCCGGACGTTCCATGAAGAGGCGCCCGCCGCCACGGCCGCGACCGCGGATGTCGCCGCCGCGTTCGGGCAGGCGCTGGCACGCGTCACCGCGGATGTCTCCGGCTGGACGCTGGCGGCCGGCGCGCAAACCTGCCATGCGGCGAAAACCGGGCGTTGAAGCGGGGGCGGCCGCTGTTTTTTTACGCAGCCGCACGACCACGATCCACGGCTCGCATGACGCCGTCAGCGCAGGATCCGGCGGAACGTCAGGTTGATGCGCGGCCCGACCGGCCGCGCCGTGCGCGGCAGCGCATGGCGGTAGTTGCGCTGCGTCTCGCCGCGCATCACCAGCAGGCTGCCGTGCGGCAGGTCGAGGGCGAGGCGCAGCGCGGCATCGCGACGCGACTTCAGCACGAAGCGCCGCGTCGCGCCGAGACTGATCGACGCGATCACCGGTTCGGCTCCGAGCTCCGGCTCGTCGTCGCTGTGCCAGCCCATCGCATCACGACCGTCGCGGTAGAGGTTGGCGAGCACGCTGTCGAAGCCGACCCGGAGTTCGCCCGCCAGCCCCGCGCGCACCGGCTGCAATGACGGCGGCCAGGGGCGCGGCGCGAAGCGCGTGCCCGAATAGGTGTAGACCGCGTCCGGTTCGCCGATCCAGCACGACAGCCGCGGCGAATCCACCTCGCGCCCGAACAGGCGCAGCCGATGCACCTCCCACAAGACTTCCGTCGTGAGCGTCGCGTAAAGCGCATCGGCCACCGGCATGGGCAGCCAATGCGGATCGAAGGTGAGCTCGGCGTCCGCCAGCGGCAGCGGTTCCAGCGACATGCCTCCACCCTAGCCCGCCCCGGGGCGCGCCGGCCATCCGATTTGCCGCGCCCGGCGCAAACCGGGGAAAATCGCCCGATATCGCCCGATATCGCCGGGATATCGCCGGACCGCCGGAGGACCGCATGAACGTGAGCGCGCCCGAGATCGAACGCGACGTGATGGAGTACGACGTCGTCACCGTCGGCGCGGGCCCGGCGGGCCTCGCCTTCGCCATCCGGCTGAAGCAGCTCAATCCCGGCATCAGCGTCTGCGTGATCGAGAAGGGCGCGACGGTCGGTGCGCACATCCTGTCCGGTGCAGTGATCGAACCGGGCCCGCTCGATGCGTTGCTGCCCGGCTGGCGCGACGCGCCGCCGCCGATCTGCGTGCCCGCGGGCGAGGATGAGTTCTGGCTGCTGTCGAAGGACGGCGGCCGCAGGCTGCCCGTGCCGCCCGGCATGCGCAACCACGGCAACTTCATCGTCAGCCTCGGCGCGCTGTGCGCGTGGCTGGCGCCGCAGGCCGAAGCGCTTGGCGTCGAGATCTATCCCGGCTTCGCCGCGGCGTCCGCGCTGCACGACGAGAGCGGACGCGTGGCCGGCGTGCGCATCGGCGACATGGGCGTGGCGAAGGACGGCACGCACAAGCCGAGCTTCACCGCCGGCATCGACATTCGCGCCAAGGTCACCGTGCTCGCCGAAGGCGCGCGCGGCAGCCTGAGCAAGCAACTGGTGAAGCGGTTCGGGCTGGATGCCGACAGCGATCCGCAGGGCTACTCGATCGGCATCAAGGAACTGTGGCAGGTGCCGGCAGGACGCGCGACGCCGGGCAGGATCGTGCATACCTTCGGCTGGCCGGCAGACAACCGCACCTACGGCGGCAGTTTCCTCTACCACCTCGACGGAGACCGCATCGCGCTCGGCTACGTCAGCGGGCTCGACTACAGCGATCCGGAATACAAGCCGTGGGAAGCCTTCCAGCAGTGGAAGAACCATCCGACGGTGGCATCGCTGCTCGAAGGCGGCAGCATCGTCTCGGCCGGCGCGCGCGCGATCGTCACCGGCGGCTGGCAGTCCCTGCCGAAGGTCGAAATGCCGGGCGCACTGCTGATCGGCGACGCCGCGGGCCTGCTCAACGTGCCGAAGATCAAGGGCACGCACCAGGCGATCCGCAGCGGCATGCTCGCCGCCGAGCACCTCGTGCAGTCGCAGCTCGCGCCCGCCGGCTTCGACGCGAAGCTGCGCGCCTCCGACGCGATGGCCGAGCTGAAGAAGGTCCGCAACATCAAGCCCGGCTTCAAGCGCGGCCTGTGGTTCGGCCTCTTCAACGCCGCCTGGGAAACCCTCACCGGCGGCCTGTCACCGTGGACGCTGAAGAACAAGGCCGATTGGCGCTCGCTCAGCAAGCTCGATGACAGCCGGGCCGGCGAACACGAACAGCCGAAGCGCGACTACGTGCAGCGCGCGCTGCCGCCGCGCGACCGCCTGCAGGGCGTGTACTTCGCCGCCACCGCGCACGACGAGGACCAGCCGGTGCACCTCGTCGTGCACGACACCGACGTCTGCGTCGAGCGCTGCACGGTCGAATACGGCAACCCGTGCACGCGCTTCTGCCCCGCCGGCGTCTACG
Source organism: Lysobacter sp. (assembly GCA_013362405.1). Taxonomy (GTDB): domain Bacteria; phylum Pseudomonadota; class Gammaproteobacteria; order Xanthomonadales; family Xanthomonadaceae; genus JABFWF01. The sequence continues at coordinate 6,401 of JABFWF010000050.1, read as the reverse complement.
AGATCGTCGACGACGCCGCCGGCAAGCGCCTGCAGATCAACGCCGCGAACTGCGTGCACTGCAAGACCTGCGACATCAAGGACCCGTACGAGATCATCACCTGGGTCACGCCGGAGGGCGGCTCGGGGCCGAATTACCAGAATCTCTGAGGGCCCGCCCAGCGAGAAACCATCCGTATTCCGCGCGGATGTTTTCCCGACCGCGGCCCGGACATTTCCCCACAACAGGTCGCGGCCGACCGGCTGCTAGCGCAGCACGAACTCCCAGCCATCGTCGGTTCCGGTCTGCTGCAGTGGGGTGGCCACATGCGCGAGGAAGCGGCCATATCCCGCGCTGCCGTCCAGGATGTGCACCTCCGTCATCCCGGATGCGCCGATCTTGTTGATGCAGTACACATCGACCATCCCGTCCTGGTTGTAATCACCGACCTTGAAGTTCCACTGGTTGCTTGCGCCGGTCTGCTGGAGGGCGGTGGCGGTGTGCAGCAGGAAGTTCTGGAAGCCGCTGGCGCCGTCAAGGACATGCACCTCCGTCGTCTGCGACGCGCCGAGCTTCGCGATCGCGAACAAGTCCGGATATCCATCCTGGTTGAAGTCGCCGAGCGCGAAGTCCCAGGCCGCGTCGACACCGGTCAATCCAATGGGTGTCGCGATGTGCGCAAGGTAAGTCTGGAAGCCGCTTGCCCCATCTAGGACATGCACCTCGGTGCGACCGGATGCGCCATTCTTGAAGATGGCGTACAGGTCCGGAATTCCATCGCGGTTGTAGTCGGCCACCCTGAAGACCCAGCCGTTGTCGGCACCGGTCATGGGGAGCGCCGTGGCCACGTGCAGCAGGAACGTGCGGTAGCCGCTGGCTCCATCCAGCACGTGGACTTCGGTCCGGCCTGAAGCGCCCTGCCGGGCGATGACGTACAGATCCTTTACGCCGTCGCCGTTGTAGTCGGCATAGTCGAACGCCCATGCATAGTCGGTGCCCGTCTGTCCGAGCGCCGTCGCCAGATGCTCGGAGAACGCGGTATAGCTCGAGGCCGCGGACAGCGTGTGGACTTCCGTGCTGCCCGAAGCTCCGTTCTTGGCCAGCGCCACCACATCGGGGCGGGGCGCAGCAGATACCACGGACGCCCGGAATCCCGCCACCACCGGGATCGTCTGGCTCAGGCTGCGCGCGTTGTCCTCGTAGGTCGTGGTGCCGCAAGCCTGCCCGCCGCAGAAGGTGATACGCGGGTTGGAGAACACGAGATACGGCGTCTGGCCGCTGTCTCCGTACGCCATGATGGTGTAGAAGTTGCCCGCCGTCGCCGCGGTCTTGTAACCGAACGAGTACTGGAAGGCGCCGTAATCGTCGGGGTCGTTGAGCACCTTGTCGGTTCCCGCCGCCGTCGTGCGATCGTGCGCCGAACCTTCGTTGTGGCCCATCTCGTGGGCCAGCGTCGCCTCGCGACAGTAATAGGTCTTGCCGTCGGTGCCCTGGTCGGAACCGTCGCCCACCACCGAATAGGCGAGCTGGTCCCAGCCAGCGCCCGGTTGGATGCCCTGCTTCGCGCCGCCGATCAGCCACGCCAGGCCGCAGCCGTCCTGCTCCGGGTCCTTGAACGGGCGCACCAGCGAGACGAGGTCGGCGCCGTACTGCTCGCGCGCGCTGCGCAGTGCGTTGAACGACGGGTCGACCGTGCCCGGCTGCCCGTTGGCGGTGCGACCGCTCATCGCCTGCAGTGCGAGATCGTTCGTGTTGAGGTCCGTGTAGTTGACCTGCATGGTGTGCACGAGCCGCACCTGCGCGCTCACCTGGCTGTTGACGTAGGCCGTGTTGGCGACGTCGACCAGGTGGTTCAGGCGGGTGTTCACGGCGGAGACGCTGCCGAGCGCTGTCACCATGCCCGGTGTGTAGCCGATGAGCAGGTCGACCGTGCTGGCTGCACTCGCCGTGGCGGCGGCGGGAGCCGCGGCGGCGGCCGCGACGGATGCCGACGGGGCCGCAGCCGACTGCACGACGCGCCCACCCGAAAGCGCCGACACCGGTACGACGTGGTAGTCGGGCTTCGTCGGCCGCGTCGCGGCATTGATGATCGCCGCGACCTTGGCCGGGTCGGTCTCGACCAGCCAGCTCACGCCGTCGCGCACGGTCAGGCGCAGCGGCGGCTTGCCGTCGGCCTGTGCGATCAGACCGAATGCAGCCTCCTTGCCGAAGGTGATGATGGTCTGCGCGCTGGGGTCGCCGGGCAGGTGGCCGATCCAGGTCCAGTCGCCGGTGGGATGTTGGACCTTGCGGTCGTAGCGCACGTCGAGCAGGCGGCCTTCCGGCGTGGTCAGGCGCAGGTGGCCGTCGGCGATCGCGTGCAGGGCATGCGCTTCGCTGACGTCCGCGCGGAACGAGGTGTACGCGCCATCCACGCGCTTGACGTGGCCGGGGTAAGCGACCAGCTCGCCACGATCCGGCAGGCGCGCGAAGCGCGCCGCGGACGCGTGCGCCACTGGCGAATGCATGGCGAATGCATCGGCCGAGGCGCTGGTGGTCGAGGCCGCACCCGCGGGCTGGGCTCCCTGGTCATGGGACGCGCGCGTGCAGCCAGCGGCGGCGACGCACAGGGCAAGGAAGACGGTCCGGAAAGACATGAAGTACCTGAATTCAAGCGGCCGGGGATGGACGATCCCATAGCGGGCATCAGGCCACCCCACGGGTGAACGCTACCTCAGCACACGGCCCCCGCCTTCAAGCTCAGGTCAGGAGTGTGACGGCGGTCTTCTCGCGAATTTCGTCCTGTGACACGCCCGGCGCCAGTTCCACCAGGCGCAGCCCCCCGGGCGCCACGTCGAACACGCCGAGGTCCGTGATGATCCGGTTCACCACGCCCACGCCGGTCAGGGGCAACGTGCATTCAGGCAGGATCTTGTGCTCGCCGCCCTTCGCCGTGTGCTCCATCAAGACGACCACGCGCTTCACGCCGGCGACGAGGTCCATCGCGCCGCCCATGCCCTTCACCATCTTGCCCGGCACCATCCAGTTGGCGAGGTCGCCGGTGTCGGTCACCTGCATGGCGCCGAGGATGGCGAGGTCGATGTGGCCGCCGCGGATCATCGCGAAGGAATCGTGGCTGCCGAAGTAGCTCGCGCCGGGACGCGCGGTGACGGTCTGCTTGCCGGCGTTGATGAGGTCGGCGTCGACCTCGTCCTCGGTCGGGAACAGGCCGATGCCGAGCAGGCCGTTCTCGCTCTGCAGCCACACATCCACGCCTTCGGGAATGTAGTTGGCCACCAGCGTCGGCAGGCCGATGCCGAGGTTCACGTAGGCGCCGTCGGTCAGTTCCTGCGCGGCGCGCTGCGCCATTTCATCGCGGGTCCAGGCCATGTCAGTTCCCCTTCTGGCGCACGGTGCGCTGCTCGATGCGCTTCTCGGGCGAAGCGTTGACGACGATGCGGTCGACGTAGATGCCGGGCAGGTGCACGTGGTCGGGATCGAGTTCGCCGACCTCGACGAGCTGCTCGACCTCCACGACGCACAGCTTGCCGGCCATCGCCACCGCCGGGTTGAAGTTGCGCGCCGTCTTGCGGAACACGAGGTTGCCGGCGGTGTCCGCCTTCCACGCCTTCACCAGCGACACGTCGGCGTGCAGCGCGGTCTCCATCACGTACCAGTGCCCGTCGAATTCGCGCGTCTCCTTGCCCTCGGCAACGATCGTGCCGTAGCCCGTGCGGGTGAAGAACGCCGGGATGCCGGCGCCGCCGGCGCGCAGGCGCTCGGCCAGCGTGCCCTGCGGGTTGAATTCGAGCTCGAGCTCGCCGGACAGGAACTGGCGCTCGAATTCCTTGTTCTCGCCGACGTAGGACGAAACCATCTTGCGGATCTGCCGCGTGCCCAGCAGCAGGCCGAGGCCGAAGCCGTCCACGCCCGCGTTGTTGGAGATCACCGTCAGGCCCTTCACGCCGGAATCGCGCAGCGCGGCGATCAGCGCCTCGGGGATGCCGCACAGGCCGAACCCGCCGACGGCGAGCGTCTGGCCATCGGCCACGATGCCCTGCAGGGCCGTGGCGGCATCGGGATAGAGCTTGCGGGCCTGCGCGTCGCGCGCGGGAGCGACAGCCATGGCGTCTCCAGGGGCGTGGGGAGCGGCAATTCTAGCGTCGCCGCGCCCGGGCCCGGCATCGGGCCACCGGCCGACGCTCAGGCCAGGCGCGAAACCAGCAGGTCGGCCAGCGCCTCCGGCGAGTCGCCGACCGTATCGAGCACCAGGTCCGGCTGCTCCGGGGCCTCGTAGGGCGAATCGATGCCGGTGAAGTTACGGATCTGGCCGGCGCGCGCCTTCGCGTACAGGCCCTTGGCGTCGCGCTGCTCGGCGACGTCGAGCGGCGTATCGACGAAGACCTCGAGGAACTCGCCTTCCTCGAACAGCTCGCGCGCCATCCGCCGCTCGGCGCGGAACGGCGAGATGAAGCTCACCAGCACGATCAGGCCGGAATCGACCATCAGCTTCGCGACTTCGGCCACGCGACGGATGTTCTCGACGCGGTCCTCGTCGGTGAAGCCGAGGTCCTTGTTGAGCCCGTGGCGCACGTTGTCGCCGTCGAGGAGATACGTGTGCAGGCCCATCGCCAGCAGGCGTTTCTCGACGAGGTTGGCGATCGTCGACTTGCCCGCGCCCGACAGGCCGGTGAACCACACGCAGCGCGGCAGCTGTCCCTTGATCCGCGCGCGCGCCGCCTTGTCGACCTCGAGGTGCTGCCAGTGGATGTTGGCCGCGCGACGCAGCGCGAAATCCAGCGTGCCCGCGCCGACCGTCGCATTGCTCTGGCGATCGATCAGGATGAAACCGCCGAGCGCGCGGTTGTCGGCGTATTTCTCGAACGCGATCGGCTGGTCGAGGTAGAGGTTGCAGACGCCGACCTCGTTGAGGTCCAGGTGCTTGGCGGCCAGCGGGTCCTGCGTGTTGACGTCGACCTTGTGCTTGATGTCGGTGACCTGCGCGCCGACCGTGCGCGTGCCGAGCTTCAACCAGTACGGCCGCCCCGGCAGCAGCGGCTGGTCGCCCATCCACAGCACGTGCGCGGCGAACTGGTCCGCGACTTCGGCGGGATCCGCCGCGCTGGCGATGACGTCGCCACGGCTCACGTCCAACGCGTCGGCGAGCGTCACGGTGACCGCCTGCCCGGTCGTCGCATGTGCGAGGTCGCCGTCGGCCGTCACGATGCGCGCGATGCGGCTGCGCCGACCTGATGGCAGCACCGCGACCTCCATGCCCGGCACCGCCTCGCCCGCCGCCAGCGTGCCCGCGAAGCCGCGGAAATCCTGGTCGGGCCGGCATACCCACTGCACCGGCAGGCGCAGGCCAGCGGGACCGTTCAAAGCCGCGGGCGCGGCGCGCCCGATCCGCACGTTTTCCAGATGTTCGAGCAGCGTCTCTCCGCCGTACCACGGCATGTGCGTCGAGCGCGCGAGCACGTTGTCGCCCTTCAGCGCCGACACCGGGATCGCGGTGACGTGTGGAATACCCAACTGTTCCGCGAGCGCGGCGTAGCCGGCGACGATCTCGTCGAACACGATCTGGTCGTACCCGACCAGGTCCATCTTGTTGACCGCCAGCAGCACGTGGCGGATGCCGAGCAGGGACACGATGTAGCTGTGCCGGCGGGTCTGCGTCAGCAGTCCCTTGCGCGCATCCACCAGCACCACGGCGAGCTCGGCGGTGGACGCTCCGGTCGCCATGTTGCGCGTGTACTGCTCGTGGCCCGGGCAATCGGCGACGATGAACTTGCGCTTCTCGGTGCCGAAGAAGCGGTACGCCACGTCGATCGTGATGCCCTGCTCGCGCTCGGCGGCAAGGCCATCGACCAGCAGCGCGAAGTCGATGTCGCTGCCCTGCGTGCCATGGCGGCGGCTGTCCGCCTCGAGCGCGGCGAGCTGATCGTCGAAGAGCAGCCGGGTGTCGTGCAGCAGGCGCCCGATCAGCGAGCTCTTGCCGTCGTCGACGCTGCCGCAGGTGATGAAGCGCAGCAGGTCCTTCGTCTCGTGCCGCCGCAGGTAGGCGGCGACAGCGGTGGCGGCTTCGGCCGCGGGCAGGACGGCATCCATCAGAAGTAGCCCTCCTGCTTCTTCCTTTCCATCGACGCGGAGGGATCGTGGTCGATCACGCGCCCCTGCCGTTCGGAGGTGGTCGTCACCAGCATCTCGGCGATGATCTTCTCCAGCGTGTCGGCTTCCGATTCGATCGCACCGGTGAGCGGATAGCAGCCGAGGGTGCGGAAACGCACGCGGCGCTGCGCCGGCGTCTCTCCTTCGCGCAGCGGCAGCCGCCCGTCGTCGACCATGATCAGCGCGCCGTCGCGCTCGACCACCGGGCGCTCGGCGGCGAAATATAGCGACGGCACCGGGATCCTCTCGCGGAGGATGTACAGCCAGACGTCGAG
>JABFWF010000043.1 GCA_013362405.1 Lysobacter sp. | reverse complement strand
GAAAGGAAACCCACGCGAAGGCGCTCGTGCGTGCGCGGTGTCGCCGGCGGCATCGGGCGTATCTGCTGCGCGAGCATGCCGGCGCGGAGGCGCGCGCAGCGCAGCTGTTCGGCGGCGCTGGCGTCCTCGCTCAGGAAGGCGAACGGCTCGACAGACGCCGTGCCGTTGTTCACCGCGGCACGCACCTGCGCGGCGAGCGCGTCGAGATCGCGCCAGTCGCACAGCTTGCGCCGCCACGCCAGCAGGTACGCAGCGATCTGCGGCTCCTGCGGCGCAAGCGCATGCGCGCGGGCATACGCGTCGGACGCGGCTTCGGCTTCGCCGACATCCTCGAGCACGTGGCCGAGCCACAGCGCAATGCCGGGGTGATCCGGTGCATTCGTGGCCGCGGCGCGCAGGCTCGCCGCAGCGTCGCTCTTGCGGCCTAGCATCCACTGCGCGCGGCCGAGGCGCGCAAGCGCTTCCGGATGCCCGGGACGCAGCGTGAGCGCGCGTCGCGCCGCGGCTTCGCCGGCCGCCGCGTCGCCGCGATCGAGTTCGTGTTCGGCCAGCAGGATCCACGCGAAACCGTCGCCCGGATTGCGTTCCAGTGCGCGGCGCAGCTCGATGCGCGGATCGACGGCGTGGTTCATGCGTTCGAATGCGCCGTGAAGGACAGCGAGTACCACTGCGTGTCCGCTTCCTCCCAGCCCGCGCCGCGATAGAGCGAACGGGCGGTGGCGTTGTCGCGCGTGGTTTCCAGCACGATGCCGACCGCACCGTCGTTTCGCGCGAACGCGGCCGCGGCATCGAGCAGGGCGCGGCCGGCACCGCTGCGACGCGCGCCGGCATCGACGTAGAGATCGTTGAGGATCCACAGCCGCCCGGTTCGCACGGAAGAGAACATCGGATAGAGCTGGGTGAAGCCGACCGGGCGGCCTTCGTCGGTGGCGAGCAGGATTACCGACTCGTCCGCGCAAAGTCGTGCCTCGAGGAATTCGCGACCGCGCGCTTCATCGGACGGCTGTTCGTAGAAACGACGGTAGGCGTCGAACAGCGGTACGACGGCGTCCAGGTCGTCCAGCGTGGCGCGTTTGATCGCGAGGGGCATGGGGCGGGTCCGTGCTCGGGGGTTTCGCGATTGTAGTCAACGCGCGGGGTGCGCCTGGCGTCGATCGTATCGGTGCACGGTTTCGGGCTTGCCCTCATCCCAACCGTCTCCCGCAGGCGGGGGAAGGGCTGAAGCAGGATCAGCTTTCCTGCGTCAGCCGCGCCAGTTCGTCGGCCTGGTGCTCGTGCTGCAGGCGGGCGACGAGTTCGTCCAGGTCGCCCTGGATCACGTTGGGCAGGTCGTACAGCGTCAGGCCTTCGACGCGATGGTCGGTGATGCGGCCCTGCGGGAAGTTGTAGGTGCGGATGCGCTGGCTGCGGTCACCGCTGCCGACCTGCAGCTTGCGCATCGATGCCTGCGCCGCCGCGGCCTTCGCCGCCTGCGCTTCGGCCAGGATCGCCGTCAGGCGCTTCATCGCTTTGTCGCGGTTGGCGTGCTGGCTGCGCTCGGTCTGGCTTTCGACCACGACACCGGTGGGCACGTGCGTGATGCGGATGGCCGACTCGGTCTTGTTGACGTGCTGGCCGCCCGCGCCGCTGGAGCGGAAGGTGTCGACCTTGAGGTCGGCCGGATTGATCTCGATCGGCTCGCCTTCGGCTTCCAGCGGGATGATCGCCACCGTCGCGGCGGAGGTGTGGATGCGGCCCTGCGATTCGGTTTCCGGCACGCGCTGCACGCGATGCGTGCCCGATTCGAACTTCAGCTTCGAATACGCGCCGCGGCCTTCCACGCGCGCGATGACTTCCTTGAAGCCGCCGTGTTCGCCCGGGCTGCCCGATTCGACTTCGACCTTCCAGCCTTGGCGTTCCGCATAGCGCGCGTACATGCGGAACAGGTCGCCGGCGAAGATCGCCGCTTCGTCGCCGCCGGTGCCGGCGCGCACTTCCAGGTACAGGTCACCTTCGTCGCGTGGGTCCTTTGGGATCAGGTGCGCGAGCAGTTCGGCGTCGAGGCGCTCCAGGCGTTCCTGCGCCGCGGAGATTTCGTCCTGTGCGAGTTCGGCGAGTTCGGGGTCGTCGCGCATCGCCTGGGCGACGGCCAGGTCGTCCTTCGCCTGTGCTTCGGCCTTCAGCGCATTCGCCACCGGTTCGAGCTGGGCGAACTCGCGCGAAAAGCGGCGGAAGCGGTCCGCATCGCCGATGACGCCGGGATCGGACAGCAGGCGTTCGAGTTCGTCGCGGCGTTCGGCGAGGGCTTCGAGTTTGCGGCGCAGGCTGGGTGTCATGGGCGAAAACCGGTGCGAGGGACGAGGGGCGGGCGAAGCGGACGCGGGTGTGCGTCGCTAGGCCTCGCGCTTTTCGTGTCCTTCGACCGGGCTTTCGTTGCGCGCGATGTCGCCCTCGGCGAAGAGCTTTTCCGCCGCGCGCGCCAGTTCCGCGTTGCCGGTGAGCGCCGCCTCGCGCAGGGCGATCGTCGGCGCGTGCAGCAGGCGGTTGGTCAGCGTGTGCGCGAGGTAGTTCAGCACTTCGGCCGGATCCTGGCCGGCGGCGAGCTGCTGCTGTGCGCGCGAGAGCACGTCGGCTTTTGCCGCCTCGCCGTGCGCGCGCAGGCGCTTGAGCGGCTCGGTGCGCGTGCTGGCGACCATCGTTTCGGTGAAGCGCGCAACCTGCAACTCGACGATCGCCTCGGCTTCCGTCGCGGCTTCGCGGCGGCTGCGGCGGTTGTCCTCGATGGCGCGTTCCAGGTCGTCGACCGTGTAGAGGAACACGTCCTTGAGCTCGGCCACGTCAGGCGCGATGTCGCGCGGCACGGCGAGATCGAGCAGCAGCATCGGCCGGTGCTTGCGCGTGGCGAGCGCGGCGGCGACGTGCGGGCGCTGCAGGATCGGATCGCGGCTGGCGGTGGCGGAAATCACCACGTCGGCCTCGCCCAGGTGTTTGTCGATCTCGCTCAGCGGCAGCGCGAAACCGCCGTGGCGGCTGGCCAGTTCCTGCGCGTGGGCGAGGGTGCGGTTGGCGACGAGCAGCCGCTTGGCGCGCGCCTGCACGAGGTGGCGCGCGGCCAGCTCGATGGTCTCGCCGGCGCCGATCATCAGCACCGTGGAATCTTCCAGCCGGGCGAAGGATTCCTGCGCCAGGCGCACCGCCGCGGAAGCGACCGAGACCGGGTTGGCGCCGATGCGCGTGTCGGTACGCGCGCGCTTGGCGGTGGTGAAGGCGTGCTGGAACAGGCGGTCGAGCTGGCTGCCAAGCGTGCCGGCGTGGCGCGCGGTCGCCCAGGCGTCCTTCACCTGGCCGAGGATCTGCGGCTCGCCCAGGACCAGCGAATCGAGCCCGGTCGCGACGCGGAACAGATGACGCACCGCGTCGGCGTCGCGGTGACGGTAGAGGTAGGCGTGCAGATCGCCGATGTCGTCCGGATGGGTGGCGAGCCAGTCGGCCAGCGCCTGGCCGTCGTCGTTCGAAACGGCGTAGAGCTCGGTCCGGTTGCAGGTGGAGAGCAGGGCGACTTCCTGCACCTGCGGGAGCGTCTTCAGGGCATCCAGCGCGGCCGGCACCGTCTCGGCCGAAAACGCCACGCGCTCGCGCAGGCTGACCGGCGCGGTCTGGTGATTGATGCCTAGTACGAACAAACTCATTGACGCCGGACCTTCGTTCAGGTGCTTGCGATAAGCTGCTGGCTACCCGGAGGCCGATATTCTACCGGCCCCGTTCCGTCCCGGCTTCCATCAGGCCCGTTCGAATGCCCGCTGCCTCGCGCACGCTCTGTTTCGCCCTTGTCGCCGCCCTCGCCTTCACGCCGCTGCTCGCGGCCGAGAAGGCGTCACCCACCTCTCCGGACGATCCCACCAGCGCCTCGCTGGAAGCCCTGCTGGCGGGCGAGTTCGCGCTGCAGTCCGGCCGCCTGGACGACGCGGCGCAGGCCTACCTGGACGCCGCGCGGCAGGCCGACGACGTCGCCCTGGCCGAGCGCGCGACGCGCATCGCATTGCTCGCGAAGGACGACAAACGCGCCGCGCAGGCGCTGGACCTGTGGCGCAAGCAGGGCGGGGAGGGCTTGAACCTGGCCGCCGCCGAAGCCGTGCTGGCCATCCGCCGCGGCAACGAGCGCGAGGCCCGCAAGCATCTGACCGAGCTGCTGCAGACCCCTGGCGACGCCGGCTGGCGGCAGGCGCTTGGCGTGCTGTCCGGTGGTGCGCGCGATCCGAAGCAGGCGGCGCGCCTGCTCGACAAGCTCGTCGACAGCGGCCGCATCCCGAACAAGCTGCAGGCGTGGCTGGCCTTCGGCGGACTGGCGCAGGCGCTGGAGCAGCCGGAGCTCGTCGAGCGCATCGTGGCCGAGGTCGTGGAGCGCTTCCCGGGCGAGGCGCGCGTGGGCCTGCTTCGTGCGAGCCAGCTCCGCGAGAACGGCAAGACCGACGAGGCCCGCAAGCTGCTCGAATCGCTCGCCGCACAGGCCGGCGACGACGCCGAGCTGCGTCGTGCGATCGCCGACGAATACCA
>JABFWF010000188.1 GCA_013362405.1 Lysobacter sp. | reverse complement strand
GCTCCGCGCGCTGGCGCGCGCGCCGCTGGAATGGGCGCGGGTCGACGTGGGCCTGGTCGACGAGCGCTGGCTGCGCCCCGACGACCACGACAGCAACGCCTGGCTGGTCCACACGCACCTGCTGCACGACCGCGCGGCCGCGGCGCACTTCGACCCGCTGACGCGCCCGGGGCGCGGCATCGAGGAGGCCGTCGCGACGGCCAACCTGCACGCGCGCCACGCCGCCGACGTGGTGGTGCTGGGCATGGGCGGCGACGGGCATACCGCCTCGCTGTTCCCGGGCATGGCCGATCTCGAGCGCGCGCTCGCCAGTCCCGAGCCCTACGTCGCCGTGAATGCGACCGGATGCCCCGGCGCGGGACCGTGGTCGCTGCGCATCACCTCGACGCCCACGGGCCTCGCCCCTGCCGGGACCCGCATCCTGCTGCTGCGCGGCGCGGACAAGCGCGCGGTGTTCGAGCGCGCGCTCGACGGCGACGATCCGCGCGAACTTCCGATCCGCATCGCCTTCCTGGTGCCGGGGGCGCCGCTCGACGTCTACTGGTGCGGCTGAATTTCGTCCGGGCTGCGCGCGCGGATCGACAGCGCGTGGATGTCGGTCGCCATCATGTCGCCGAGCGCGGCGTAGACCGCGCGGTGGCGGGCCAACGGCGCCATGCCGGCGAAGGCCTCGCTGACGATGTCGACGCCGAAGTGACCGCGGCCGTCGCGCGCGCCCGCGTGGCCGGCGTGCCTATGGCTGTCGTCGACGATTTCCAAAGCGACCGGCGCGAACGCCTGCACCAGCCGCTCGCGCATGCGCGCGATGCGCTGCGCACCGGCCGCCGGCGCGCTCACGGCAGCACTTGCCGGAACGGCCGCACTTCGACCCGCTGGTAGACGCCGGCGGCGATGTAGGGATCGGCCTGCGCCCAGGCGCGCGCATCGGCCAGCGAGGGGAACTCGGCGATCACGATGCTGCCGGTGAAGCCCGCCGGGCCCGGGTCCTCCGCGTCGATCGCCGGACACGGTCCGGCCAACAGCAGGCGGCCCTGGTCCTTCAGCGCATTCAGGCGGGCGAGGTGGGCGGCACGCGCCTCCGTACGCCGCGCGAGCACGTCGGGGCCGTCATAGCCTTCGATCGCATACCACATGGAAAATCTCCTGCAACGGCGCCGAAAGGAAGCCACGCCGATGCGGCGCGGGCGCAGAGTCTAGCCGAGCCCGCTGGACAGCCTCCGGAGCAATCCGTACCCTAGCCTCCAGCTCGAGGCCAGCGGCCCATGCGCCCCTCGGCGCCCCACCGGCGACCGTTGCCCGCTTCGAGGACCTTTTAGGTTCGTTCCGCACCCGGCGATGCGTCGCATGGCGCAGGGGATTTGGCGCCTGCACCGCCGCCACAGGTTTGCCGTTGCCGTCATCGCGCCCTTTCGGCGCGCGCCATCGCGAGACCGAGTGGCCCGGAGGGGCCGCCCCCGCATGACCCCAGACACCGCGTCCGACGCGCCCCCCGCCACCGCCGCGTCCATGAAACCGCAGCCGCATGCTCCGCAACAGCATGAGATGCCGCTGGCGGTCGTGCTCGGCCAGCCGGTGCTGCAGATCCCGCAGGACCTGTACATCCCGCCGGACGCGCTGGAGGTCATCCTCGACGCCTTCGAGGGCCCGCTCGACCTGCTGCTGTACCTGATCCGCCGGCAGAACCTGGACATCCTCGACATCCCGGTCGCGGAGATCACGCGCCAGTACGTCGACTACATCCAGGCCATGCACGAGATGCGCTTCGAGCTGGCCGCCGAGTATCTGGTGATGGCCGCGATCCTGGCCGAGATCAAGTCGCGCATGCTGTTGCCGCGGCCGGCCAGCGAGGAAGGCATCGAGGAAGACCCGCGCGCGGACCTGGTGCGGCGCCTGCAGGAATACGAGCGCTTCAAGCAGGCCGCCGAGGACATCGACGCCCTGCCCCGCCAGGACCGCGACACCACGCCGGTGTCCGCCTTCGTGCCGGACCGCGCGACGGTGAAGTTGCCGCCACCGGTGGACCTGCGCGAGATGCTGCTCGCGCTGCACGACGTGCTCAAGCGCGCCGAGCTGTTCACCCAGCATGCGATCAGGCGCGACGCACTGAGCGTGCGACAGCGCATGGGCGAGCTGCTCGAGCGCCTGGCCGACGGCGCGTTCCATCGCTTCGAGAGCCTGTTCGAGCCGCACGAAGGCAGGCTCGGCGTCGTGGTGACCTTCCTCGGCCTGCTGACGCTGGCCAAGGAGCAACTGGTCGAGATCGTGCAGGATCATGTCGATCACGCTCGCCATGGCGAGCGCGGGCCGCTGGCGCCGATCTACGTCAAGTCGCTGGCGGTGGGCGAAGGCGCGCCGGAATCGCTGGAACTGTCCAGCGAGTTCGACGAGGACCAGCCGGCGGCGAACGACGCCGGGTCGTGAGGGCGCCCCATTCGTCATTCCCGCGAGGCGGGGCTTCCAGCAGGCGAAAGCCTGACCATCCAAGGACGTTGACCGCGGCAACCGAATCGAGCCCGTCCCCGGCCGGACTCCAGGCCCATGGATTTCCGCTTCGCGGAATCGACGGCAAAGACACCAGACCCGACACGCAATGGACCAACAACTCGTCACCCGCATCGTCGAAGCCGCCCTGCTCGCGGCCAACCAGCCGCTGACCCTGGCGCAGCTGCACGCACTGCTGTCCAACGGCGAACTTCCACTGGAGGAACGCGCCCCGGAAGGCAGCATCGAGCGTGCGCTGGAAACCCTGCGCGAGGCCTGCGCGGACCGCGGCGTGGAACTGGTCGAGGTGGCCTCCGGCTTCCGCTACCAGGTGAAGGCCGACGTGCATGCCTGGATCGCGCGGCTGTGGACCGAGCGCAAGACCAAGTACACGCGCGCCACCCTGGAAACGCTGGCGCTCATCGCCTACCGCCAGCCGATCACCCGCGGCGAGATCGAGCAGGTGCGCGGCGTCGCGGTGAGCAGCAACATCATCCAGGCGCTCGAGGAGCGCGAATGGATCCGCGTGGTGGGGCACCGCGACGTCCCCGGCAAGCCCGCGCTGTACGGCACCACCAAGGGCTTCCTCGACTACTTCGGCCTCAGGCGCCTGGACGAGCTGCCGCCGCTGTCCGAACTCAAGGACATCGGCGAGCTGGAGCCGCAGCTGCGGTTCGGCGGCGACGGGCCGATGCCGGTCGGCGGCATTGCCGGAGCCCCCCAGGAAGACGCGGGCGACGACGGAACGGACGGAGCGGAAGACCCGGCCGGCATTCCGGACGCATCGGATGCGGACGAAACCGCCGCGGACGCCGGCATCGTCCACGACCATATTGATCACGACAACGCCAACGACAACGAACATACGGATGACGACGCGGCGCTGATGGAAGCGTCGGTCTCGTCGGAGCAGACCCATGAGTGAGCAGGAACGCCGCAAGCTGTCGCTGAAACGCGGCGACAACGAGAAGACGACGATCGCACCGCGCCTTGAAGAGCGCCTGCACAAGGTCCTCGCGCAGGCAGGCCTCGGCTCGCGGCGCGCGCTGGAACAGCGCATCGCCGAGAGCCTGGTGAAGGTGAACGGCGAAACCGCGACCGTCGGCATGTCGGTCAAGGGCGGCGACCGGATCGAACTGGACGGCAGGACCTTCGTCGCCACTGCGCTGACCGAACCGGCGCGCGTGCTGATGTACAACAAGCCAGAAGGCGAAGTGACGACGCGCGAGGATCCCGAAGGACGCCCGACGGTGTTCGAGGCGCTGCCGATGCTCAAGGGCGCCCGCTGGATCGCGATCGGCCGCCTCGACATCAACACCACCGGCCTGCTGCTGCTCACCACCGACGGCGAGCTCGCCAACGCGATGATGCATCCGTCGCACGAGGTCGAGCGCGAATACGTGTGCCGCGTGCGTGCGCCGGAAGGCGAGGACGTGGTCTCCGAGAAGACCGTCGACCGCCTGCAGCGCGGCGTGTCGCTGGAGGACGGCCCGGCGAAGTTCGACGAGATCGAGCGCATCGGCGGCACCGACTCGCACGACTGGTTCCGCGTGGTGGTCACCGAAGGTCGCAACCGCGAGGTGCGCCGTCTGTGGGAATCGCAGGGCTGCCAGGTCAGTCGGCTCAAGCGCACGCGCTACGGCGACATCAGCCTGCCGCAGCCGCTGCTGCGCGGGCAGTCGCAGGAACTGCCGGTCGAGCGCGTCGAGGCGCTGCGCAAGTCGCTGGGCCTCGAGGATGGCGCGCCGTCGGCGCTCACGCTGCAGCCGGTGATCGGCCAGCGCAAGGCGGCGAAGTCGACCGTGCATGTCGGCAGCGAGCGCCGCGCGCAGGGCTACGTCAACGGCCACAACACCGCGGATGAAGGACGCGAGCTGCGTCGCTTCGACCACGTGCGCGAGGATCGTCGCGGACGCGGCGGCAAGAAACACGGCGGCCTGACCGTGAGCGGCGAGGCCGCCGCCAAGCAGCTGGACCGCAAGTTCAAGATCAAGGGCCCGCGCCAACCGGGACAGAAGATCAAGCGCGGCCAGCCGCAGGCCGAGAATCCCGCGGCCTTCCGC
>JABFWF010000230.1 GCA_013362405.1 Lysobacter sp. | reverse complement strand
GGGAGAGCCACATCCGCGCCTGGGCCGGGCGCTACGGCGACGCCCGCGTCGTCGAATGGGTGACCGGTCGCGTGCGCCAGATGGCCTACGCGTTGTTGAGCTTCAACAACGCCATCACCGCGGCTGAGCTGAGCCACTCGGGCGACCAGCTGCTCAACGAGCACATGGGCAACGCCGTGCGACGGCCGATCGACAACCTGCTCGACGACCAGGAGCGGCCGCTGTGGCTGATCGAGAAGGAGCGCCCGGATTCGCCGCTGAAGATGGACGGCGCCATGGCTGCCTGCCTGTCGTGGGAGGCCAGGACGCACGCGCTGGCCAAGGGCATCGCCCACAAGAGCACATCGATTTACGAGACGAGGGGCTTCGCCCGCATCTGAGCCTTTTTCTGGAGGGACCGCCCATGCTGAAGCACATCGGGCCGCGCGAAATCATCGCTGCCCTGGGGCTGGCCTCCACTGGTGCAGGTGTCGCGCTGATCAATCTGCCCGCGGCGCTGGTTGCCGTCGGCGTGGTGCTCTTCTTCCTGGCCGTTCCACCGCGCCACTTCGTCCGCTAAGCAATGACCCTCCTCGAGTCACTGCTGCGACCGCAAGGCGCCGCGCGCAATCCCGCTGACGACTTCTGGTGGTCACCGGCGAATGCCTTCATCGGCAGGCCGGCGCTCTCGGGCGTCATGGTCTCGCCCGATTCGGCGGCCAAGGTGTCGGCGGTCTACGCCTGCGCGCGCATCATCAGCGAGTCGCTCGCCAGCCTCCCCGCCATCGTCTACCGCCGCCTGGATAACGGCGCGCGGGTGCGCGACACGCAGCATCCAGCCTACAAGCTGCTGCACGATCGTCCGAACGCCTGGCAGACGCCGTTTCAGTTCAAACACCTGCTGCAGTGGAACGTCCTGTTTCGCGGCGCGGGGTACGCCGAGTACGTGCCAGGTATGCGCGGCCAGCCCGATCAGCTGAAGCCAATCCATCCCGACCTGGTGCGCCGCGAGCAGCTCGCCGACGGCTCACTCCGCTTCATGGTGCGCGACAGGGATTCGGAGCGCGAGCGGCCGATTTTGCAGGAGGACATGTTCCACGTCGACGGGCTGAGCCTCGACGGCGTGAATCCCGTCTCTGTCGTCACCTACTACGCGCGCGAGTCGATCGGCCTGGCCATCGCCGCTGAGCAATTCGCGGCGCGGGTGTACTCGCAGGGCGCACTGCACAAAGGCGTCCTGCAGCACCCAGGCGCGCTGAGCGAGGACGCCCAGCAGCGCCTGCGGGCTGAGTTCATGAGCCGCCACGCTGGGCTGGATAACGCCCACGCGCCCCTGATCCTCGAGGAGGGCATGAGTTGGTCATCGACGTCGATGACCGTCGAGGACGCCTCGCTTATCGAGACGCGCACCTTCCAGGTGAGCGACATCGCGCGCTGGTTCGGCGTGCCGCTGCACCTGATCCAGTCCGAGTCGAAAGACACCAGCTGGGGTAGCGGCATCGAGCAGTTGTCGCTCGGCTTCGTCAAGTACACGCTGGTGCCGTGGCTGACCAGGTGGGAAGAGGCCGCCAGCCGCGACCTGATCGGCACCGACGACGCGACGCACTTCCTGGAGTTCCTGGTCGACGCGCTGCTGCGCGCGGACCTGAAGACCCGCTACGAGTCGTACATGATCGCCACTGGTGGACCGTGGATGACCCGCAACGAGGTGCGCACGATCGAGAACCAGAACCCGATCGAGGACCTCGACGAGGTCCTGCAACCACTGAACTACGCGACGGTTGACCAGGCCGCGACAGCGATGGACGCGAAGGCCAACCCGCCCGCGCCTGTGGCACCTCCGGCGCCGCCGGAGCCGACGGAGGCACCTGCCAAGCCCAAGCAAGCGCGCGCCGACCTCGACGTGTTCGTGCGCGACGCGGCCGCGCGCGTGGTGCGCAAAGAGATCGCCGCCATCGACCGCATAAGCAGCCGCTTCGGCGACGCTGAGGCTCGCGCCCGGGCGCTCACCGAGTTCTTCGCCGAGCATGCAGCGTTCGTCGAGCAGGTCCTGCACCTGGATGGCATGGCCGCCCTCGCCTACTGCCGGCAGCAGCACAAGAACGCGGATCTCGCCGCAATCAATGAGCAGGCGAGCATTGACCTGCTCGTCACCCTGAGCATCGGAGACGCCCTCGAATGAAGTCCTACTCGCGCGTGTACGCGGCCGTCATGGATCGTCCGTGGGCGCTCCTCCCGTCGAAGCTCGCCGCTATCGTCGAGGTCCTCGACCTCCGTATGGCGGGCCTCGAGCTGAGCGCCGAGGAGATCTCCGCGCGCATCGGCAACCCGCGCCGTGCCGAGCAGTCCGCCCAGGGGAGCGTCGCCGTGCTGCCGGTCTACGGCGTGATGAGCCAGCGCATGAACATGCTGCAGGCCACCAGCGGCGGCGCCAGCACCGAAATGCTCGGACGGCAGTTCAGTGACCTGGTGCGCGACCCGCAGGTGGGCGCCATCATTCTCGACATCGACTCGCCAGGCGGCGACGTATTCGGCACCGCCGAGCTCGGCGACGCGATCTACGCGGCGCGCGGCTCGAAGCCGATCGTCGCCGTGGCCAACAGCCTGGCCGCCAGCGCCGCGTACTGGATTGCTTCGCAGGCGGACGAGATCGTCGTCACGCCCAGCGGCCAGGTCGGCAGCATCGGCGTCTACACCGCCCACCGCGACGTGAGCGCCGCGCTCGAGCAGGAGGGTGAGAAGGTCACCCTGATCAGCGCCGGCAAGTACAAGGTCGAGGGCAACCCCTACGCGGCGCTCACCGATGAGGCGCGCGCGGCTATCCAGGATCGCATCGACGGCTACTACGCGATGTTCACTGGTGCGGTCGCCCGCGGGCGCGGCGTCGACGTGGCTGATGTGCGCGGCGGGTTCGGCGAAGGCCGCACCGTCGGCGCGCGCGAAGCCGTCCGCCTCGGCATGGCCGATCGCGTCGGCACGCTGCAGCAGACCATCGACCGCTACGTCGGTCAATCGAGCGGCACTCGCAGCGGCTCGCGGTCCGAAGCACCGAATCCCGACCTGGTGAGCGGTCTCGACTTCCGCAAGCGACGCCTGCGGATGCTCGGTCGCTAACCGAAAAGCTCCCGCTGTTTTGAGCCCCGACTCCGACGAGCTCGGGGTTTTTGCATGTCGCGAAACCACCCGTCGGTCGGTTCGTCGCGCCTGCCCCTCCACCCCATCCACGAGGCCAAGGAGCCAACCGACCAATGCGTTACCAGTCCCTGCTCAAAGAGCGCGACGAGCTGATCGTCGAGGGCAAGAACCTGTTCGAGGCCGCCGAGAAGGGCGGCCGCGACCTGACCGAAACCGAAAAGACCCGCGACGACGAAATCAACGCGCGCCTCGAGGTGCTCGGCGCCGACATCAAGCGCGAGGAAGTTCGCCGCGAGCGCGAGCGGGCCACACCCGCCGCGGCCGTGACCAGCGTGCGCGAGCGCGCCGAGGACGACCCGCGCCGCGGCTTCCGCGACCTGGCCGATTTCGCCCTGGCCGTCCGCCAGGCGAGCGTGCCCGGCGCGTACGCCATCGACGAGCGCCTGCGCATCGGCGCCGCGCCGACGAACTTCCACCAGGAGACCGGCGGCACGGGCGGCGAGGGCTACGCCATCCCGCCGCAGCTGCGCGAGGACATCTTCACGCTGGTCTTCCAGGGCGACGACCTGCTGAGCCTGGTCAACAAGGAGCCGACCAACAGCAACGCCGTCGAGCTGCTCGCCGACGACTCCACCCCGTGGGGCTCGACCGGCATCCAGGCCGCCTGGCGCGCCGAGGGCATCCAGATGACGCCCAGCCGCCTGCTGACCAACGCCCGCCAGGTCCGCCTCCACGAGCTGTACGCCTTCACACTGGCGACCGAAGAGCTGCTGCAGGACCTGCCGCGGCTGAACGCCCGCCTGACCAGCGGCGCTGCGCGCGCCATCAACTGGAAGGCCTCGGAGGCCATCTTCCGCGGCACCGGCTCCGGCCAGCCGCTCGGCATCCAGAGCGCGGGTGCCCTGGTCGTGCAGGCCAAGGAGACCGGCCAGGCCACACTCACGGTCCAGCCACAGAACATCGCCAAGATGTTCAGCCGCGTCATCAACCCGGGCATGTCGGTGTGGCTGCTCAACCAGGACGTCCTGCCGCAGCTGTTCACCATGACCTTGGGGAACTACCCGATCTACATGCCGCCGACGAACGGTTTCGCCGAGGCACCGGGCGGGTTCCTGCTGGGCCGGCCGGTCAAGATCAACGAGCACTGCGCGAGCCTGACCAACCAGGGCGACATCAACCTGGTCAACCTGGAGGGGTACTACGCCGCCCAGCGCGACGCCATGCAGGCCGCCGAGTCGATGCACCTGTACTTCGACTACGGCATCCGCGCCTTCCGCTGGACCTTCCGCTTCGGTGGCGAGCCGTTCCTGAGCGCGCCCGTCAGCCCGGCGAACGGCACGAACACGAGGTCCCATTTCGTCACGCTGGCCGCCCGCTAATCGCGGCGGCCAGTAGTCCGAACAAGGAAACCATCACATGAATCCCAACATCCTTCCTTCCAAGCGAGCGGTC
>JABFWF010000088.1 GCA_013362405.1 Lysobacter sp. | reverse complement strand
TGTCGTCGATCAGCAGCGCGTCGATCTGCTGGAACTGGCGCTTGAACTGGTCGGCGGTCTTCTCCTGCAGCGCGCGGAAGAACGCGTTGTAGAAGTCGTTCGAACGCAGGTACAGCACGCGCGCGCCGGGATTGATCCGGCGCATCTCGTTGCCGGCGGCGAACATCAGGTGGGTCTTGCCGAGGCCGGTGCCGCCATACAGCAGCAACGGGTTGTGCGCGCGGTCGCCGGGCTTCTGCGCAGACTGCCAGGCCGCGGCGCGGCCGAGCTGGTTGCTGCGGCCTTCGACGAAGTTGTCGAAGGTGTAATGGGTGTCGATGTTGCCGTGGAACGGCTCGGCCGGATGGGCGCGCGCCAGGGGCGGCGGCGTGGTGTTCGCCGGCGCGGTGGCGGGCGCGGCGACGCGGCGCAGCGAACCGATTTCCAGGCTCACGTCCGGGCTGCCGGCGAAATGCGCGAGCAGTTCGCGGATGCGCTCGAGGTAACGCGCGCGCACCTCGTCCATGACGAAGGCGTTCGGTGCGTACAGCACCAGCCCGTCCTCGCGCTGGCCCGCCTGCAGCGGCTTGAGCCAGGTGTGCACTTCCTCGGCGGGAAGTTCGGCTTCGAGGTATTGCAGGCAGCGGGGCCAGGCATCCATGGGTGTGCGTACCAAAGGCTGGCCGCGCGACGAGCGGCGTCGCGATCCGGACACGGGGGATGCGGCAGCCTACCATCGCGGGTGGAGCGGCGCACCCGCGCGCGCGTCCCATGATGGACGGTTGTCTGCATTTTGCGACACCGCGATCTGCAGGCGAATGAGCGACTGCAAGACGAGGTGGTCGTCGCAGCGACCGGGATCTCGCTGTTCGCAACATCGGCTGCCGGCAGCGACCGCCGCAGCGTGGACAAGATGCGGAGCGCATATGCACCGCCGCCCGATCGCGGACGGCCGCAGGAAGCTCGCGACGTTCCATGTCGATCCATGGCCACGCGACGGGCGCAAAGTCGGACATTGACCAGCCCCCGGCTGCCCGCTAGACTCCCAAATCTTTTCTGCCTAGTCCGGCGAGCCTCGTCATGGCCACCAAGCGCACCTACCAGCCCAGCAATCTCAAGCGCAAGCGCGACCACGGCTTCCGCGCCCGCATGAAGACCGCCGACGGCCGCAAGGTCCTCGCGCGTCGCCGCGCCAAGGGCCGCAAGCGCCTGAGCGCCTAAGTCGTTCCCGCGGGCGGCCATCGCCGCCGCCGATGAACGCCGCTCCTCTCCCACCTGCGCGTGCGCGCTTCCCGCGTACCGCGCGGGTGCGCTCGCGTGGCGAGTATGGCCGTGTGTTCGAACAAGGCCGGCGCCACCAGCATCCGCTGCTGTCGCTGCACGTCCTGCCCGATGATCGTCCGGCGCGGCTCGGGCTCGCCGTCTCGCGCAAGGTCGATACGCGCGCGGTCGCACGCAACCGGATCAAGCGCGTGCTGCGCGACCGGTTCCGCCGGTTGCGTGAGCAACTGCCGCAAGGCGCCTACGTGCTGGTCGCCAGGCCGGCGGCTGCGCGCGCGGGCAGTGCCGAGCTGACCCAGGCCTTCGAGCAGCTGCTGCTGCGTGCCGGTGCGTTGCCGTGCCCGGCCCCCGCCGGCACAATGCCGGCGCCCGAAGCGCCTTCTGCTCCGGCGCCACCGTCCCCATCCATCCAGCCGCCGCGCTGCGCCGGCCGAGCCCCTCTGTCCGAATGAACCAGACCCGCACTTTCCTGATCTTCGCGTGGCTGATGGTCGCCACCTTCCTGTGGATGGCCTGGGACAAGGACCACGCGGCCCCGCCGGCTCCCGCGGCGTCGCCCACCACCGCGACCGTTCCTGTCCCCGGCGGACGCGACGCGAGCGTGCCGACCGCCCCGGCCGCTGCGGCGGCCTCCGCGCCCGCCGCTGCCCCCGTCGTGGGCCACGCACCCGCGAGCGCGCCAATCGTCACCGTGACCACCGACGTCCTGCGGGTGCGGCTGGACGGCGGCGCGATGCGCAGCGCCGAGCTGCTCCACTATCCGCAGACCACCGAGCCCGGCAGCGCGCCCGTGCAGCTGTTCGCCGATGATCCGGCGCACCTGTACGAAGCGCAGAGCGGCTGGGTGAGCAACGTCAACCCGGCGCCGAGCCATGAGGGCGGCTTCGTGCCCGCCGAACCAGGCCGCGCGTACATCCTCGCCCCCGGCGCGCAGCGCATCGAGGTGCCCTTCGTCTGGAACGGCCCGAACGGCGTCACCATCCGGCGCACGTATACCTTCACCCGCGGTGCCTACGCGATCGGCGTGCGCGACGAGGTGGCCAACCAGGGCAGCGCGCCGTGGCAGGGCGCGGTCTACCGCCAGCTGCTGCGCGTGCCGCCGGTGCTCCAGACCGGCTTCACCCATCCGGAGTCGTACAGCTTCAGCGGCGCGGCGTGGTTCACCGACGGCAAGTACGACAAGCGCAAGTTCGCCAAGTACGGCGAGGACGCGCAGCTCGCGCAGCCGAGCACCGGCGGCTGGATCGCGATGCTGCAGCATCACTTCTTCGCCGGCTGGATCCCGGAGAAGCAGGAAAAGAGCAACTTCTCGACCTCGTGGCTGCCGGTCGCCGATGGCAATCACCAGGCGGTGATCCGTGAGGTCAGCAGCGCGCCGCTGACCGTGCCGCCCGGCGGCCACGCGGAATCCAGCGCGCGCCTGTGGGTCGGCCCGAAGCTCGTCGCCAAGATCGATGCGCAGCAGGTGCCCGGTCTGGAGCGCGCGGTCGACTTCAGCAGCTACGGCTGGCTGGCGTGGATCGCCGGGCTGCTGTTCTCGGTGCTGTCGTTCCTGCACTCGATCTTCGGCAACTGGGGCTGGTCGATCATCGGCCTGGTGGTGCTCGTCAAGGCGCTGATGTTCCCGCTGTCGGCGGCGCAGTACCGCTCCGCCGC
The DNA here is from genome assembly GCA_013362405.1 of Lysobacter sp. Taxonomy (GTDB): domain Bacteria; phylum Pseudomonadota; class Gammaproteobacteria; order Xanthomonadales; family Xanthomonadaceae; genus JABFWF01. The sequence goes on along the minus strand of JABFWF010000088.1, from coordinate 1,669 downwards.
GAAGATGCGCCGCTTCCAGCCGCGCATCGAGCAGCTCAAGGAGCGCTACGGCGACGACAAGCAGAAGTTCCAGATGGCGATGATGGAGCTGTACAAGAAGGAGAAGATCAATCCGGTCGGCGGCTGCCTGCCGATCTTCCTGCAGATGCCGGTGTTCCTGGCGCTGTACTGGATGCTCTCCGAATCGGTCGAACTGCGCCACGCGCCGTGGATCGGCTGGATCCACAATCTCACCGCGCCCGATCCCTTCTTCATCCTGCCGGTCATCAACGTGGCGGTGACCTGGGCGACGCAGAAGCTGACGCCGACGCCGGGCATGGATCCGACCCAGAAGAAGATGATGCAGTTCATGCCGGTCGCGATGGGCGTGATGTTCGCGTTCTTCCCCGCGGGCCTGGTGCTGTACTGGGTCACCAACGGCAGCCTTGGCCTGCTGCAGCAGTGGTGGATGACGCGCAAGTACGGCGGCGGCGCGCCGGCGAAGGCGTAACCGCCCGCCGGGGCCCGAAGATGCCCGCCGCGCGCGGGCTTCTTCGTTTCCGCCGCTGGCTTCTGCGAGGATGACGCGCATGCACGCCGCCAGCGACACCATCGTCGCGATCGCCACCGCCGCCGGTGCGGCGGGCGTCGGCATCGTGCGCCTGTCGGGTCCGCATGCGCGCACGATTGCCGAAGCGGTCTGCGCGCGCCGCCTGCGCGCGCGGCACGCGCACCACGTGCGCTTCCGCGATGCGGACGGCGCCACGCTCGACGACGGCATCGCGCTGTGGTTCGCCGCGCCGGCGAGCTTCACCGGCGAGGACGCGGTCGAACTGCAGGCGCACGGCAGCCCCGCGGTGCTGCAGGAACTCCTCGCGCGCTGCGTCGCGCTCGGCGCGCGGCTTGCGCGGCCCGGCGAGTTCAGCGAACGCGCCTTCCTCAACGGCAAGCTCGACCTCGCCCAGGCCGAGGCCGTCGCCGACCTGATCGCCGCCAGCGATGCGCGCTCGGCGCGGGCGGCGCGGCGCGCGCTGGACGGCGTGTTCTCGCGCCGCGTCGAGGCGCTCGCGGCCGACGTGCTGCACCTGCGCGTGCATGTCGAGGCGATGATCGACTTCGCCGACGAACCGATCGAGACGCTCGGCGCGGCCGACGTACGGCGCCGGCTCGACGCAACGCGCGCGGCGCTCGCACGGCTGCTGCAGGAAGCCGAGCGCGGGCAGAAACTGCGCGACGGCCTGCATGCGGTGCTGGTCGGGCCGCCGAACGCGGGCAAGAGCTCGCTGCTCAACGCCCTCGCCGGCAGCGAACGCGCGATCGTCACCGACATCGCCGGGACCACGCGCGACCTGCTGCGCGAGACCGTGCGCATCGATGGCCTCGAGATGACCCTGGTCGACACCGCCGGCCTGCACGCCGGCGGCGACGTGATCGAACGCGAGGGCATGCGACGCGCGGAGGCGGAGCTGGCACGCGCCGATCTCGCCCTGGTGGTGCTCGACGCGCGCGACCCGCAGGCCGGGCGCGACGCGGCGCAGGCCGCGGCGGCACGGGCAGCGCGCACGCTGTGGCTGCACAACAAGGCCGACCTGCTCGCCACGCATCCGTCGCTGGGCGCGGACGCGCTGTACGTGTCGGCGACCACCGGCGCCGGTCTCGACGCGCTGCACGCGCGCCTGCGCGGCGTCGG
>JABFWF010000073.1 GCA_013362405.1 Lysobacter sp. | reverse complement strand
GCGCGCCTGCGTCGGCCTCGGCGGCAACGTCGGCGACGCGGCCGCCACGCTGCGCGCCGCCTTCGCCGACCTCGACCGCCTGCCGCACACGCGCCTGCTGCGTCCCTCGCGCCTGTACCGGACGCCTGCGTGGGGCGTGGAGCAGCAGCCGGCCTTCGTCAACGCCGCGGCGCTGCTGGAGACAGCGCTGGAAGCGCGCGCGTTGCTTGACGGCCTGCTCGCGATCGAACGCGGCTTCGGCCGCGAGCGACGCGAACGCTGGGGGCCGCGCACGCTCGACCTGGACCTGCTGCTCTACGGCAACGCGGTGATCGACGAGCCGGGATTGCACGTGCCGCACCCGCACCTGCACGAACGCGCGTTCGCGCTCCGGCCGCTCGCGGACGTGGCGCCGGACCTGCTGGTGCCCGGGCAGGGCAGGGTGGCCGAGCTGCTCTCGCGCGTGGATGCATCGGCGTGCATGCCGCTGGACGCAGCGTCCTGAGCGCGCCGGTGGCGCGTCCGCGTTGCCCGCCCGCGTTGCCCGCCTGATAATCGAAGCCTTCCCCCGCCGGACCCCGCCGTGTACACGCCGATCACAAGCGCGCACGCCGCCGAACCGCCCCGCAAGCCCTGGACCGTGCCGATGCTCGCGGATGCCAAGCGCGGGGGGCGCCGGCTGGTGATGCTCACCGCCTACGACGCCAGCTTCGCGCGTTGCATGGACGACGCCGGCGTCGACCTGGTGCTGGTCGGGGATTCGCTCGGCATGGTGGTGCAGGGGCAGACCAGCACGCTGCCGGTCAGCGTGGACGACATCGCTTACCACACGGCCTGCGTGGCGCGCGGCCTGTCGCGTGCACTGCTCATTTCCGACCTGCCGTTCCAGGCCGATGCGACGCCGGAACGCGCGCTCGATGCATCGACGCGATGCCTGCAGGCGGGCGCGGCGATGGTCAAGCTCGAAGGCGCGGGCCACAAGCTCGAGGTCATCCGCTTCCTCGTCGAACGCGAGATCCCGGTGTGCGCGCACCTTGGGCTGACGCCGCAGTCGGTGCTGCGCCTGGGCGGCTACAAGGTGCAGGGACGCGACGAGCGCGCCGCGGCGCGCCTGCGCGAGGACGCGCGCGCGGTCGCCGAGGCGGGCGCTTCGCTGCTGGTGCTCGAGTGCGTGCCGTCGCAGGTCGCGGCCGACATCACGGCGGCGGTGTCGATCCCGACCATCGGCATCGGTGCCGGCCCGCAATGCGATGGCCAGGTGCTGGTGCTGCACGACCTGCTCGGCATCAACACCGGGCATCGTCGGCCGAAGTTCGTCAAGGATTTCCTTGCCGACGGTGGCTCGGTGGCGGGTGCGATGCATGCGTTCGCGGACGCGGTGCGCGACGGCAGCTTCCCCGATGCGGCGCATTCCTACGAATGAGCCGCTGTCGCCCGCCATCGCGCAACTGAGCGGCCCATGATCGAAACCGTCGCCCACCTGGACACCCTGCGCGCGCGCATCGCCGGCTGGAAGCGCGCGGGCCTGCGCGTGGGCTTCGTGCCGACCATGGGCAACCTGCACGCCGGCCATTTCTCGCTGGTCGGACTCGCGCGCCAGAGCGCGGACCGCGTGGTCGCCAGCGTGTTCGTCAATCCGACCCAGTTCGGCCCGAACGAGGACTTCGCCCGCTACCCGCGCACGCCGGAAGCCGACGCCGCCGGGCTGCAAGCCGCGGGCTGCGACCTGCTGTGGCTGCCGTCGGTGGAGACGATGTATCCCTTCGGCGTGGAAGCGACCGTGCGCGTGCATGTGCCGGGCGTGAGCGAGGTGCTGGAGGGCGCGCATCGCCCCGGCCACTTCGACGGCGTCGCCACCGTGGTCGCGCGCCTGTTCAACCAGGTGCAGCCGGACGTCGCCGCGTTCGGGCGCAAGGACTACCAGCAACTGGCGGTGATCCGGTACCTCGTGCGCGACCTGGCCTTCCCGATCGAGCTGCTGGCCGGCGAAACACGCCGCGAATCCGACGGCCTGGCGCTGAGTTCGCGCAACCAGTACCTGTCGCCGGAAGAACGCGCGCAGGCGCCGGAGCTGCATGCCACGCTGGAAGGCCTGCGCGAGGCGATCCTCGCCGGCACGCCGCGCGCCGCGGCCGAGGCATCGGCGGCCGAGCGGCTGGCCGGGCGCGGCTTCGCGGTCGACTACCTCGCCGTGCGCCGGCCCGATCTCGACGAGCCGCCGGACCGCGGGCATGGTCGCCGCGTGGCGCTCGCCGCCGCCCGGCTGGGCCGCACGCGCCTCATCGACAACCTGGAATTCGACATCGGTTGAGCTTGCTGGCCCCGCGCCAAACCGCCCGTCCGCACGATGTTGCGGTGCGTCAACCCCCTGCCTACACTGCGCACCTTCCTCGCCCTCGGCCCTCCGGCCGGAGACCCGCGATGCAGCTGAACATCCTCAAGGCCAAGATCCACCGTGCCACCGTCACCCACGCCGAGCTGCACTACGAAGGCTCCTGCGCGATCGACGGCCGCCTGCTCGACATCTCCGGCATCCGCGAGTACGAACAGATCCACATCTACAACGTGAACAGCGGCCACCGCTTCGTCACGTACGCGATCCGCGCCGAGGAAGGCAGCGGCATCATCTCGGTGAACGGCGCCGCGGCGCATCGCGCGTCGGTCGGCGATCTCGTGATCATCTGCGCCTACGGCAGCTGCGACGAGGCCGAGGCGGCGAAGTACAAGCCGACGCTGGTCTACGTCGACCGCGACAACCGCCTGACCCACACCAACACGTCGATTCCCGCCCAGGCCGCCTGAGTCCGCGTGGGGTTGGCGCTCGACCACCTCGTCCTCACCGTGGCCTCGATCGAGGCCACGGTCCGCTTCTACCGCGACGTCGTCGGCGCCGGGCACGTGGTGTTCGGCGCGGACCGGCACGCGCTTGCGTTCGGCGCGCAGAAGATCAACCTCCACCAGGCCGGCCGCGAGTTCGACCCGAACGCGACGCGCCCGACGCCCGGCAGTGGCGATTTCTGCCTCGTCACGGACGAACCGCTCGCCGATGTCGCCATGCGCCTCGAACGGCTCGGGATCACGGTCGAAGAGGGCCGGTTCAACGCACCGGCGCGCAGGGGCCGCTGTTATCGCTCTACGTGCGCGATCCGGACGGCAACCTGGTCGAGATCGCCAACCGTGCCTGAGCGCGTCGCGTGCCGGGCGAGCGCCCACCGCACGTGCTCGCGCACCATCGGATCGTCGATGTCGCGCCGTGATGCGAGCGCCGCCAGCACTTCGGGCGTGCCCGGCGCGTTGCCGAGCGCGATCGCGATGTTGCGCAACCAGCGCTGGTAACCGCTGCGGCGGATCGCCGAGCCCTCGGTCCGCTGCAGGAATTCCTCCTCGGTCCAGGCGAACAGCTGCGCGAGCGTCGCCCTGTCGAGGTCGTTGCGCGCACGGAAATCGGGCTCGTCGGTGCGCTGCGCGAACTTGTTCCAGGGGCAGATGAGCTGGCAATCATCGCAGCCGAAGATCCGGTTGCCGATCAGCGGGCGCAGTTCCTCGTCGATCGCGCCATCGTGCTCGATGGTCAGGTAGGCGATGCAGCGGCGCGCGTCCAGCCGGTAGGGCGCGGTGATCGCCTGCGTGGGGCAGATGTCGATGCAGCGCGTGCAGGTGCCGCAGTGCGCGCTCGCCGGCGCGTCCACCGGCAACGGAATGTCGACGTAGATCTCGCCGAGGAAGAACCAGGAGCCGCCGTCCCTGTCGATCAGGCAGGTGTGCTTGCCGATCCAGCCGAGTCCCGCGTTGCGCGCCAGCGCGCGCTCGAGCACCGGCGCCGAATCGACGAACACGCGATGGCCGAACGGCCCGACGTCCTTCGCGATGCGGTCGGCCAACTGCTGCAGGCGGCCGCGCATCAGCTTGTGGTAGTCGCGGCCGAGCGCATAGCGGGCGACGTAGGCACGCGTTCCATCGGCGAGCGTGTCCCATGCGTCCGCGGGCTCGCGCCCATAGTCGAGCCCGACGGAAATCACGCGCACGGTGCCGGGGATGAGTTCGGCCGGACGCGAGCGCTTGTCGCCATGCCGCGCCATCCAGTCCATCGAGCCGTACAGTCCTTGTGCGAGCCAGTCGCGCAGGTGTGCCTCGTCCTGGTCGAGCGCGATGTCGCTGATGCCGCAGCGCTGGAAGCCGGCCTCGCGCGCCAGCGCCTTGATGCGCAGCGCGACGGCCGCCGGATCGGCGGCAGGCAGCGGGGCAGGGGACGGCGCGAAATCCATCGCGGAAGTATAGGAGCCGCCCGATGCCCGGACCGACCGCGCGCTGAGCGGCATCGCGTGAACGCTCCAGCGCTTGCGTAGAATCGGCCGATGCAGCCGGATCGCGCGCTCTACGACGTCGCCGCCCTGCGCGCGCTGGAGCAGCGTGCAGCGCGGGCGCTGGGCGACGATTTCGCCTTGATGCAGCGCGCCGGCGAATCCGCATGGCGCGACCTGCTTGCCCGTTGGCCGGCCGCGCAGCGCAGCGTCGTCGTGTGCGGCCCCGGCAACAACGGCGGCGATGGCTACCTGCTCGCGGCGCACGCCGCGCGCAGCGGACGGCCGGTGCGGGTGGTGCGCCT
>JABFWF010000203.1 GCA_013362405.1 Lysobacter sp. | reverse complement strand
GGCCACGACGCGCTGCTCGCACGGCTCAACCTGCTGCGCAGCGCGACCACGTCGATCGAGCTGCAGACCTACATCTTCGACGAGGACGACGCCGGTCGCCTGGTGCTGGACGAACTGCTCGCCGCGGCGCGCCGCGGCGTGCGCGTGCGCGTGCTGGTCGACCAGCTCTCCGCGCTCAAGCGCGTCGACACGCTGGCCGCGCTGGCCGGCGCGCACGCCAACTTCGACATCCGCATCTACAACCCGGTGCTCGGCCGCGCGCGGATCAACTACCCGCGCTACGTGCTCGCCGCCGCCTGCTGCTGGCGCCAGCTCAACCAGCGCATGCACACCAAGCTGCTGCTGATCGACGGCGCGGTCGGCATCACCGGCGGACGCAATTACCAGGACGACTATTACGACTGGGACGAGGACTTCAACTTCCGTGATCGCGACGTCCTGGTCGCCGGCCCGGTCGTGCGCCACATGGCGGCGGTGTTCGATGCGTTCTGGCAGGACGAACGCAGCCGGCCGGCGGAGGCGCTGACGGACGTCGGCCAGGCCCTGCTCGACGGTGGCGTGCCCGCGTTGCCGCCGGCGCAGTGGGAAGTGCCGGCGCGGGTGGACGCGATCTCGCGCGAGGCCGACGACGAGGACGAAGCGCGGCGGCTGGCGGAGACGGCGTTGCCGGTCGGTGCGGTCGACTTCCTCGCCGACCTGCCGCGCAAGCACGACGGCGGCCACCAGCACGGCGCCGGCGGCGCCACCCACGGCCTGCGCGAGCTGATCGAAAGCGCGCGCGAGCGGGTGATGCTGGAAACGCCGTACCTGGTGCTGTCCGATCCCGCGCAGGCGATGTTCCGCGCGTTGCACCGGCGCGAGCCGCCGCCGCGCGTGATGGTCGCGACCAGCAGCCTTGCCGCGACGGATTCGTTCATCACCTACGCGCTGTCGTACAAGTACAAGCGCCGGTTCCTGCGCCATTTCGGCTTCGAGATCCACGAGTACAAGCCGTTTCCCGGCGACGGGCCATTCGACTTCTCGTGGAAGGCGGACGTGCCCGCAACGCCGCCCGCGCCGACGCCGCCGTCGTGGACCCGACCGCGGGTCGGTCCGCACACCGGCACGATGCCGCGTCACCGCGGCGGCGTCGACGAGACCGGCGCGCCGCGCGCGCTCGCCCGCGAGGAGTCGGCGCTGCGTTATTTCGGCAGCGGCGCCAACGCGCCGGTGCCGCTCAAGCGCGCGGGCATGCGCATCGGCCTGCACGCGAAGTCGCTGGTGGTGGACGAGCACATCGGCGTGGTCGGCACCCACAACTTCGATCCGCGCGGCGACCGCTACAACACCGAGGCCGCGCTGGTGGTGCATGACGACGCCTTCGCGCGCGAGCTCGCCGCCAGCATCGGCCGCGACATGTCGCCGGCCAACGCATGGACGATCGCGCCGCGCGAGAAGCTGCCGGTGCTGTCCGGCCTCGAGTACTCACTGGCGAAGGTCTCCGAGCGCATGCCGGTGTTCGACCTGTGGCCGGTGCGCTACGCCACCAGCTACCAGTTCCAGCCGGGACCGGAGTGCCCGCAGCCGCTGTCGCCGTTCGATCCGCAGTTCGGCCAGTGCTACGAGGCGGTCGGCGACTTCCCGGAAGTGGAGCTCGGGCTGAAGCCGCTGCTGACGCGCATCTTCACCGCGTTCGGTGCGGGGCTGGCGCCGGTGCTTTGAGGGCAGGGAGAGGGGTGGGTAGCCCGGCCAACGTCGGCGGAGCGGGTTCCGGCGTCCTGCGGAGAGTCCCAACGTCCCAGTGACTTCCGGCCCATGGCGGGTGTGCACAGGTGTTGTAGATTACCAACACACCAGTTCACCAAGGCCATTGCAGGAGGCCGCCATGTCCACCCCGTCCCCGTCCCCCACCGCGCGCCCGGCGATCACCGTCCCCCGCCTTCCCGCCGCCGCCGCGCCGGTTTCCGCGCGCCGCGAGTACCCCGAACGCGACTTCGGCGTCGGCTATGGCCGCAGCAGCGGCTACGCCGCCACCCGTCGCTACGCCGTCGCCTGGACCGGCGCCCCGCGCTTCCGCTGCCGTTGACGGGCGCGCGGCCGGCACGGCCTTCCCCTCCGTGCCGGCCGCCGCGCTCGGGTATCGTGGCTGGATGAGCGACGCCCCCGGTCCCTTCCGCCGCGCCACCACCCTTGCCGAACTCAACACGCTGTCCGCCGGCACCGCGATGGAGCCCCTGGGCATCGTGTTCAGCGAACTCGGCCGCGACTTCCTTCGCGCGACGATGCCGGTCGACGCGCGTACCCGCCAGCCCTACGGCCTGCTGCACGGCGGCGCCTCGGTGCTGCTGGCCGAAACCCTCGGCAGCACCGCCGGCGGGCTGTGCGTGGAGGACGACGAAGGTGTGGTCGGCATCGAGATCAACGCCAACCACCTCGCCGCCGTGCGCGACGGCGTGGTCACGGGCACTGCGCGGCCCCTGCACGTCGGCCGCCGCACGCAGGTGTGGGAGATCCGCATCGAGGACGCCGCCGGCCGCCTGGCCTGCGTTTCGCGGCTCACCCTGGCGGTGATCCGCCGCCGTGCGCCGCGCTGACCGCAGCCGGCGCGCACCGACGTTCAGGTTCATTGACCGACCGCGCACGCCGCCCTAGTCTGCGCGTCTTCCCCCTCCCTCGGTGTGGCCATGGCGCTTTCGCTGAACTTCGAACTGTCCGACCGCGACCTCGAACACTTCCAGGCGGCGCAGGCCAAGGCCCGCAAAGCCGCACAGGGCAAGAGCGAGCCGGAAATCATCGACTGCGCCGCGAAGCTGTTGACCGAAGCGCAGAAGATGCAGATCCCGGGCTTCATCCTCGACCGCCTGCTGCGCCTGGACGATCTGATCGCGATGCTCCGCGATGATGCCTGGTCGCTCGAGGCCGACGACCGCGAGCGCGTGCTGTCGGCGCTGACCTACTTCTGCGATCCGGAAGACGTGATCCCCGATCGCGTCGAGGTGCTCGGCTTCCTCGACGATGCGATCATGATCGAGCTCGCCGTGCGCCAGCTCGCGCACGAGATCGAGGCCTACGACGAGTTCTGCGACTACCGCCAGCACCAAGCCGAGCGGCAGGGCGTCGAGCCCGCCAAGGTCGGCGGCGCCGACTGGCTGTCCAACCGCCGCGACGAGCTGGTCGACCGCATGCACGTGCGCCGCGCGCGCGACATGGGCGTCGGCTACGGCAGCAGCAGCGGCTACGCCAGTCCACGCGCCAGCTACACCCGCGCCTGGCGGCCGGGGATGTTCAGCTTCCGCTGATCGAGCGCCCGCGGCGCGCCGCGTTGGCGTGCCGCACGCAGGGCCTTCCGTATCGTGACGCGCATGAACGAGCTGCCACCGCCCGCCGGCGCGCTGGCCGTGCGCGGGCCCGCGCACGCGCTGCGCTACCTGCTGCGGGTGCCCCTGCTGCTCTGGCACGTGCTCGTCGACCTGCCGCTGGTGCTGCTGCTGATCACACCGCTCACCGCCGGCTGGATGATCGCCGGCGAGCGCCTCGACCACCGCCTGATCCGCGCGTGGTCGGCCGGGCTGATGCGCGTGTTCGGCTTCCGCCTGCGCCGCGTCGGCACGCCGCTGCCGGGCGCCACCGTGTTCGTCGCGAACCACGTCAGCTGGGTCGACATCGTGGTCCTGCACAGCCAGCGGATGATGGGCTTCGTCGCCAAGCGCGAGATCTCCGGCTGGCCGGTGGTCGGCTGGCTCGCCACGCGCGGCGAGACGATCTACCACCAGCGCGGCAGCCAGGAGTCGCTCGGCGGCGTGCTGCACGAGATGCTCGCGCGGCTGCGCGACGGCCGCTCGGTCGGCGTATTCCCGGAGGGACGCACGCGCGACGGCCGCGAGGTCGGGCCGTTCCACGCCCGCATCTTCCTCGCCGCGGTCGAGGCGGGTGTGCCGGTGCAGCCGGTCGCGCTCCGCTACGGCGCGCGCGGCAGCGCGCAGACGGTGGTGGCGTTCGCGCCCGGCGAAAGCTTCTTCGCCAACTTCCTGCGCCTGCTCGGCGAACCGGCGCGCGATGCGGAAATCCATTTCCTCGCGCCGATCCTGCCCGGCGATGCCGATGGCCGCCGCCGCATCGCCGAAACCGCGCGCGAGCGGATCGTCGCGGCGATGCTGGGCTGACATGCGCGAGGATGGCGGCCCGGCGCCGCATCTCGATGCGATCCGCGGCGATGGGCCGGTCGGCGCCGCGACGCTGCATCCGTCCGACTATCACGCGCCGTGGTGGCTGCGCAGCCGGCATCTGCAGACCATGCTCGGCTCCAGCCCGTGGCGGATCCGTCGCGGCGCCGAACTCCTCGCCGCGACCGACGCCGACACCAGCGCGCACATCGTCGACGGCGGCGACGGCGTGCGCCTGCACGGGCTGTACAGCACGCCGCGCGCGGGGACGCCGCGCGGGCTCGCGCTGCTGCTGCACGGTTGGGAAGGCAGCGCGGAGTCGAGCTACATGCGGCTGACCGCGGCGCATTTCCTGCGCCAGGGCTTCGCGACGTTCCGCCTCAATTTCCGCGACCACGGCGACACCCACCACCTCAACGAAGCGCTGTTCCATTCCAACCGCATCGACGAGGTGGTGCACGCGGCTCGCGACGTGGCACGCCGCTTCCCGCATCGCCCGCTGGTGGCCGCGGGCTATTCGCTCGGCGGCAACTTCGCGTTGCGGCTCGCGTTGCGCGCCCCGGCTGCCGGACTGCCGCTGGCGCGCGTGGCGGCGGTGTGCCCGGTGCTCGACCCGGCGCTGACGATGGCGCACATGGAACGCGGCTGGCGCGTGTACCTGCGCTACTTCGAGCGCAAGTGGCGCCATTCGCTGCTGCGCAAGCGCGCGCTGTGGCCGCGGCGGCACGCGTTCGACGACCGCACGCTGCACCTCGGCATGCGCGAGCTGACCCGCTGGCTGGTCGAGCGGCACACCGACTTCGGCACGCTCGACGCGTACTTCGACGGCTACGCGATCGCCGATGGACGCATGGCCAGCCTGCAGGTGCCCGCGGACATCCTGATGGCCGAAGACGACCCGGTGATCCCGGTCGACGAATTCCATGCCCTGCGCCTGCCGCCGTCCGCGCGGGTCGAGCTCGCCCGCCACGGTGGCCATTGCGGCTTCCTGCTGGGCCGTTCGATGGACGGCTACGCCGAGGCCTGGGTCGCGCGCAGGCTGGCCGCGGCCGGCTGAGGCGCGCGGCTACAATGGCCGGCTCGCCGTCCGCTGGATCCCGCATGTCCGCTTCGCCCGATTCCGTCCTCGATGCCCTGCGCCGCGGCGCCCTCGACGAGGCGCGTGCCGCCGCCGAAGCCGGGGTCGCGGCCGCACCGCAGGACGTCGCCGCGCTGCGCCGCCTTGCGCTCGTGCAGCAGCGGCAGGGCGAGGGCGACGCGGCGCTCGCCACGCTCGACCGCGCCATCGCGCTCGCGCCGGACGACGCCGACAACCATTTCGAACGCGCCGCGGTGCTGTTCGGTGCGCGCAAGCTGGACGAGGGCCAGGCCGCGCTCGCGCAGTCGCTGGGCCTGGACCCGAACCAGTTCGAGGCCTACGTGATGCAGGCGCAGATCGCGCTCGGCCGCGGCGACCTCGAGGAAGCCGAGCGCCAGCGCCGGCTCGCCGCGCGCGTCGCGCCCGACCATCCGCATCTCGCCGCGATCGAAGGCACCATCGCCCTGCGTCGCGGCGAGGGCCAGCGCGCGCAGGAGATCCTGCTCGACGCCCTGCGCGTCGCGCCCCAGGACCCGCAGCTGCAGTACGCGCTCGGCTTCGCCTACATGCAGGGAGGCCACCTCGCGTTCGCCGAGCAGGCCTTCCGCAAGGTGCTCGAGAACGTGCCGTCGGCGGTGACGCTGCACGCGCTGATCGCCGACCTCGCGCAGCAGCAGGGGCGCCCGGGCGAGGCCGCCGCGGAGATCGCGCCGCTGCTCGCCGATCCCACGCGCCGCACGCCCGGGTTGCTGACCATCGCCGGCCAGCTGGAGCTGGCCGCCAACCAGCCCGAGCGCGCGTTGCCGCACCTGCGCGCCGCGCTCGCCGCACAGCCGCGCGACCGCCGCGTGCTCGGCGCGCTGCTGGAGGCCTGGCAGCGCGTCGGCGCGGACGAGGAAGCGCGGGAGACGCTCGACGCCCTGCTCGGCCAGGCGGCCGACAGCGTCGACCTGTGGCATGCGCGCCTGTCGCTGGAGCCGATCGGCGGCGAGGGCGCGACGAAGGTCGTCGACCGCTGGCTCGCCGCCGCGCCCGACTCGGTCGACGCGCTGGAAACGCGCATGGCGCTGCAGAACATGGCCGGCGACCAGGCCGGGGCGAACGCGACCGCCGAGCGCATCGTCGCCCTCGAACCGGGCCGCAGCAGCGCCGAACTGCGCCTGGTCGACGACCTGATGGAGCGCGACCCGCCGGCGGCGGTGGCACGCGTGCAGCACCTGCTGGCGCAGGCACCGAACGCCGAAAGCCGCACGCTGCTGCAGGGCTGGCTGGCGCTGGCACAGGACCGCGCCGGCCAGGCGGCGGAGGCGGTCGAGACGTGGACCGCGCTGCAGCTGGCGCAGGCGCCGCAACGCCTGCCGACCTGGACGCCGAGCGAGCCGCGCAGCGATTGGCCCGAACTCGCGCCGGCGGATCCCGCCGCGCCGCGCATCGCCTTCCTGTGGGGCCCGCCCGGCTCGGGCGTGGAGCGCGTGGCCAGCCTGCTGGGCGCGGTCATGCCGGCATTCCGCGCCGACCGCTTCGGGCCAAACCCGCCCACCGACGTGCTGCAGAAGTTCCGCACCATCGGCGAGCTGGCGCACGGCGAGCTCGATGCCGCCGCCGCGGTCGCCGACTGGCGCGCCATGCTGCCGCAGCGCGGCATCGACGGCCAGGTCGCCGACTGGCTGCTGTTCTGGGACAACGCGCTGTTGCTGGCGCTGCGCGCCGAACTGCCGGAAGGCGAGTTGTTGATCGCCCTGCGCGACCCGCGCGACATGCTGCTCGACTGGCTGGCCTTCGGCGCGATCCCGCCGCTCGGCATGCCGTCGCCGCGCGGCGGCGCCGCATGGCTGGCGATGGTGCTCAACCAGGTCGCCGCGCTGCACGAGCGCGACCTGTATCCGCACCGGCTGATCAAGCTCGATGCGGTGGTCGACGATCCGCAGGGACTCGCGGCCGCGGTCGGCGAGGCGATCGGCGCCACGCTGCCGGTGCCGCCGGCCAGCCTGCTCGGGCCGCCGCGCTATCCGGCCGGCCACTGGCGCGCCTACGCCGATGCGCTGGCCGAGCCGTTCGCGCTGCTCACGCCGGTCGCACGCCGGCTCGGTTACGAGGCCTGATCCACGCCCGGAGGTTGCCGATGCAGATCGCCAGCGCCAGCTTCGAACACCGCGCGCGCATTCCCGCCGAGTTCGCGATGGGCGTGCCGGACGGCTTCGGCGGCAACCGCAATCCCGAGCTGCACTGGGACGACGTTCCCGCCGAAACGCGCTCGTTCGCGCTGCTGTGCATCGACACCGACGCGCCGACCGACCCGGCGACGGTCGGTCGCGCGGACCTGCAGATCCCGATCGAACAGCCGCGCGCGGAGTTCGTGCACTGGGTGCTCGCCGACATTCCCGTTGACGTGCGCGCGATTGCCGCCGGCAGCTGCAGCGACGGCGTCACCGCGCACGGCAAGCGCGACCCGCGGGGACCGGCCGGTGCGCGCCAGGGCCTGAACGACTACACCGGCTGGTTCGCCGGCAACGCCGACATGCAGGGCGACTACCTCGGCTACGACGGTCCGTATCCGCCGTCCAACGACCTGCGCCTGCACCGCTACTTCTTCCGCCTGTTCGCGCTCGACGTGGAACGCCTCGACCTGCCGGAACGCTTCGGCGCCATCGATGTGCTGCGTGCGATGCACGGCCACGTGCTGGCCGAGGCGGCGGTGCACGGAACCTACTCGCTCAATCCAGCGGTTGCCGGCTGACGTCGTGCGCACGCGCGGCGTCAGGCGCGCAGCGCGGCGAGGTCGGCGCCGTGGTTGATGTGGAACGGCAGGCCGCCGATCACCAGCGCAGGCACGGAGCGCACGCAGGTGCGTTCGGCGTCGGCGATGCGCGCGGGCTGCTCGCCCAGATGCACCACGTCCACGCTGTAGCGCGCCGGGTCGAGCGCGCCGGCGGCTTGTCGCAACAGCGTCATGCCGAGCTGCCGCCGCGCACCGAGTACCGGCTGACGCCGTTCGGTGGCGAACTCGTCGCCTTGGTTACGCGCTGCCGCGTGGCGCCCTAGCGGCCTGACGAAGGCGGATGCGCCGCGGCGCGATCGACGCCCGCCATGCGGCGGACGCCGACCGGAACGCCGGGTCAGCTGAGCGGCAGTCCCGCCGCCGCCATCGCGTTGCGTGCCCAGCCGAACATCGCCGGGTCCATGCCCTGCTCGGCCGCGACCTGCGGCTGGGCCGCGTAGGCCTCGCGCAGCTTGCGCGCGATCGCCGGGTCGCCGCCGGTGAAGGCGCCCACCAGCGCATGCCAGCGCCGGCCGAGCGCCTGGCCTTCGGTGGAATCGGCGGCGACGCCGGAGGCCATTGCGGCGCGCACCTCGCCGATCAGCGTCGCCCAGTCCTGCTGCGCGCGGGCCATGCCGGCCTCGCCCAGCGACTCGGCGCGCTGGCGGAAGCCCGCGTGCTCTTCCTCGGTGAAATAGGCGCCCATCGTGTCGGCGCGGCGACGCAGCGCCTCGCGTTCGTCTTCGCCGGTCGGTGCTTCGATCGTGTTGCTCATGCTCAGGGTCTCCAGCAGTTCGTCGGTGGTCAGGGGCGATGCCGGATCCACCCGCTGCTGCACCGCGCGCAATGCGTGCAGCGTCCGCGCGCGCTGGCCGAGCTCGCGCTCGAGCACCGCGATGCGCTCGGCCAGCAGGCCGGACGCGGCCTGCTCGTCGCGCGCCAACAGGCGGGCGATCTGCGCGAGGGTGAAGCCCAGGCGCTTGAGCAGGACGATCCGCGCCAATCGCTGCAGCGCCGCCGGGCCGTACAGCCGATAGCCCGCCGGCGTGTGCGCGCATGGCATCAGCAGCCCGCGCGCCTCATACAGCCGCAGCGCCTTCGCGCTGAGGCCGGTACGACGGGCGATGGCGCCGATGCGCAGGTACTGGTCGTGTGGAATGGACATCGACGCCGACGTTGGGGCCTGTCCCTAGGACAAGGTCAAGCGCTGCCGCGCGGGCCTCAGCTGCCCGCCGGGATGAGCAGCAGCAGCGCGGCGCCGACCACGATGCGGTACACCGCGAACGCGGTGTAGCGGTGCGTCTGGATGTAACGCAGCAACCACTTCACCGCGACGAAGGCGGTGACGGTGGCGGTGACGAAGGCGATCGCCAGCGCGCTCCAGTCCTCGCCGCCGAGCCCGCCGTCCTTGTACAGCGCGAGCAGCTCGTAGGCCGTCGCCGCGAACATCGTCGGGATGCCGACCAGGAACGCGAACTCGGTGGCCGCGGTGCGCGCGGTGGTGCCGGCGAGCAGCGCGACGAAGATCGTCGCCGCGCTGCGCGAGGTGCCGGGAAAGACGCCCGCCACCACCTGGGCGACGCCGACCAGCAGTGCCACGGTCCAGGTGATGCGCGTGCGTTCGCCGAGCGCCCGCGCCCGCACCGCCGCGCCCCATTCGGCCAGCAGCATCCACACGCCGCCGAGCACCAGCGCCCAGGCCACCGGCGTGATGGTTTCCGGCAGCTGGAAGCCGAGCTTCTTGACGATGAGCCCCAGCACCGCGGTGATCAGGAAGGCGACCGCGAGCTTCCAGAAATAGTCGCGCGCCGGCTGCCCGTGCACGGTCTGTCCGTGTGGGCGCACCAGGCTGCACGCCAGCTCCCACAGGCGCGCGCGGTAGATCAGCACCACCGCGAGGATCGCGCCGGCCTGGATCGCGATGTTGAACAGCTCGCTGCGGTGCCCGAGCCAGCGCTCGGCGATCAGCAGGTGGCCGGTGCTGGAGATCGGCAGGAATTCGGTGATGCCTTCGATGATGCCGAGCAGGTGGGCGGCGAGGGTATGGGTCATGGGAAGGGAAGTGGCCAGGGATCGGGGCGAGTCGTGCGCGGGCGGGACACGGTATGCGGGGCGGCGTGGACGGCGCGGCAGCGTGGCAGGCGAGCATAGCGGACGGCCGCGTTTGCACCATGACGGAGCAAGTCTCGAAATTGTTGCACCAGCATGGAGCGCGCGAGACGGCGTTTGCGGGCGGCGTCCTTGCAAATCAGCCGCTTGGCGGACTCCGGCGGCTGGCACGTCGCTTGCTATTCAAAACCGCGTTGGCCCCGCCAGCCCCGTCCCCAGCCCCAGCCTCCGGAGCTCCCATGTCCCTCGAACACGTCGAGAAACTGATCAAGGACCACAAGGTCGAGTGGGTCGACCTGCGCTTCGCCGACATGCGCGGCGTGCAGCACCACGTCACCTTCCCGAAATCCATCGTCGATGCCTCGCTGTTCGAGGACGGCAAGATGTTCGACGGCAGCTCGATCGCCGGCTGGAAGGGCATCCACCAGTCCGACATGGTGCTGCTGCCCGATCCGTCCACCGCGTTCCTCGATCCGTTCACCTCGGATCCGACCGTCGTCCTCACCTGCGACATCCTCGACCCGGCGACCATGCAGGCCTACTCGCGCGACCCGCGCGGCGTCGCCCGGCGCGCCGAGGCGTTCCTCAAGGCCAGCGGGATCGCCGACACCGCGTTCTTCGGCCCCGAGCCCGAGTTCTTCATCTTCGACTCGGTGCGCTACGCGAATGAAATGGGCCACACCTTCTTCCACATCGACTCGGAAGAGGCGCACTGGAACTCCGCGCGCGAATACGAAGGCGGCAACACCGGCTACCGCCCGGGCATCAAGGGCGGCTACTTCCCGGTCGCGCCGCTCGACTCGCTGCACGACATCCGCGCCGAGATGTGCAAGACGCTGCAGCAGGTGGGCATCGAGGTCGAGGTGCACCACCACGAAGTGGCGAACGCCGGCCAGTGCGAGATCGGCACCCGCTTCAACACGCTCGTGCAGAAGGCCGACGAGCTGCTGACGATGAAGTACATCATCAAGAACGTCGCCTTCCGCAACGGCAAGACCGCCACCTTCATGCCCAAGCCCATCGTCGGCGACAACGGCAGCGGCATGCACGTGCACCAGAGCCTCGCGAAGGGCGGCACCAACCTGTTCACCGGCGACGGCTACGGCGGCCTGTCGCAGATGGCGCTGTGGTACATCGGCGGCATCTTCAAGCACGCGCGTGCGATCAACGCGTTCGCCAACTCGACGACCAACTCGTACAAGCGCCTGGTGCCGGGCTTCGAGGCGCCGGTGATGCTGGCGTACTCGGCGTCGAACCGCTCCGCGTCGTGCCGCATCCCGTACGTGGCCAACCCGAAGGCGCGCCGCATCGAGATCCGCTTCCCCGACCCGATGCAGTCCGGCTACCTCACCTTCGCCGCGCTGATGATGGCGGGCCTGGACGGCATCCGGAACCAGATCGACCCGGGTGCGCCGAGCGACAAGGACCTGTACGACCTGCCGCCGGAGGAAGAGAAGAACATCCCGACCGTGTGCCACTCGCTGGACCAGGCGCTGGAAGCGCTCGACAAGGACCGCGAGTTCCTCAAGGCCGGCGGTGTGTTCACCGACGACCTCATCGACGCCTACATCGGGCTGAAGATGAAGGAAGTCACCGCGTTCCGCGCGGCGACGCATCCGCTCGAATACCAGATGTACTACACCATCTGAGCGCGTCGCCGACGACGTGATCGACCAGGCCGGCGGCGCGCGAGTGTCGCCGGCTTTTTTCCTATACGAGAGACGATGGATATCGACATCCGCGAAGGCGGCCTCGATCACGCCGACGTGGTCGCGCTGCTGCACGCGCACCTGCGCGGCATGCAGGCGCTGTCGCCGCCGGACAGCGTGCACGCGCTCGGCGTTGGGGCCCTGCGCACGCCCGATATCCGCTTCTGGAGCGCGTAGCGCGCCGACACGCTGCTCGGCTGTGCCGCGCTGCGCGGGCTGGATGCGTCGCACGGCGAGTTGAAGTCCATGCGCACCGTCGATGCGCATCGCCGCACGGGCGTGGCCACGGTGCTGCTGCAGCATCTGCTCGGCGAGGCGCGCCGGCGCGGCTATCACCGGCTCAGCCTGGAAACCGGCGCGGCAGAGGCTTTCGCCCCGGCACGACGCCTCTACGCACCGGCTTCGTGTATTGCGCGCCCTTCGGCGATTACCGCCACGATCCCCACAGCGTGTTCATGACGCGGTCGATCTAGCGACGCGTGCGCGAGGCAGGCTCGCTTGCGTTCAATGGTGGCTGCCGGGCCGGCCTGCGCCGGCGTCGGTGCTCGATGCGTCGGCCTCGGTCAGCCAGTCGAGCGCGTCGTCCGGGTCCTCGAACCGTTGGCCCTGGAAGCCCTTGGCCTTCGCGAGCGCCTCGACCACCGGGTCGATCTCGGCGCCACGGGTCGGCACGTAGGCGAAGCGCGTATGCGCGATCGTCGGGTCGTTGACCAGGCGGTTCGCGAGGCGCAGCTTGTCGGTGTAGGGCTCGCCGATCGCGTGGTCGGCCCCGACTTCCAGCAACACGCGGCGGATGCCGGTGAGCTGCACGGCTTCGTCGACCGCGTCGAACAGGCGTTGGCATTCCGGTGCGAGCAGCGTCGCGCCGACGACCGTGGCATGGATGATGCTTGCTTCGAAGTCCGGTTCGATGCGGAACATGGGACGGCCTCGTGCGTGCTCGCCGGCATTGGACGCGCATCGGCCTCAATGCAGGGTGAGGCAACGCGCGGTGATGCGATGCGTTGCGGCCGGAGCAAGCGCCCGGTCCGCGCCAGGCTGCCGCTTGTCGGCAGGGCGACGGCCCCGCTTGCCGGTCGCCGCGCGGGCGGCGTAGCGTCGGAACCGACCCGACCGCAGCGAGGTGCGCCATGGCGTTCGCAAGCGATACGACCCATCGCGGGATCGCGGAAATGAACATCACGCCGCTGGTGGACGTGATGCTGGTGTTGCTGGTGATCTTCATGGTGGCCGCGCCGGTGCTGACCCATCGCATCCCGCTCGATCTGCCGCAGGCGGGCCCGCAATCGCCCGCGAGCCCAACAGGCATCGACCTGCGCATCGATGCCGCGGGCGAGGTGTTCTGGAATGGCACGCCGACCTCGTTCGCCGCCTTGCCTGCGCGGCTGGCCACGGCCACGCAGGTGGACGAAGCGCGGATGCCGGCGCTGCGCATCGATGCCAGCGCCGATGCCGACTACGGCGCGGTCGCCCGCGTGCTGGCGATGGCCCGCGACGCGGGGATTGCACGCATCGGCTTCGTGCGCCACCGCTAGCGGCAGGATGCAGTGGTGATGCAGTGGTCCGGCGTGCCGGACCATTGCCGGGAATGCGCCGACGCCATGCGCGACCGCGGCCCATTTACTTGGCGTCCGCGGCGCGCTGCAATCGGCGCATGTCCCGCCTGCCGCTGCTCCTGACCTGCGTCCTGCTCGCCGCCTGTGCGCACGCGCCCTCGCGCAACCCGCTCGCGCAGTGGGTGCCATCGCCCAACGTCGAGCCACGGCGTCCGGTGCTCATCGTGCTGCATGCGACCGAGCAGCATTCGGTCGGAGAGAGCCTGGCCACCCTGCGCACGGGCAACAGCGGCGGACCGGTCAGCGCGCATTACCTGATCGGCCGCGATGGCGCGCGCTACCAGCTGGTCGCCGACGACCAGCGCGCGTGGCACGCCGGTCCCGGGCGTTGGGGCACGATCACCGACGTCAACTCCGCCTCGATCGGCATCGAACTCGACAACGATGGCGAATCGCCGTTCGCGCCGGCGCAGATCGACAGCCTGCTGGTGCTGCTGGCGGACCTGTGCACGCGACTGGACATCCCGCGCACGCAGATCGTCGCCCACGCCGACTTCGCGCCGACGCGCAAGCGCGACCCCGGCTTCCGCTTCCCGTGGCAGCGTCTGGCCGATGCCGGCTTCGGCGCGTGGCCACGCACGCCGCTCGTCGATCCGCCCGCGGGGTTCGATCCCTGGATCGCGCTGCGCCTGCTCGGCTATCCGCTGGAACAGGACGACACGCCCGGCCGCACCGCCACCGTGCGTGCGTTCCACCGTCATTTCCGCGGCGACGAGGGCGCGGTGCTCGACGCGGAGGACGCGCGCATCCTGTTCGCGCTGACCCGGACGCCCTAGCGGGCAGCGCGCCGTGGACCCGCGCGCGCCTGCCCCATAATGGTGCAATGGCGTGGCCTCCCACCCTCGATGCGCTCGACACCCCGGTCGCCTGGGCCAACGACGACGGCCGCCTGCTTGGCGGCAACCCGGCCTTCGCGCGCTGGCTGGCGGTGAGCGCACGACGCCTGCCGGGCCTGCCGCTGGCCGCGCTGGAAGTGGATGGCGACAACCTGGCACGGGCGCTGGCCCAGGCAACCGCGCAGGTGCGGCTGCGGCGGGTCGCGCTTGCTTTCCCGGGCACCGAGGCGCCGCGCTTCGCCGACCTGTACTTGGCCCGCCGCGAGGATGGCGGCTGGCTGCTCGAGGCACACCCGGTCGCCGAGTTTCCCGGCGAGGATCCGGCGGTCGCGCTGCCCTCGGCGTTGTCGGCCGCGCTCAAGGGCCTGGCGCATGAGCTGCGCAATCCGCTCGCGGGCCTGAAGGGCGCGGCGCAACTGCTGGCGCGACGCACGGACGATCCGCAGTCGCGCGAGCTCACCGGCCTCATCGAAGCTGAGGTCGGCCGCCTCGCCGACCTGCTCGACCGCCTGCTGGTGCCCGCGCCGCGGCGCGCGCCCGAGCCGCTCAACATCCATGCGGTGCTCGAACGCGTGCTGCGCCTGGCCGAGAGCGATGCCGGCTGGGCGGTGCGGCTCGCGCGCGACTACGACCCGTCGCTGCCTGAGTTCGCCGGCGATGCCGACCGCCTCACCCAGGCGCTGTGGAACCTGGTGCGCAACGCGATCGAAGCCGGCGCCGCCAACGTCACCCTGCGCACGCGCGCCGAGCACGGACTGCGCATCGGCGAGGCGGTGGTGCCGCTGGCGTTGCGACTGGAGATCGTCGACGACGGCCGCGGCGTGCCCGATTCGCTGGCCGAACGCATCTTCCTGCCGCTGGTGAGCGGGCGCGCCGAAGGCAGCGGGCTCGGCCTCGCGCTCGCGCAACAGGTCGCGCGCGAGCACGGCGGCTCGCTGGCCTACCGCTCGCGCCCCGGGCATACGGTATTCACGCTGCTGCTGCCGATGGCGACCGGGGTGGCCGATGGCTGACGCCCGTGTCTGGGTCGTCGACGACGACCGCGCCGTGCGCTTCGTGCTCGCCACCGCGCTGCGCGATGCGGGCTACGTGGTGGATGCGTTCGGCAACGCCGCCGACGCGCTCGCCGCGCTGCGCATGCGCGAGGACGCCGCGCTGCCCGACCTGCTGTTCACCGACGTGCGCATGCCCGGCGACGATGGCCTCGTGCTGCTGGACAAGCTCAAGGCGCGCCACCCGCGATTGCCGGTGATCGTGATGAGCGCCTATACCGACGTCGCCAGTACCGCCGGCGCGTTCCGCGGCGGCGCGCAGGAGTTCCTGTCCAAGCCCTTCGACCTCGACGACGCCGTCGCGCTGGCAGCGCGCGTGCTCGCCACCGTGCGCGCGGAGGGCGGAGACCTGGATGAAGCGGCTGCGGAACGCGGCGGCCCCGAGCTCGTCGGCAGCACGCCGGCGATGCAGACGCTGTTCCGCAGCATCGGCCGGCTCGCCCAGGCGCCGCTGTCGGTGCTCATCACCGGCGAGACCGGCACCGGCAAGGAGCTGGTCGCACGCGCGCTGCATCGCGAGTCGCCGCGCGCGCAGCGCCCGTTCGTCGCGCTCAACACGGCAGCAATCCCCGCCGAGCTGCTGGAAAGCGAACTGTTCGGCCACGAGGCCGGTGCGTTCACCGGCGCGACGCGGCGCCATGTCGGCCGCTTCGAACAGGCCGATGGCGGCACGCTGTTCCTCGACGAGATCGGCGACATGCCGCCGGCGCTGCAGACGCGCCTGCTGCGGGTGCTGGCCGAAGGCGAGTTCTTCCGCGTCGGCGGGCGCGAGCTGATCCGGGTCGACGTGCGGGTGATCGCCGCCACCCACCAGCCGCTGGAGACGCTGGTCGCCGACGGCCGCTTCCGCGCCGACCTGCTGCACCGGCTCGACGTCGTGCGCCTGCGCCTGCCGCCGCTGCGCGAACGCCGCGACGACGTGCCGCTGCTGGCCGCGCGC
>JABFWF010000234.1 GCA_013362405.1 Lysobacter sp. | reverse complement strand
ACACCTGGGCCACGCTGTCGGCGCGCGCCGAGACGGAAGGCTGGGCCGCGGCCGAGTACGCCAAGGAGTTCGGCGAGCTCGAGTACCGCACCATGCGCGACTCGGTGCTCGACACCAAGGTGCGCATCGACGGCCGCGCGCTCGACACCGTGCGCCCGATCACCTCGAAGGTCGGCGTGCTGCCGCGCACCCATGGCTCCTCGATGTTCACCCGCGGCGAGACGCAGGCGATCGTGGTCACCACGCTCGGCACCGCGCGCGACGGCCAGATCATCGACGCCGTCGCCGGCGAGTACAAGGAACACTTCCTGTTCCATTACAACTTCCCGCCGTACTCAGTCGGCGAGTGCGGCCGCTTCGGCGCGCCCAAGCGTCGCGAGATCGGCCACGGCCGCCTTGCCAAGCGCGGCGTGCTGGCGGTGATGCCGTCGATGGAGGAGTTCCCGTACACCGTGCGCGTGGTGTCGGAAATCACCGAGTCGAACGGCTCGTCGTCGATGGCCTCCGTGTGCGGCTCGTCGATGGCGCTGATGGACGCGGGCGTGCCGATCAAGGCGCCGGTCGCCGGCATCGCGATGGGCCTGGTGAAGGAAGACGCGCGCTTCGTCGTGCTGTCGGACATCCTCGGCGACGAGGACCACCTCGGCGACATGGACTTCAAGGTCGCCGGCACCGCCGGCGGCGTGACCGCCCTGCAGATGGACATCAAGATCCAGGGCATCACCGAGGAGATCATGAAGGTCGCCCTGAACCAGGCCAAGGCCGGGCGCCTGCACATCCTCGGCGAGATGGAGAAGGCGATCACCGCACCGCGCGCCGAGCTGTCGGAGTTCGCGCCGCGCCTGCTGACGATGAAGATCCACCCGGACAAGATCCGCGAAGTGATCGGCAAGGGTGGCTCGACCATCCAGGCGATCACCAAGGAAACCGGCACGCAGATCGACATCCAGGACGACGGCACGATCGTGATCGCGTCGGTGAATGCCGCGGCGGCGCAGGCTGCCAAGGCGCGCATCGAGCAGATCACGTCCGACGTCGAGCCGGGCCGCATCTACGAGGGCAAGGTCGCCAAGCTGATGGACTTCGGCGCGTTCGTGACCATCCTGCCGGGCAAGGACGGCCTGGTGCACGTGTCGCAGATCTCCAACGAGCGCGTCGAGAAGGTCAGCGACAAGCTCAAGGAAGGCGACGTCGTCCGGGTCAAGGTGCTCGAGGTCGACAAGCAGGGCCGCATCCGCCTGTCGATGAAGGCGGTCGAGGAAGGCGAGGGCCTGCCGGCGGCGTAAGCCGGCGCTCGCCACGAACCGATGGTCGAAGAGCGCGCCGCAAGGCGCGCTCTTCGTTTTTCGGGGACGCATCGCGCGCCGTCCGGGCCACGCGCAGCGGCGGACCATGACTTCCGTCACTGCAGGCCGGTCGACCGCTCCTCTAGCGTCGCCGGATTCCTTCGTTCGGAGCGGCGGCATGACGGGCATCGGCGGTCGGACACTCGCGTTGTGCGCGGCAATGGCGATGGCATTCGCGGCGCCGCGCATCGGGTTCGCGCAAACGCCGCCGATGACGCCGGACATCACCGGCAGGAAATACGAGCAGCCCACTCCGCAGCGCGACTTCGAGCGCCGCGAGGTGATGATCCCGATGCGCGACGGGGTGAAGCTCTTCACCGTCATCATGATCCCGAAGGGCGCGCATGACGCGCCGATGCTGTTCACCCGCACGCCCTACAACGCCGCCAAGCGCACGATGCGCACGCCGGGCGCGACGCGGCTGGTGGATGCGCTGTCGCAGGCCGACACCGTGTTCGCACAGGACGGCTACATCCGCGTCTACCAGGACGTGCGTGGCAAGTACGGCTCGCAGGGCGACTACGTGATGACGCGCCCGCCGCGCGGGCCGCTCAACCCGACGCGCGTGGACCACACCACCGACGCATGGGACAGCATCGACTGGCTGGTGAAGCACGTGCCGGAGTCGAACGGCCGCGTCGGCATGCTCGGTTCATCCTACGAAGGCTTCACCGTGGTGATGGCGCTGCTCGATCCGCATCCGGCGCTGAAGGTCGCCGCGCCGGAAAGCCCGATGATCGACGGCTGGAAGGGCGACGACTGGTTCCAGAACGGCGCCTACCGCCAGGTCAACGTCGGCTACATCGTCGGCCAGAACAGCGCGCGCGGCGCGGGCGGCGAGATCGCCATGCCGACGCAGGACGACTACACCAGCTTCCTGCGCCTCGGCTCCGCCGAAGGCTTCGCGCGCTATGCCGGCCTCGACGCGTTCCCGTTCTGGCGCAAGGTCACCGAACACCCGGCCTACGACGCGTTCTGGCAGGCGCAGGCGCTCGACCAGCTGCTCGCGAAGCTGCCGGGGATCACGGTGCCCACGATGTGGGAGCAGGGCCTGTGGGACCAGGAGGACATGTACGGCGCCAACCACAGCTACGCCGCGCTCGAGCCGAAGGACGCCGACAACACCCGCAACTTCCTCGTCATCGGTCCGTGGCGGCACAGCGGCGCCAATTACGACGGTTCAAGCCTCGGCGACCTCAGGTTCAACGGCGACACCGCGCTGCAGTGGCGGCGCGACGTGCTCAAGCCGTTCTTCGACCAGTACCTCAAGGACGGCGCGCCGAAGGCTCAGACGCCACCGGTGATGATCTACAACGCCGGCCTGCAGCGCTGGGATGCCTACGCGCGCTGGCCGCAGAGCTGCGACAGCGGCTGCCCGGCGACATCGAAGCCGCTCTACCTCGCCGCGGATGAAACACTGCAGTGGCAGAAGCCCGCGGACGGCGCGGCGGAGTACGTGAGCGATCCCGCCAAGCCGGTGCCTTTCGTGCCGCGCCCGGTGCAGATGGGCGACCGGCCGACGTGGACGACGTGGCTGGTGAAGGACCAGCGTTTCGTCGACGGGCGCTCCGACGTGCTGAGCTACACCACGCCGGCGCTGGCCGAACCGCTGCGCCTGGCCGGCGTGCCGGTTGCCAACCTCGACGCGTCCACCACCGGCAGCGACAGCGACTGGGTGGTGAAGCTCATCGACGTGTATCCCGACCAGTATCCCGACAACCCGACGATGGCCGGCTACCAGCTGCCGGTCGCGCTCACGATCTTCCGCGGCCGCTACCGCGAGGGTTTCGATACGCCGAAGGCGCTCACGCCCGGTGCCGCCGCGCATTACCGCTTCGACCTGCCGAACGTGAACCACGTGTTCCTGCCGGGCCATCGCGTGATGGTGCAGGTGCAGTCGACGCTGTTCCCGCTCTACGACCGCAATCCGCAGACCTTCGTGCCGAACATCTTCTTCGCGAAGCCGGGCGACTATCGCAAGGCGACCCAGCGGATCCTGTCGAGCAGCTTCGTCGACCTGCCGGTGGCGCCGGCGCAGTAGCGGGTCAGGCCCGGTCGCCGTGCATCGTGCGGCGACCGCCCTGGCGGTGCCTGCGCATTTCCAGGCCCGCGTACACGACCATCGCCACCGCCAGCGGCAACAGGTAGTAGAACGCGCGATAGGTGAGCACCGCGGCGAGGATTTCCGCGCGCGGCGCGCGGCCATCGAGGAGGGCGACGAATACCGCCTCCAGCACGCCGATCCCCGCCGGCATGTGCACCGCGGCCGCCGCCACCGCGCCGAGCAGCAGCACCGCGAGCACCTCCGGGTATGCGATGCCGCCCGGCAGCAGCACGTGCACGATGCCCGCCATCAGCATCCAGTTGCCGGTCGACATCGCGAGCTGCAGCAGCGCGAGGTGCAGCGACGGCAGGCGGAAGTGGTGGCCGCGCACGTGGAAGATGCGCCCGTGCATCAGCCGGCAGGCGACGAGGTAGGCGGCGACCACGCCCAGCATCGCGACCCCCAGCACCTGCAGGCCGTCGACGCCCAGCCGCCAGCCGGGCGGCAGCGCGAGCGTGCGGCGCGCGAACAGCACGCCGGCGAGCAGCAGGTAGCCGGTCCAGTTGGTGACGGTGGCGAAGAAGATGATGCGGGTGATGAGCCCCAGTGACAGGCCCGAACGCGTGTACAGCCGCAGCCGGAAGCCGGCGCCGCCGAGCACCGCGCCGATGTTCATGCTCAGCGCGTAGCTGACGAAGACGATCGGCAGGATGTGGCGGTGGCGCAGGTCGTGTTCCGCGTAGCGGCGCGCAGCCACGTCGTAGCCGCAGTAGAGGGCATAGCTCGCCGCCGTCAGCACGCCCGCCAGTGCGAGCCGGTGGGGCGCATAGCCGGCGATCGCCGCGCGCACCTGCGTCCAGTCCACCGTGCGCGCGGCATGCACGAGCAGCACGGCGACCGCGAGCAGGAACAGCAGCGAGGCGATCCTCGCCGCGAGCCGCAGCGTCGGATGGTGCGGCTTCATGCGGCCTTGCCGAAGCGCCCGGCCGCCGGGGCGCGCACCTGCGCGAAGCGCGGCGTGTGCGCGGGCAGCAGGCCGGCCCAGTCGGGAAAGCGGCGCAGGCAGTGGAAGGCCAGCGGCTGCAGCAGCGAGCCACCGAGGGCGCGAGCGGGCGCGGCGTCCACCCGGCGGCAATGCGTGGCCATCAGCGCGTGCAGCCGCCCGCGCAGGTGCGCGGCGAAGGCGGGGTCGCGGACGAACACGTTCGCCTCCAGGTTGAGCGACAGGCTCAGTGGGTCGAGGTTGCTGGAACCC
>JABFWF010000062.1 GCA_013362405.1 Lysobacter sp. | reverse complement strand
GCCGCGCCTGCGCCGCGTTGACTTCGACCTGTGGCCAGGACGCCATGCCCGCTTCGATCGGCAGCAGGCAGGCGTCCAGCCCACGCTCGCCGCGCCCGGCGAGCGCCTGCAGCGCCTCCAGCGTCCACATGCGCGGTTCGCGGAAGGGGTCGACCCACAGCCGCCGCAGCTCCTCGACGTGCGCACCGCAGCCGAGCAGCTCGCCGAGGTCGCGCACCAGGCTGCGCACGTAGGTGCCCGAGCCACATTCGACATGCAGGCGCAGCAGCGGTGCGTTGCCGTCGAGCAGGTCGGCGGCCGACTGCAGCTCGAAGGCATGCACGTCGACCTCGCGCTCCTCGATTTCGACGACTTCGCCCCGGCGCGCCTTCGCATACAGCGGCTCGCCGCCGCGCTTGAGCGCGGAATAGATCGGCGGCCGCTGGCGGATGCGGCCGGTGAGCGCATGCAGCGCGCGGTCGATGTCGGAGATCGTCAGTTCGGGCACCGGCCGTTCGCGCAGCGGCTGGCCTTCGGCGTCGTCGGTATCGGTGACGATGCCCAGCCGCGCGACGGTGTCGTAGGCCTTGCGCGCACCGAGCAGGCCGCCGGCGATCTTGGTCGCCTCGCCGAAGCACACCGGCAGCAGGCCGGTGGCGAGCGGATCGAGGCTGCCGGTGTGCCCGCCCTTGTCCGCGCGGAACAGGTGCCGCACGCGCTGCAGCGCCTGGTTCGAGCTCAGCCCGCGCGGCTTGTCCAGCAGCAGGATGCCGTCGAGCTTGCGGAAGCGTGTCTTCGACGACATCGGGCGTCGCGGGATCCCTGGGCTCGGCGGAGGCGCCCGCCGTGGTGGCGGACGGGTTCGTGCGATGGTAGGACGGGTCTCGACCCGCCGCACGCATCGGAAAAGCGCCGACATGCGCCGAAGCGCGAAGGCACCGGGAAAGATGGCCCGACCCCGTCGACGGCGGGCGGAGGAACCGTTACTCGTCCGCGGGAGGTTCCGGCAGGTCGCGCAGGAGGTTCTCGATGCGCTCGCCGCGGTCGACCGAATCGTCGTAGGCGAAGTGCAGCTCCGGCACGTGCCGCAGCTTCACCGCCCGCGCCAGCTCGTAACGCAGCTCGCGCGCCAGCTCCTTCAGTCCCTTCACCACGGCATCCGCGCGCTCGGGCTGCAGTGCGGTCACGAATACCTTGGCGTGCGCCATGTCGCGCGTGACCTCGACGTCGGACACGCTGGCCGACGGCAGGCCGTGCTCGCGCACGGCCTCGTGGACCAGCCGGCCCAGTTCGCGGCGGAGCTGGGCGGAAACGCGGTCGGTGCGATGGAAGGACTTCTGCGGCATCGTGCTTGTCTGCAGGCAGGCTTACAGCGTGCGCTGCACCTCGACGCGCTCGAAGCACTCGATCTGGTCGCCCGGCTTGACGTCGTTGTAGGCCTTGACGCCGATGCCGCACTCGGTGCCCTGGCGGACCTCGTCGACGTTCTCCTTGAAGCGGCGCAGCGATTCCAGCTCGCCCTCGAAGATGACGGTGTTGTCGCGCAGCACGCGGATCGGCTTGCTGCGCTTGACCACGCCCTCGACGACCATGCAGCCGGCGACCGCGCCGAACTTCGACGAGCGGAACACGTCGCGTACTTCGGCGGTGCCGATGATCTCTTCGCGGATCTCGACGCCCAGGATGCCCGAAGCGACCTGCTTCACCTGGTCGATCACGTCGTAGATGATCGAGAAGTAGCGCAGGTCGACGCCGTTGCCGTCGATCACCTTGCGCGCCGAGGCATCGGCGCGGACGTTGAAGCCGATGATCGTCGCCTTGGAGGTCGCCGCCAGCTGCGCGTCGGATTCGGTGATGCCACCGACGCCGGAACCGATGACATTGATGCGGATCTGCTCGTTCGACAAACCCGTCAGCGCTTCGCGCAGCGCCTGCACGGAGCCCTGGACGTCGGCCTTGACGATCAGCGGCAGGCTGAGCTGGGCCTCCGCCGCGCCCATCTGCGCCATGATGTCTTCCATGCGGTTGCCCGCCTGGCTGACCAGGCGCGACTCGCGGCGCTTGGCGTCGCGCTGCTGCGCGACTTCCTTGGCGAGGCGCTCGTCGGCGACCACCACGAAGTCATCGCCCGCATCCGGCACGCCGGACAGGCCGAGCACCTGCACCGGGATCGACGGGCCCGCGTCCTGCACCTGCTTGCCGGTTTCGTCGAACAGCGCGCGCACGCGGCCGAACTGGGTGCCGCACACCAGGTAGTCGCCCTTCTGCAGGCGGCCCTGCTGCACCAGCACCGTCGCGACCGGGCCGCGCCCCTTGTCGAGCGCGGACTCGATGACGACGCCGGTGGCGCGACCATCGGGCACCGCGCGCAACTCGAGCACCTCGGCCTGCAGCGAGATCGCGTCCAGCAGCGTGTCCACGCCCTGGCCGGTCTTCGCCGACAGTTCGACCATCTGGGTGTCGCCGCCGAATTCCTCGGCGACCACGTCCTGGCCGAGCAGGTCGTTCTTGACGCGGGACGGATCCGCGTCGGACTTGTCGATCTTGTTGATCGCCACGATCAGCGGCACGCGCGCCGCCTTGGCGTGCTGCACGGCCTCGACCGTCTGCGGCATGACGCCGTCGTCGGCCGCGACGACCAGCACGACGATGTCGGTGAGCTTCGCGCCGCGCGCGCGCATCTGGGTGAAGGCGGCGTGGCCCGGGGTGTCGAGGAAGCTGATCGTGCCCCGCGGCGTCTCGACGTGGTACGCGCCGATGTGCTGGGTGATGCCGCCCGCCTCGCCCGACGCGACCTTGGTGCGTCGGATGTAGTCAAGCAGCGAAGTCTTGCCGTGGTCGACGTGGCCCATGATCGTGACCACCGGCGGACGCGGCGCCTTGTCGCCCTGTGCCTCCTCGACGTGGGCGAGCAGCACTTCCTCGACGTTGCCCTCGTCCGCGCGCGCGGCCCGGTGGCCGAGCTCCTCGGTGACGAGCACGGCGGTGTCGTGGTCGATGCTCTGGTTGATGGTCGCCATCACGCCCATCTTGAACAGCGCCTTCACCACGTCGCCGCCCTTCAGCGCCAGCTTCTGCGCAAGGTCGCCGACGGTGATCGCTTCGCCGATGGTCACTTCGCGCACGATCGGCGCGGTCGGGCGCGAGAAGCCGTGCGCACCGCCGCCGCTGCGGGCCTGCTCGGCCTGGCGCTTGGGCTTTGAACGGCCGCGGGTGCTGGTGGTGCGGCGCGCGCGTTCGGACGCCGACAGGTGCAGCTGGCCGGCGAAGCGCGCGGCGTTGTCGTCGTCCTCGACGCCCGCGACCATCGCGTGCGAGCCGCGGTTCTTGTGCTTGGGCGCGTGCTTGTCGTCGCGCGCGGGCGTGGCCGGCTTGTGCGGCGGATGCCCGTGGCCATGGGTCGCGGGGCGACGGGCCGGCTCATCCTCGCGGGCGGCCGCGGCGACGGCGGCCGCCTGGCGCGCGGCCTCGGCCTGCGCAGCCTCTTCCTCGCGGCGCTTGCGCTCGGCTTCCTCGGCGCGCCGACGGTCGTCCTCGGCAAGGCGCTGCTGCTCGGTGAGGTTGCGCAGGCGCGACTCCTCGAGCTTGCGCAGGATGTCCGCCCGCTCGTCGTCCTGCGGCGCGCCCTGCGCGGCCGCTTCGGTCGGCTTGACCAGCGTGACCTTCTTGCGCACCACCACGTCGACGGTGCTGCGGTTCTTGCCGCCGCCGACGGTGATTTCCTGCTTGCGGCTGCGGCTGAGGGTGATCTTCTTCGGCGCGGCGACCTCGGCGGCGGCCGTCTCGGCCTTGCCGTGCGAGCGCTTGAGGAAGCCCAGCAGCTTCATCTTCTCGATGCTGGTGACGACCTGGTCGGGACCGTCGAAGCGCATGCCCGCCTCGGACAGCTGCTCCAGCAGTTTCTCGACCGGCGTGTTCACCAGTTCGGCCAGCTTGCGGATGGTGGTCTGTTGCGACATTCGGTTTCCGTGTCCTGGGGCCCGGCGGGCCGGGCGCGTGAAGCAGGGCGCTTCGAAACGGGCGATTCTACTGCGGAGGGAGTCGGTGGCGGCTTGACGGGTGCAGGGCGGGTTCGTTGCGGTGCAAAAAAACGGGGCGCTATTGCTGGTTCGGTCCTGCTTCAAACATTCGCGCTGCCGTCCATGGCAACAGTGACGGGGCTTCGGAAAGCCCGGCCCCTCAACCTTCCCTTTCCAGCCTGGCGATTTCCTCGGCGCGGGCGGCGAGGATCAGTGCGGCGGCGCGGGCCTCGTCCAGGCCCTCGATACCGAACTCCGCCACCTCGTCCGCACCGAGCTCGCCGAGCTGGTCCGCGGTGCGCACGCCGTGGCCGGCGAGCGCATAGGCGATCTCGTCGTCCATGCCCTCGAGCCTGAGCAGATCCTCGGCCGGCGCGTTCTCGTCGAGCTCCTCCTCGACCGCGAGCGCGTCGTTGAGCAGCGCGTCGCGGGCGCGGGCGCGCAGCTCCTCGACGATGTCCTCGTCGAAGCCTTCGACCGCGAGCAGCTCGCCGACGGGCACGTAGGCGATTTCCTCGACCGTGTTGAAGCCCTCGGCCACCAGGATGCCGGCGATCTCCTCGTCGACCTCGAGCTTGTCCATGAACAGCTGGCGCGCGGCGATCTGCTCGGCCTCCGACTTCGCCGCCACCTGGTCCTGGGTCATGACGTTGAGCTGCCAGCCGGTCATGCGGCTGGCGAGGCGCACGTTCTGGCCGCCACGACCGATCGCCTGGGCGAGCTTGTCCTCGGCGACCGCGAGGTCCATCGAGTGCTTTTCCTCGTCGACGATGATCGACTGCACCTCGGCGGGCGCCATCGCGTTGATGACGAACTGGGCCGGGTTGTCCGACCACAGCACGATGTCGACGCGCTCGCCGTTGAGCTCGTTCGACACCGCCTGCACGCGCGAGCCGCGCATGCCGATGCAGGCGCCGATCGGATCGGTGCGGTTGTCGTAGGCGACGACGGCGATCTTGGCGCGGTCGCCCGGATCGCGCGCGCAGGCCTTGATCTCGACCAGGCCCTGGCCGACTTCCGGCACTTCGAGCTTGAACAGCTCGATCATGAACTCCGGCGCGGCGCGGCTGATGAACAGCTGCGGGCCGCGCGGCTCGCTGCGCACGTCGAACAGGTAGCCGCGCACGCGGTCGCCGGCGCGCAGCACGTCGCGCGGGATGCCCTTGTCCTTCGGGATGAAGGCTTCGGCGTTGCCGCCGAGGTCCACGTAGATGTTGCCGCGCTCGACGCGCTTGACGACACCCGTGACGAGCTCGCCGACGCGATCCTTCCACCCATCGACGACCTGCTGGCGCTCGGCCTCGCGCACGCGCTGGACGATCACCTGCTTCGCGGCCTGCGCGGCGATGCGGCCGAATTCCGGATTCTCGATCTGCTCCTCGATGTAGTCGCCGATCTCCACGTCCTCGCTCTCGTCGAGCGCGTCCATCAGGCGCGTCTGGCGGTCCGGCGACTCCATCACGACGTCGTCCGCCACGACCTCCCAGCGGCGGAAGGTCTCGTAGTTGCCGTCCTTGGGGTCGATCTGCACGCGCACCAGCACGTCCTGGTCGGGATAGCGCTTCTTCGCCGCCGACGCGAGCGCCGCCTCGAGCGCTTCGAGGATCACGGATTCGGGCACGCCCTTCTCGTTCGCGACCGCATCGACTACCAGCAACAGTTCCTTGCTCATTCGGTTAAGCCTCTCGAATCCTGAATGTCTGTCTCTTCGGAACCTGAAGACATGCTTCCAATTCCCCACCAAGCCCTGCGGGCTTGGCCGCCCCTTTACCAAAGGGGCTGAAAACCCGGCTATCCGCAGCGCCGTAACAGCAACCGCTGAACTTTTTTACCCTGCATCGGAAGGCTTTGGAGCCTTCTTCGCCTTCTGCTTGCCCGGGCGCGCGTCGCGACCCGATTTGTCCTTCGCCGGCGCCAGGCCCAGCGCGATCCAGTCGGGCACGAGCCGCGCCTTCTCGATGTTGTCGACGGCGACCGCGAACTCGCTGCCGTCCACGTCGAACACCACGATGTCATCGCCTTCGATGCGGAGGATCCGGCCCTGCAGGCGGCGACGACCGTCCTGCGGCAGCTTCAGCGTCGCCTTGGCCTCCTCGCCCGCGAAGCGCGCGAACTGCGCCGCGGTGAACAGCGGGCGGTCGACGCCGGGCGAGGACACCTCGAGCGTGTAGTGGCCGCTGATCGGGTCGGCGACGTCAAGCTGCGCGGACACCTCACGGCTCACCGATTCGCAATCCTCGATGCCGACGCTGCGCGGCTCGCCCTGCACGTCGACCGCATCCGCCGGCACATCGATGTACAGGCGCAGCAGCGCGCCACCGGGTGCCGGCAGGTATTCCACGCCGAGCAGGTCGAGGCCGAGCGCTTCCACCGTCGGCGCCAGCAGCGCGGCGATTT
Organism: Lysobacter sp.; assembly: GCA_013362405.1. Classification (GTDB taxonomy): domain Bacteria; phylum Pseudomonadota; class Gammaproteobacteria; order Xanthomonadales; family Xanthomonadaceae; genus JABFWF01. Next base: position 9,952 of record JABFWF010000062.1, on the reverse strand, counting down.
CATTGGCCTTTCCGCTCATGCCGTCCGTTCCTCCGGAAATGACAAGGGGCCCGGCGGGCCCCTTGTCCGATACCGCTGGATGTCGGCGATGGCACGCGCGAACGCACCATCGAGCCCGGCCGGCACTACGCGCCGGTAAAACCAAAAAAGGCCCCGAAGAGCCTTTTTCGCCAGCCAAAGCTGGTAGCGGGGGCAGGATTTGAACCTGCGACCTTCGGGTTATGAGCCCGACGAGCTGCCAGACTGCTCCACCCCGCAGCAGGAGCGGGATTATGGCGGAATCGCCATGTCGGTTGCAAGCCCGCTGAATGCGTCGCGGCGGGACGTTCAGTTGTCGCCCGTGCAGGCGCGCCGGTTGCTTGATTCCGGCGTCATCCCGATTGTTGCCGGCAATCGACGGCCCCCCGTAATTCCGATTCAGAAAGACAGCACCATCCCCGCGAACGGAGCAATGCAGCGCAGGCTCAGGCGAAGGCCTGCTGGCACCACGCCATGATCGGGTTCCAGAACACGCCCAGCACCAGCAGCGCCAGCGCATTGACGGCGAAGGCGATGCGCAGCGGACGATCGTTCCGCGGAGCGGGTGCGTCGGCGGCGGGCGCATCGAAGTACATCGTCTTGACGACGCGCAGGTAATAGAACGCGCCGATCACCGCGAACACGATGCCGACGATCGCCAGCCACAGCATGTCGCCCTGCACGGCGGCGCGCAGCACCACGAGCTTCGCCCAGAAGCCGAGGAACGGCGGCACGCCGGCCATCGAGGCCATGATGCAGAGCACCAGCCCCGCCAGCCACGGGCTGCGCGCGTTGAGGCCCTTGAAGTCGTCGATGCGATCCGCTTCGAAGCCCTGGTTCGACAGGACGACAATCGCGCCGAACGCTGCCGCCGACATGATCGCGTAGCTGATCACGTAGAACATCGCCGCCGCGTAGCCCTGCGGGCCGCCGCCGGCGAGGCCGAGGAACAGGAAGCCGATGTGCGAGATCGCCGAGTAGGCGAGCATGCGCTTGAGGTTGGCCTGCATCAGCGCGACCAGGTTGCCGACCGCGAGCGAGGCGACCGCGAGCCCGGCGATGAGCAGGCGCCAGCGGTCGTCGAGCGGGCCGACGCCGCTTTCCAGCATGCGGAACGCGAGCGCGAAGGACGCCAGCTCGGGCGCCGAACCGATGAACAGGGTGATCGGCGTGGGCGCGCCCTGGTAGGTGTCCGGCACCCACATGTGGAACGGCGCGGCGCCGAACTTGAACGCGATGCCCGCGACCGCGAAGACCGTGCCGGTCAACAGCAGGGCGGTCTCCTGCGAGGCGGCGATGGCGCCGCGCAGCGTGGCGAGGTCGAGCGTGCCGGTGGCGCCGTACAGCAGCGACATGCCGAACAGCAGCAAGCCGGAGGACAGCGAGCCGAGCACGAAGTACTTCATCGCCGCCTCGGACGCGAGGCCACTGTCGCGGTCGATCGCGACCAGCGCGTAGGAACACAGCGCCAGCATCTCCAGACCGAGGTACACCATCACCAGGTTGCCGGCGGAAATGAGCAGCATCATCCCGGCGACCGCGAACAGCATCAGCACCGCGACCTCGCCCTTGTACAGGCCGCGCTGGCGCAGGAACGGCCATGCATAGACCAGCGCGAACGCGGTCAGCAGGCAGGCACCGCCCTTGAGCACGTCGCCCATCGTGTCGCGCACGAACATGCCGGCGAGCACCGTGCCCTGCCCGCCCACGCCGCTGAAGGCGAGCCAGCCGGCCACCAGCAGCAGCGCGACCGCCAGCAGGTGGGTGACGATGCGGCGCGATTCGTCGAGGAACAGGTCGAGCATCAGCAGCGCGAACGCACCACCGACCAGCACGAGCTCGGGGAGCAGCGGCAGCAGGTCGGCGGCGGTGGGCATGGTGGTCATGCGGGGCTATTCCTCAGAGCTTGGTCGCGGCCAGCTGGCTGGCGAGCTGGGCGATCGACGGTTCCATCAGGTCGGTCAGCGGCTTCGGCCAGACGCCGACCAGCAGCACGCCGGCGGCGAACACGCCCAGCACGATCCATTCGCGGAAGTTGATGTCCTGCATCTCGGCGACATGCGGGTTGGCCACGTCGCCCCAGATCACGCGCTTGGTCAGCCACAGGGTGTAGGCCGCGCCGGTGATCAGCGTGGTGGCGGCGAGGAAGGCCAGCAGCGGCTGCTTCTGGAAGGTCGCCAGGATCACCATGAACTCGCCGACGAAACCGCTGGTGCCCGGCAGGCCGGAGTTCGCCATCGCGAACAGCACCACGAACGCCGCGAACCACGGCATCACGTTCGCCACGCCGCCGTAATCCTTGATCATGCGCGTGTGCATGCGGTCGTACAGCACGCCGACGCAGGAGAACATCGCGCCCGACACGAAGCCGTGGCTGATCATCTGCACCATCGCGCCCTGCAGGCCGAGCCGCGCGGCGTCGAGGTTGCCAGCGTCGCGCACCAGGCCGAAGGCGATGAAGGTACCGAGCGTGACGAAGCCCATGTGCGAGATCGACGAATACGCGATCAGCTTCTTCATGTCGTCCTGCACGAGGGCGACCAGGCCGATGTAGATCACCGCGATCAGGCTCAGCGCGATCACCAGCCAGGCGAATGCATGGCTCGCGTCGGGCACGATCGGCAGGCTGAAGCGAAGGAAGCCGTATCCGCCGATCTTCAGCATGATCGCCGCCAGGATCACCGAACCGCCGGTCGGCGCCTCCACGTGCGCGTCGGGCAGCCAGGTGTGCACCGGGAACATCGGGACCTTGACCGCGAAGGCGATCAGGAAGGCGAAGAACAGCCAGGTCTGCGCCGGCATCGACAGCGGCAGCGCGTACATGTCGGCGAGCTGCCAGCTGCCGCCCTGCAGGTACAGCCAGACCAGCCCGACCAGCATGAACACCGAGCCGAGGAAGGTGTACAGGAAGAACTTGATCGACGCGTAGATGCGGCGCGGGCCGCCCCACACGCCGATGATGAGGAACATCGGGATCAGCATGCCCTCGAAGAACACGTAGAACAGCATCGCGTCCATCGCGGCGAACACGCCGATCATCAGGCCTTCGAGGAACAGGAACGCGGCGTAGTACTGCGCCACGCGCTCCGACACCGACCCCCACGCGCCGATGAGCACCAGCACGGTGGTCAGCGTGGTCAGGGCGATCAGCGCCACCGAGATGCCGTCGGCACCGAGGTGGTACTGGATGTCGTAGGCCGGGATCCACGCGCGCTGCTCGACGAACTGCATGCCGGCGCTGGCCATGTCGAAGCCGGTGAACAGCGGAATGCTGAGCGCCAGCGCGGCCAGCGCGAAGGCCAGCGCCAGCCAGCGCGCCGCGTTGGCGCGCGTGTTGCCGAGCAACAGGCACAGCGCGCCGCCGAGGATCGGCAGCCACACCAGCAGGCTGAGCAGCGGGAAGGAAGTCGTAGCAGCCAAGGGCTCGGGGCTCACGTCGCGGGTCCTAGTGCCAATAGCGGAGGAGGACGGCCAGCAGCGCGATCAGGCCGAGGATCATCGCGAAGGCGTAGTGGTAGAGGTAGCCGGACTGCGTGCGGCGCAGCAGGCCCGCGGTGAAGTCGACCACGCGCGCGCTGCCGTTGACGGCGCCGTCGACCACGTAGGTGTCGGCCCAGCGCGACAGCCGGCCCAGGCGCAAGCCTCCGCCTGCGAAGCCGCCGATCCACAGATCGTCGAAGCCGTACTTGTTCTCGAGGATGCGCGTGGGCAGCGCGAACAGCTGGCGCGCCCGGTGGTGCAATTCCGGCTTCCACCAGTACATCACGGTCGCGAGGGCGAAGCCCGCGAAGGCCAGCCAGAAGGCCGGCGCGGCGAAACCGTGCAGCGCGAACATGACCGGGCCGTGGAATTCCTCGGCGAGCTTCGCCAGCACGTCGCGCGCCGGATTCACTTCGATCGCACCGAGGAAATACGGAATCTGCTCGACCTTGCCGGTCCAGTTTTTGCCGAACAGCATCGGCCCGGCGGTGAAGAAGCCGACCAGCAGCGACGGGATCGCCAGCAGGACCAGCGGCAGCGTCACCACCCACGGCGACTCGTGCGGCTCGTGGCCATGGCCGTGGTCGTCCTGCGTACCGTGGTCGGACGCATCGTGGCCGTGCGCGCCGGTCGCGTGGCCGTGCTCCTCGGCGAGCGCCTGCTCGTGCTCGGTCGAATCGGCCTCGGGGACCACGTAGTGTTCCGGCGGCGCGTCGTGCCAGCGTGGCGCGCCGGCGAAGGTCAGGTACAGCAGGCGGAAGCTGTAGAACGAAGTGACGAAGGCACCCAGCAGCACGGCCCAGTAACCGTACGAAGCGATCCAGCCGTGCGCCGCGTGCGCATGCTCGGCGGCCGCCTCGATGATGGTGTCCTTCGAGTAGAAGCCCGAGAAGAACGGCGTGCCGACCAGCGCCAGCGTGCCGACCAGCATCGTCCAGAACGTGACCGGCATGACCTTGCGCAGGCCGCCCATGCGGCGCATGTCCTGCTCGTGGTGCATGGCGATGATCACCGAGCCCGCACCGAGGAACAGCAGCGCCTTGAAGAAGGCGTGGGTCATCAGGTGGTAGACCGCGGCGCCGTAGGCCGAGACGCCGAGCGCGACCGTCATGTAGCCGAGCTGCGACAGCGTCGAATACGCGACGACGCGCTTGATGTCGTTCTGCACGATGCCGATCAGGCCGATCCAGAATGCCGTGGTCGCGCCGATGAACAGCACGAAGTCGAGCGCCGTCTGCGACAGCTCGAACAGCGGCGACATGCGCGCCACCATGAAGATGCCGGCGGTCACCATCGTCGCCGCGTGGATCAGCGCGGAGATCGGGGTCGGGCCTTCCATCGAGTCGGGCAGCCAGACGTGCAGCGGCACCTGCGCCGACTTGCCCATGGCGCCGACGAACAGGCAGAGGCAGATCACCGTCGGCACCGACCACGGGTGCCCGGCGAGGAATTCGAAGGTCTTCGCCTGGATCGTCGGCGCGTTCGCGAACACCGTGCCGTAGTCGAGCGTGCCGAACCAGTACAGCACGCCGGCGATGCCGAGCAGGAAGCCGAAGTCGCCGACGCGGTTGACCAGGAACGCCTTGAGGTTGGCGAAGATCGCGCTCGGGCGCTTGAACCAGAAGCCGATCAGCAGGTAGGAAACGAGGCCCACCGCTTCCCAGCCGAAGAACAGCTGCAGGAAGTTGTTGCTCATGACGAGCATGAGCATGGAGAACGTGAACAGGCTGATGTAGCTGAAGAACCGCTGGTAGCCCGGGTCCTCCTCCATGTAGCCGATGGTGTAGACGTGCACCAGCAGCGAGACGAAGGTCACCACCACCATCATCATCGCGGTCAGCTTGTCGACCATGAAGCCGACGTGCGCCTGGTAGCCGCCGACCTGGAACCAGGTGTAGACGTTCTCGTTGAACGGGATCGCGCCCTGCCCCACGAGCTGCCACAGCACCCAGCCCGACAGCGCACAGCTCAGCGCGACGCCGGCGATGGTGACGGTGTGCGCGCCGGCGCGGCCGACCTGCCTGCGGAACAGGCCGGCGACGATCGCGCCGATGAGCGGCGCCAGCACGATGGCCAGCAGCACCGACTTGGAAATCATGTGTGCGACGCCCGGCATCGGCTCAACCCTTCAGGCTATCGAGGTCGGCGACGTCGATCGTGCGCCGGTTGCGGAACAGGGTGACCAGGATGGCGAGACCGATCGCGGCCTCGGCCGCGGCCACCGTCAGGATGAAGAACACGAACACCTGCCCCGCCGCGTCGCCGAGGTGGCGGGAGAACGCGACGAAGTTGACGTTGACCGCGAGCAGCATCAGCTCGATCGACATCAGCAGCACGATCACGTTCTTCCGGTTGAGGAAGATGCCGGCCACGCTGATGCAGAACAGCGCCGCGCCGAGCGCGAGGTAGTGGCCGAGCGAGAGGCTGGTGATCACTTCGTTCATGCCTTGCCCTCCTTGTCGCCGGCAGCCAATGGCTCGACCGGCGGATGCTCGGTCGGCACCGAGACCATGCGGATGCGATCGCGCGCCCGCACGCTGGTCTGCCACGCCGGATCCTGGTGCTTGGCGCCGACGCGGCGGCGCAGGGTGAGCATCACCGCCGCGATCACCGCGATGGTGAGGATCACCGCGGCCACTTCGAACGGCAGCAGGAAATCGGTGAAGAGCGCATGCGCCAGCCAGATGGTGTTCGGCTCGCCGCCGATCGGCGCCGGCGCGGCCGCGTTCTGCGCGAACGGCACCGCGCTGCGCGCCTTGACGCCGATCAGCGCCAGCATTTCCACCAGCATGACGACCGCGACCAGCAACCCGACCGGCAGGAAGCGCACCCAGCCTTCGCGCATCTTCGCGACGTCGATGTCGAGCATCATCACCACGAACAGGAACAGCACCATCACTGCGCCGACATAGACCAGGATCAGGGCCACGCCGAGGAACTCGGCGCCGGCGAGAATCCAGGTGCACGCGACGGTGAAGAAGGTCAGCACCAGGAACAGCGCCGCGTGCACGGGGTTGCGCACGCTGATCACCGCGCCGGCCGAAGCGACGGCCGCGGTGGCGAAGGCGTAGAAGGCGAGCAGGGCGAAGTCCATGCGGGTCCCGTGCGGTCAGCGGTAGGCCGAGTCGACGGCGCGGCGAGCGGCGATCTCGGGCTCCAGGCGGTCGCCCAGCGCCAGCAGCTGCGGCTTGGTCACCACGTTCTGCCCGCGCTGGTCGAAGACGTACTCGAGGATGTGGGTCTCGACGATGGAGTCGACCGGGCAGGACTCCTCGCAGAAACCGCAGTAGATGCATTTGAAGAGGTCGATGTCGTAGCGCGTGGTGCGGCGGGTGCCGTCGGCGCGCTGCTCCGAGTCGATCGTGATGGCCAGCGCCGGGCAGACCGCCTCGCACAGCTTGCAGGCGATGCAACGCTCCTCGCCGTTCGGGTAGCGGCGCAGCGCGTGCAGGCCACGGAAGCGCGGCGACTGCGGCGTCTTTTCCATCGGGTACATCAACGTGTACTTCGGACGGAACAGGTACTTGAGGGTCAGGCCGAGGCCCGCCAGCAGCTCGAGCAGCAGCAGGCTGCGGAAGTAATGGACGATGCGGCTCATGTCAGTCTCAGGCTCCCGGCACGAACACGCCGTAGTACGCCATCAGCGCGGTGACAAAGATCCAGGCGATGGTGATCGGGATGAACACCTTCCAGCCCAGTCGCATGATCTGGTCGTAGCGGTAGCGCGGGAACGACGCGCGGAACCAGATGAAGACGCTGGCGAAGAAGAACACCTTGGCGAACAGCCACCACCAGCCCGGCGCCGACAGGAACGGGATGCCGAGGCCCTGGAACGGGCTCAGCCAGCCGCCGAGGAAGAAGATCGAGGTCAGGAAGCTGACCAGGATCATGTTCGCGTATTCGGCGAGGAAGAACAGCGCGAACTGCGAGCCCGAGTACTCGACCATGTGGCCGGCGACGATCTCCGATTCGCCTTCCACCACGTCGAACGGCGCGCGGTTGGTCTCGGCCACGCCGGACACGAAGTACACGACGAACAGCGGCAGCAGCGGCAGCCAGAACCACTCGAACGGGCCCGCGTTGCCGGCCTGCGCCATCACGATGTCGGTGAGGTTGAGGCTGCCGGCGGCGATCAGCACGCCGACCAGGGCGAAGCCCATCGCGATCTCGTAGCTCACCACCTGCGCGGCGGAGCGCATGGCGCCGAGGAAGGCGTACTTCGAGTTCGATGCCCAGCCGGCGATGATGATGCCGTACACGCCCATCGAGGTCATGGCCAGCAGGTACAGCAGGCCGGCGTTGGCGTTCGAGATCACCGCCTTGGTATCGAACGGCACCACCGCCCAGGCGGCGAAGGCCGGCACCAGCGTGATGAGCGGCGCGAGGATGTAGAGCACGCGCTGCGCCGCGGAGGGCTGGATGACCTCCTTGAACAGCAGCTTGAAGACGTCGGCGAACGCCTGCAGCACGCCCTTGCCGACGTACATCGGCCCATGGCGGACGTGCATCCAGCCGATCAGCTTGCGTTCCCACACCACGTAGAAGGCCACCGTGATGATCACCGGCATCATCACGGCGAGGATCGTCAGCACGATCCACGCCAGCACGCCGACGGGTCCGAACGAGACAAGCCACGCGTGCAACGGCTCGAAGAGCATCATCAGGTTCATGCGCCACGGACCTCCACGCGCGCCGAAGCAAGCGGCGCGGTGGCGCCGTAGCCCGACTCGATCCATGCGCTGCCCGGCGCTACCTTGTCGCTGACCGCGACCGGCAGCGTTGCCGTTCCTGCGTCACTGGCCACCTTGGCGACCGCGTCCGCGGCGAGCCCGGCGGCCTGCGCATCCCGCGGATGCAGCACGATGCGCGGGCCGACCGTGAGCGGATGCGCCTGCAATGCGGCTGCGCGGCGCACGATCGCGTCGGTGCGATAGATCGCCTGCGAGGTCACGAGTTCGAGGCCGTTGCCGGCGAGCGTCGGCGCGTGGCCCTTGGCGACGTCGACCTGGTGCGGCGCGATGCCAGCGCGCAGCCCGTCCATGTCGACGAAGTCGAAGCCCGGTGCCTGCAGCAGCCCGCCGAGCGCGCGGAGCACGCGCCAGCCCGGGCGCGCCTCGGCCGGCAGCTTGCCGCCGGCGACGGCGCGCTGGTCGCGACCGTCGAGGTTGGTCAGCGTCGCCTCGATTTCCGGCAGTGCGCCGATCGGCAGGATCACATCGGCCACGCGGCGCGTCGACGCGCAGGCGAACGTACTGAACGCGACCACCTGTGCCTTGCCGAGCCCCTGCATGGCCAGCTCCTGGTCGGCGAAGTCGAGGCCCGGCTCGATGCCGTAGAGGAGGTAGGCGCTGCGCTGCTCGCGCAGCATCGCCTGCGCGTCGCGCGCGCTCGGCAACACGCCGTGGCGGGCAAGGCCAAGCGCGTTGGCGCCCTGTGGGATGCGGCACAGCGCGGCGTTGTGCGTCGAAGCGAACGCGCGCGCGGCGGCGCGGATGGCGGCGGCATGCGGGCCGTTCTCGGCCACGCCGCCGACGATCAGCGCGATGCGGCCGGCGCCGGCGAGGTCAACCTGGCCGAGCGCGTCGGCCAGCTCCGACGGCGGCACGATGTGCTTGCTGGCGACATCGAACGCGAAATCGAAATCGACCGGGTTGACGACGTGCACCTTCGCGCCGCGCCTGGCCGCCTTGCGCACGCGTGCATGCAGCAGCGGCAGTTCGAAGCGCAGCTGCGAGCCGAGGATGACGACGGCATCGGCCTGCTCGATGTCGGCGACCGGCATCGCGAAGGCGTCCGCGACCGCGCCATCGGACAGGTCGCGCTGGGAGATGCGGTGGTCGAGGTTGCCGGTACCGAGCGCCTCGGCCAGGCGGGCGAGCAATGCGCCCTCCTCGTTCGAGGTGGCCGGGTGCACGAGCACGCCGAGCTGGTCGGCGCCGTTGTCCTTGAGGATCTGCGCGGCTCGCGCAAGCGCCTCGTCCCACGTGGCCTCGCGCCAGTCGGAAGCTTCACCCGAATGGCCAACGCGCAGCATCGGCTTCAGCGCGCGGTCCTCGGCGTACAGGCCCTGGTGCGAATAGCGGTCGCGGTCGGACAGCCAGCACTCGTTGACCGCCTCGTTGTCGCGCGGCACGGTGCGCAGCACGTCGCCGCGGCGCACGTGCAGAAACAGGTTGCTGCCCATCGCGTCGTGGTAGCCGAGCGATTCCTTCGCGACCAGCTCCCACGGACGGGCGCGGAAGCGGAACACCTTGTTGGTGAGCGCGCCGACCGGGCAGACGTCGATCACGTTGCCGGAGACTTCCGTCGCCAGCGGCTTGCCGTCGTAGGTGCCGATCTGCAGGTTCTCGCCGCGCTGCATGCCGCCGAGCTCGTAAGTGCCGGCGACTTCCGCGGTGAAGCGGACGCAGCGCGTGCACTGGATGCAGCGGGTCATGTCGGTGGCGACCAGCGG
>JABFWF010000252.1 GCA_013362405.1 Lysobacter sp. | reverse complement strand
GCGGCCGATCGCGTGCAGCAGCCGCGCCTGGTCGAACAATGCGTCGGCCAGCCGCGCGTTGTCTTCCTCGCGACGTGCGAGCGCAACCGCATGCTGCATCGACGCCAGCGCCGTCGCGTTGTCGCCGCGTTCCCATGCGACGAGGCCGAGCTGCCGCTGCAGGCGTCCGAGTTCGCTCGCGCCGCGCTTCGTTTCCGCCGGATCGCCGCCGGCGTGCACGCGCCCCTGCTGCAACGCGATCGCCTCGCGCAGTTCGCGATCGGCCATCGCGTAACGGCCCTGTTCGATATGCAGCCCCGCGAGCTGGCGACGCAGCGACTGCGTGGCCGGGTGCTGCGCACCGTACACCTCCAGCCCGAGCGCGAAGGCATTCGCAGCGGATCGCTCGGCGGCATCGATCTGTTCGAGGCCCTGCTGGAGCGAGGCCATGTGCGAGCCGATCTCGACCATCAGCGCGTGCCGCGCCCCGACCTTCTGCTGCAGCTGCGTGCGCGCCTGCTGGTAGCCCTGCAGCGCGGCGCCGGACTGCCCGGCATCGGCCTGCAGGTTCGCGAGATCGATCAGGTTCTCGACCGTGCCGACGTCGTCGCGATCGTCGCGTCGCAAGGTGAGCGAGCGCTCGAACAACTGGCGTGCACCTTGCCGTTCGCCGTTGTCGCGGCGGCACCGTCCGAGCTGCGAGTAGAACTCGCTGACCTGCGGCGGCAGCTGCGCCTGTTCGCGGCGCGCAGTGGGCAGCGCGGGCTGCATCAGGCCGATGCACTGGCGAGGCTCGCCGAGCAGCCGCAGCGCCTGGCCGCGCTGCGTGAGCGATTCCAGCTGCAGGCTCACCGGCGCATCGGCGGCGGTTTCCAGCACGCCCGCCTGCCGGTTGAGGAGCACCAGCGCTTCGCGGTAATCGCCCAGGCCGATGCGCAGGCGCGCGATTAAGCCCAGCAGTTCGGCGCGCGCGCGGGGTTGCAGCGCGAGTTCGCGGTTACCGCGATCGAGCGAGTCGTCGAGCAGGCCGCGCAGGTCGAGCGCCTGTCCTTCCGGCGTGCCGCGCGCGCTTTCGAACACGCCGACCATGAAATCCTGCATCGCCTGCGCGCGTCCGGCTTCCGCGACCGCCTGCCGCGCCTGCCACGCGACGATCGCCAGCGCGGCGGTCAGCACGACCGCGACCAGCGTGCCGGTCGCCAGCGCCCAGCGATGACGCCGCAGATACTTGCCGAAGCGATACCCGAGGTTCTGCGGGCGTGCCTGCACCGGGCGCCCGGCTTCGTAGCGGCTCATATCCAGCGCCAGCGCCTCGACCGACGGATACCGATGTTCCGGACGCTTGGACAGCGTCTTGAGCACGATGTTGTCGAGGTCGCCCGACAGCATCCGCGCGTGGCGGCGCAAGGCGTGCACGTCGGCGCCGGCGTCTTCGGCGCGACGCAGCACCGTGTGCGAGGGACGCTGCGGATCGGCGGCGAGGATCGCTTCCTCCCATTCCGCATCGGTCTGCCGCTTCAGGCGATACGGCTTGGTGTCGGTGAGCAGTTCGAACAGCACAACGCCGAGTGCGTAGACGTCGGTCATCGTCGTGACCGGCTCGCCGCGCACCTGTTCGGGCGCCGCGTAGTGCAGGGTGAACGCGCGCACGCCGGTGCGCGTCTGCTCGATCATCGGCGCGTCGGAGTCGAGCAGTTTCGCGATGCCGAAATCGAGCAGGCGCACGTCGCCGCTGGGCGTCACCAGGATGTTCGACGGCTTGAGGTCGCGATGCACGATCAAATTCGCGTGCGCGTGGCTGACCGCGTCGCAGATCTGGTGGAACATGCGCAGCCGCTGTTCCAGCGGCAGCTGGTGGTTGCGGCAGTAATCGGTGATCGGCTCGCCTTCGACGTATTCCAGCGCGAGGTACGGCAGGCCGTCGCTGCTGATGCCGGCATCGAGCAGGCGCGCGATGTGCGGATGCGCGAGCCGCGCGAGGATCTGCCGCTCGCGCGAGAAGCGCAGGCGCAGGTTGCTGTCGGCCAGGCCCGGGCGCAGCAGTTTCAGCGCGACGCGGCGCTGGTACAGGCCGTCGGCGCGCGCGGCCAGCCACACCTGGCCCATGCCGCCTTCGCCGAGCAGGCGTTCCAGGCGATACGGCCCGACCTCGCCACCGGCGCGCAGCGCGGACAGCGGCGGGATCAGCGGTTCGGAAAGGAAATCCTCGTGGCTTTCGTCCAGCGTGATGAGCGTCTGCAGCTCATCGGCGAGCGCGGGATCCTCCTCGCGCAACTGCGCCAGGCGCAGCTCGCGCGCCGGCGGCTCCAGTTCGAAGAGCGCGTCGAGCAGCGGGGAGATGCGTTGCCAGCGCTCGGGATCCATCGGTCAGGGTCCGGGGGCCAGGGATCGGGAGAGCGGTCGGCGCGCGGCCTCCGGCCTCACTCCTTCAACGACGCCAGCAGGAACAGCCGCGCCTTCTGCCAGTCGCGGCGGATGCTGCGCTCGGAGCGTTCCAGCAGCGCGGCGATTTCCAGTTCCGACAGTCCGGCGAAGTAGCGCAGCTCCACCACCTGCGCCAGGCGCGGATCGACCGCGGCGAGCTTGGTCAGCGCGGTGTCGAGGCCGAGCGTGTCCTCGTCCAGACGCAGGCCGCCCTCGACGTCGTCGGGCAACTCGGTGACGCGATGCAGGTCGCCGCCGCGCTTCTGGGCCAGTCGCTGTCGCGCGTAGTCGACCACGACGCTGCGCATCGCGGAGGCGGCATAGGCGAAGAAATGGGCGCGATCGTCGAACTGCGCCTCGCGGCGGCCGATGAGCTTCAGGTAGGCCTCGTGCACCAGCGCGGTGGCATCGAGCGTCTGGCCGTGCTGTCCGGCGAGTTGCCGGCGGGCCATCGTGTGGAGTTCCTGGTAGAGCGTCGCCAGGACGCGGTCCAGGGCACCCCGGTCCCCTTCCCGTGCGGCATCCAGCAGCAGCGTGATATCGGCGGTATCGGCCATGGGACGCCCCGTGCGCAGTGCTCCGGACTATACGCTTTTCCGTGATTGTCACCACGAAATAGTCGTGTAGGGATAGCGCGCGATGGCTTTCAGTTTTTTCCGACACGCCCCGGAAAAAAGCGTCCCGATCCGGACTTATTTCTGACAGTGCCCGCACCACACGGTGGTGCGCTGGCCGATCGACGCCTGCTTCAGCGGCCGCCCGCAACGCGGGCAGGGTTCGCCGCCGCGGCCGTAGGCGGACAGTTCCTGCTCGAAGTACCCGGGCGCGCCGTCCGGCGCCAGGAAGTCCCGCAGCGTCGTCCCGCCGCGTTCGATCGCGTGGCCGAGGATACGGCGGATCTCCTTCGCCAGCCGCTGGTAGCGCTCACGCGAGACCTTGCCGGCGGCACGCAGCGGCGAGATGCCGGCGGCGAACAGCGCCTCGGCCACGTAGATGTTGCCGACGCCGACCACCACCCGCTGGTCCATCAGGAAAGTCTTCACCGGAGCGCTGCGGCCGCGGCTCAGCGCGAACTGGTAGTCGCCGTCGAACTGGTCCGACAGGGGTTCCGGACCCAGGTCGGCGAGCAGTTCGTGCGTCTCGCCCGGCGGTTGCCACAGCAGGCAGCCGAACCTGCGCGGGTCGTTGAAGCGCAGCACGCGCGCGCCCTGCCGGCCGCCGGGTTCCAGCGCGATGTCCACGTGGTCGTGCGCGCGCACCGGGGTGTCGGCGGGCAGCACGCGCAGGCTGCCGGACATCCCCAGGTGCAGCAGCGCGCTGCCGGCGGCGGTGTCCAGCAGCAGGTACTTGGCGCGACGGCGCACCGCCGTCACGCGCTGGCCGGGGAGCAGGCTCACCACCTCGTACGGGATCGGCCAGCGCAGGTCCGGCCGGCGCAGGACGACGTTGGACACGCGGCGGCCTTCGACATGCGGCGCCAGTCCGCGACGGGTGGTTTCGACTTCGGGAAGTTCGGGCATGGGGCGAGCGTACTATCGGGGCCGTTCCCTCCGGCTTTCGCCGTCATCCCGGCGAAGGTCGGGTTTGGCGACCGGAGACCGAGGGATGGGTTCGGGAACGGGCAACGACAAGGCCACCCCGACGTCCGTGCTCCAGCCCGCGCTGGGCACGGCGCTGCGCGACTACACGCGCGGCGAGCTGGACCTCGCGCATGCCGCGCTGGGCGATCCCGACCTGCACGAAGGCGTCCACCAGGCGCGCAAGGCGATCCGCCGCGCCCGCGCCGTGCTCGCGATGGGCGACGGCCTGCTCGGGCCCGGTGCCGGCCTGGTCGACCGCGAACTGCGCGCGCTCAACGACGGCCTGTCGAACCTGCGCGATGCACACGCGCTGGTGGAGGTGATCGACCGGCTGCTCAAGCGCGAACGTCGAGACGATGCGCGCGAGGTACTCCAGCGCGCCCGCGAGGCCGCCGTCGCCACGCGCACGCAGGTCGCCAACGCCGCGACGCGGTCCGACCCGGGCCTCGTCTCGCGCCGCGGGATGCTCGACGTGCTCCGCGCCGCGGTGACCGCACTGGACTGGTCGCGCCCGACGCCGGCCGGACTGCGCATGGCCATCGCCGACAGCGACCTGCGTTCGCACGAAGCACGCCTGCGGGCATGCGACGGCGGCGACGACGACGAATGGCACCGCTGGCGCCGTCGCGCCCGCCGCGCCTCGCACCAGCGGCGCGCGATGGAAGCCGTCGGACTGGCGGCTCCCCAGGATTCGGACCGCTTCG
>JABFWF010000167.1 GCA_013362405.1 Lysobacter sp. | reverse complement strand
CGCGGCACAGGCGCAGGCCGCTGGCGTGCACGGTCTGGTCGAGCCATTGGACGCCGGCCGCCTCGCAGGCGCCGCGGCCGACCTCACCGGCGCGTTCGGCCGCCGCGCGCGCGGTGCTCCAGAACGCGAAACCGGTCCCGAACAGGATCATTAACAGAAGCAAAGTGGGCATTCGCCCACTGTGCGGTCGACAGGCGCCGCGGGCAAGATAGACTTTGCATCGTCTTCACGTCCGCGTGACCACGCTCACGCCCCTTCCCATGACCGGTGACGGCATGAAACTCGTCTTCCCAGGCGGCGAACACCCACAGGTGCTGCTCGGCCCCGGGATCAACCGGGTCGGATCGGACCCGCACGCGAACATCGTCCTCGACCGCCCCGGCGTGCAGCCGCAGCATTGCGAGCTGCATGTCACCGCGCACGGCGTCACCCTGCACGTGCCGCACGGCACGACGGTCAGCGTCAATGGCCGGGCCGTGGACGGCCTGATCGCGCTGCGTCCCGGCGACAGCGTGAGTTTCGACCGCATCCAGGCCCGCCTGGCGACGATCGACGCCGCCTCGCCCTCGCGCCGCCACGAAGGCAGCCTGCCGGCGCCGG
Organism: Lysobacter sp.; assembly: GCA_013362405.1. GTDB lineage: Bacteria > Pseudomonadota > Gammaproteobacteria > Xanthomonadales > Xanthomonadaceae > JABFWF01. Next base: position 15,942 of record JABFWF010000167.1, on the reverse strand, counting down.
CCAACGACGACCCGGGCGCGACCGCGGTGCGGCCGGTGCTGCCGAAGTACGTCCTGCGCGGTGTCTCGGGCGAAGGCTTCGGTCGTAGCTATCCGCTGGTCGGTCCCACCGTGGTCGGTCGCGCGCCCGAGTGCGCGCTGCGCCTGGACGAGGCCGGACTGTCACGCCAGCACGCCCGCCTGGTGCCGACCAACGAAGGCCTGCAGATCGAAGATCTCGGTTCGACCAACGGTACCTTCGTCAACGGCAAGCGCGTGCAGCGCGGCGTTGCCGTGCCCGGCGACGAAGTCGGCTTCGACACCCTGCGTTTCCACCTCACCGCGCCGGGCCAGCCGGAAGCGTTGCACCCTGCCGGCAGGACGTCGGCGCGGCGTCTCGCCATTTCGCCGTGGTGGTGGGTTGGCCTGGCCGCGCTCGGCCTGGCGGCGATCTGGGTCGCCGCGCTGGTGCGCTGACGCAACCGTCTTCCAGAAGAACAAAAAGCCCCGCACGACGCGGGGCTTTTTCGTTTGACGCCGGTCAGCCGGGCGGCGGCCCGAGCTTCATCGACAGGTCGATCGCACGCACGTGCTTGGTCAAGGCGCCGATCGAGATGTAGTCGACGCCATCCTCGGCGATCGCCCGCAACCCGGCCAGATCCACGCTGCCCGACGCTTCCAGGGGAATCGCGCCCCCGTCCGGCGCCGCGCGCGCGATCCGGACCGCCTCGCGGCGCAGGTCCGCATCGAAGTCGTCGATCAGCACCCGCGCGCAGCCCGCGCGCAGCGCCGCTTCCAGCTCCGCGAGCGTTTCCACCTCGACGATCAGCGGCAGCGCCGGATGCACGGCGCGCGCGGACGCGATCGCCGCGTCGATCGAGCCCGCCGCGCGCACGTGGTTCTCCTTCAGCATCACCGCGTCGAAGAGGCCGATGCGGTGGTTGCAGCCGCCACCCACGCGCACCGCGTACTTCTGCGCGAGGCGCAGGCCCGGGATGGTCTTGCGCGTGTCCAGCAGGCGCGTGCCGGTGCCGCGCACTGCGTCGACGTAACGCGCGGTGGTCGTGGCGGTGCCGCCCAGGGTCTGCAGGAAGTTGAGCGCGGTGCGTTCGGCGCTGACCAGCGCGCGCGTGCGGCCGGCGAGCGTGGCGAGCACGGTGCCCGCGGCGACCCGGTCGCCTTCGGCCACGCGCCAGCCGATGCGCACGCCGGGGTCGAGCGCGCGATGGCAGGCGTCGAACCACGGCCGCCCACACACGACGGCGTCTTCCTTGCACAACAGGTAGGCGACATCATCGCCGTCGGGCAGCAGTTGCGCGGTGACGTCGCCATCGCCGAGGTCCTCGGCGAGCGCGCGCGCGACGTCGTCAGCGACGACCTGCGCCGGCGGCGGCGAGAAATCCGGCGTCGCCATCATTCGCGCGGAAAATCCGCGACCTGTCCGGTGGAGATGCCTTCCTCGACCAGCAGCACCGGAATGTCGTCGTCGATGCGGTAGGCGAGCCGGCGGTCGCGGGTGACCAGCGCCTCGTGCAGCGGTTCGGCCTGCGCAGTGCCATCGACGCGCTTCACCGCTCCGGCCGCGATCGCCTGGTTCAGCAGATCGAGCCCGCGCCGCTCCAGCAACGCCAGCGGCTGGCGCGTCGCGGGGCAGGCGAGGATGTCGAGCAGCTTGCGGTCCATGGCGGTCCCTTCGTCGCGCGGGCCCGGTAGAATACGTCTTTGCGACTGGGGACGACCATGTCTGCCAACCCGACCCGCCCTGACGGCGACCGCCCGCTGGTCGGCATCGTGATGGGCTCGCGCTCCGACTGGGAGACGATGCAGCACGCGGCCGCCAGGCTCGAGGCGCTGGGCGTACCGCACGAGGTGCGCGTGGTGTCCGCGCACCGCACGCCGGACGTGCTGTTCGACTACGCTGCGACCGCCGCCGCGCGCGGCCTGCGCGCGATCATCGCCGGCGCCGGCGGCGCCGCGCACCTGCCCGGCATGCTCGCCGCGAAGACCGCGGTGCCGGTGCTCGGCGTGCCGGTGCAGAGCAAGGCGCTCAACGGCATGGACTCGCTGCTGTCGATCGTGCAGATGCCGGCCGGCATCCCGGTGGCGACGTTCGCGATCGGCAACGCCGGCGCGGCGAACGCGGCGCTGTTCGCGGCGGCGATGCTCGCCGTCGAAGTGCCTGCGATCGGCGACGCGCTCGCCGCGTTCCGTGCGCGCCAGACCGAGGAGGTCGTCGGCAACGACGACCCGCGTCGTTGAGGAGCACGCCGTGACGACCGTCGGCATCCTCGGCGGTGGGCAGCTCGCGCGCATGCTTGCGCTGTCCGGTGCGCCGCTCGGCCTGCGCTTCCTGGTGATGGACACCGCGGCCGACGCGTGCGCGGGCCAGTTCGCGCCGATGGTGGTGGGGGACTACCGCGACGAGCGCGCGCTCGCCGAGTTCGCGTCGAAGATCGACGTGGCCACCTTCGATTTCGAAAACGTCCCTGCCGAATCCGCGCAGTGGCTCACCGAGCGCGTGCCGGTGTTCCCCAACCCGCGCGCGCTCGCCACCGCGCAGGACCGCCTCGCCGAGAAGACGCTGTTCCGCGAGCTGGGCATCCCGGTGCCGGATTTTGCCGCGATTGCGTCCCGCGCCGACCTCGACGCGGCACTGGCGCGCATCGGCGCGCCGGCGATCCTCAAGACGCGCCGCCTCGGCTACGACGGCAAGGGGCAGTTCCGCATCCGCGCGCTCGCCGATGCCGACGCCGCGTGGACGGCGCTGGGCGCGCAGGCGACCACCGTCGGCCTGATCCTCGAGGCCTTCGTCCCGTTCGAGCGCGAACTCAGCGTGGTCGCCGTGCGTGGCCGCGATGGCGAGTTCCGCGCGTGGCCATTGACCGAGAACTGGCACGTCGACGGCATCCTGTCGGCCAGCCTCGCACCGGCGCGCGCGGACGCGGCCCTCGTCGAGCGCGCGCATGGACATGCGAAGCGGCTGGCCGAAGCGCTCGACTACGTCGGCGTGTTCGCGCTCGAGCTGTTCCTGCGGGATGGCGACCTGCTCGCCAACGAGCTTGCGCCGCGCGTGCACAACTCCGGCCACTGGACGATCGAGGGCAGCGAAACCTCGCAGTTCCAGAACCACCTGCGCGCGGTGCTCGGCCTGCCGCTGGGCGATACGCGCATGGTGGGCACGGCCTGCATGCTGAACTGGATCGGCGAGATGCCGGATCCGATGCCGGTGCTCGCCGAGCCCGGCGGCCACTGGCACGACTACGGGAAGTTGCCGCGCGCCGGGCGCAAGGTCGGGCACGCGACGCTGCGGGCGGATGCGCCCGGTGCCCTCGCCGAAGCCCTCGCGCGCGTCGGGGCGGCACTGGGGCGCGACACGCAGGTCGCGCCGGTGGTCGCGCGCCTGCAGATGCGCTGACGCATCCATAGCCGCCTGCAGGAGCGGCTTGCAGCCGTGAGCTTCGTCGGCCGACGCACTTGCAGGAGCGGCGCAAGCCGCGATCCGGCCGTCCGTTCGCGGATTGTGTCGCTCCTGCAAACGATCGATCGCACAAAGAAAAACGGCCGGGCAAGCCGGCCGTTTTCGATGGCGCCTGACGTCGCTCAACGCATGTTCGACGCGACGAAGTCCCAGTTCACCAGGTTCCAGAACGCTTCCACGTACTTCGGCCGCGCGTTGCGATAGTCGATGTAGTAGGCGTGTTCCCACACGTCGCACGTCAGCAGCGCGGTGTCCTCGCCGGTGAGCGGCGTCACGGCGTTCGGCGTCGACGCCAGCGCGAGCGCGCCGTCCGGGCGCTGCACCAGCCACGCCCAGCCCGAACCGAAGGTCTTCACCGCGGTGTCGCTGAACTGCTCCTTGAACTTGTCGAAGCCGCCGAACGCCTTGCCGATCGCGTCGGCGACCTTGCCGGACGGCTCGCCACCGCCGGGCTTTGATCCAGAAGCCGGCGACAGGCAGTTCCAGTAGAACGTGTGGTTCCACACCTGCGCGGCGTTGTTGAACATGCCGCCCTGCGACTTGCGCACGATCTCCTCGAGCGGCATCGACTCGAACTCGGTGCCCGCGATCATCTTGTTGAGGTTGTCGACGTACGCCTTGTGGTGCTTTCCGTAGTGGTAGTCGATCGTCTCGCCGGAGATGTGCGGCTCCAGCGCGGTGCGGTCGAAGGGCAGGGGAGGCAGTTCGATGGCCATGGGCGACTCCTGTCGGGGGAAGGACGCGGCGTGGGCCGCGCACGAGGGCTTACAATGACGGGATTCTACCCCCAGCCCCGTGCCGGCGTTGTCGCGGCGGCGGGGCCGTACCTGCAGGAGACCACCATGTCCGTGCTCGAGCGCATCCGCTCCGAAGTCGAAGGCCATCCCGTCGTGCTGTTCATGAAGGGCACGCCGCAGTTCCCGATGTGCGGCTTCTCCAGCCGCGCGGTGCAGGCGCTCAAGGCCGCCGGCGCGCAGGGGCTGCACACCGTCAACGTGCTGGAGGAGGCGGAGATCCGCGCCAACCTGCCGCGTTACTCCAACTGGCCGACCTTCCCGCAGTTGTTCATCAACGGCGAGCTGATCGGGGGCTGCGACATCACGCTCGAGCTGTACGAATCGGGCGAACTCGCGCGCATGCTCGGCGAGGCGCAGAAGGCGTGAGCGACGCCGCGGGGCAAGCGCTTGCTGGCCGCGTCGTGCTGGTGACCGGCGCGCACGGCGGCCTCGGCAGCGTCGCCTCGCGCGCCTGCGCACGTGCCGGCGCGACGGTGGTGCTGCTCGGACGGCGCGTGCCGAAATTGAACCGCGTGCATGACGCCATCGTCGCCGAGGGCGGCGAGGCGCTGCTGTATCCGCTCGACCTCGAAGGCGCGTCGCCCGACGACTATGCCGAGATGGCATCGCGCATCGAGGACGAGCTCGGTCGCCTCGACGGCCTGCTGCACTGCGCCGCCGAGTTCCGCGGCCTGACGCCGCTGCTGCACACCGATCCCGCGGTGTTCGCGCGCGCGATCCACGTCGATCTCACCGCCCCCGCGTGGTTGACCCAGGCCTGCCTGCCGCTGCTGCTGCGCGCGGAGGACGCCGCCGTCGTCTTCGCGGTCGACGACCTCGCCCGCGTCGGCCAGGCCTACTGGGGTGGTTACGGCATCGCCGAGCATGGCCTCGCCGCGCTGGTGCGGATGCTGCACGCCGAGCTTGCGAACGCCCGCGTGCGCGTCGCCGGATTCACGCCCGGGCCGATGCGCACCGCCCTGCGCGCGATGGCCTTCGTCGAGGAAGACGACCAGGTCGCGCGGGATCCCGCGCTCTACGCCGATGCGTGCGTCACGCTGCTGTCGCCCGCGGGCGCCGTGCACCGCGGCACCGTCTGGAACGTCGCGCCGCGCGAAGCCATCGACCTGCCGCTGATGGGCCCGCCATTCGCAGGCATGGGCGGCGCATGACCATCGCCTCCGCCGCGCTGCTGCTGTTCCTGATCCTCGACCCGCTCGGGAACATCCCGGTGTTCCTGAGCCTGCTGCGCCACCTGCCGCAACGCCGCCAGCGCGTCGTGCTCGCGCGCGAGCTCGCCATCGCACTCGGCGTGCTGATGGTGTTCCTGTGGGGCGGCAAGTACGGCCTGGACCTGATGCACCTTCGCCAGGAATCGGTGTCGATCGCCGGTGGCATCGTGCTGTTCCTGATCGGCATCCGCATGATCTTCCCGCCGCCGGAAGGGCTGATGGGCGAGCTGCCGGAAGGCGAACCCTTCATCGTGCCGATGGCGGTGCCGCTGGTCGCCGGCCCGTCGGGCATGGCCGCGGTCATGCTGATGGGAAGCAACGACCCCGGGCGGCTGGCCGACTGGAGCCTGGCGCTGCTGATCGCCTGGAGCGCGACCGCCGCGATCCTGTTCTCGGCGACCTATCTCTACAAGTGGCTCGGCTCGCGCGTGCTCATCGCGGTCGAGCGGCTGATGGGCATGCTGCTGGTGGCAATTTCGGTGCAGATGCTGCTCGACGGCCTCGCCATCTACCTGCACGTCGCTCCGGCCGCCTGAGCCGCGTCGCCGCTGATGACGACGGCGCGCGCCGCACGCTACAGTCGGCCGTCTCCCGCGCGAAACCCATGATGGACAAGATCGCCACGTCCCGGTTGCCTACCGTCAACGCCCGCATCTACCCGCGCGGCGGCCTCGACGTGCTTTCCCGCGAGGAGGTGGCCAAGCTGCGCGATGCCTCCGCCGGTGGCATGCACGAGCTGTTGCGGCGCTGCGCGCTGGCGGTGCTCACGACCGGCAGCACGTCGGACGATCCGCTCGCCGCGCGCGAGCTCTACCACGACTTCGACATCCAGGTGCTGCAGCAGGACCGCGGCCTGCGGCTGGACCTCCTGAACGCGCCGGCGATGGCCTTCGTCGACGGCCAGATCATCCGGGGCGTCGCCGAGCTGCTGTTCGCGGTGGTGCGCGACCTCGTCTACACCTCGGTCGAACTCGCGCCCGAATTCGCCGCCGAACTCTCCACTTCCGCCGGTATCACCGACGCGGTGTTCCGCCTGCTGCGCAACGCGCGCGTCCTGCATCCGGGTGACCCCAACCTCGCCGTCTGCTGGGGCGGGCACTCGATCAACCGCGACGAGTACGAGTACACCAAGCAGGTCGGCTACGAGCTGGGCCTGCGCGGGCTCGACATCTGCACCGGCTGCGGCCCCGGTGCGATGAAGGGGCCGATGAAGGGGGCGACGATCGCGCATGCCAAGCAGCGCCATCGGCGTCCGCGCTACCTCGGCGTCACCGAACCCGGGATCATCGCCGCCGAGTCGCCGAATCCGATCGTCAACCACCTCGTGATCATGCCGGACATCGAGAAGCGCCTCGAATCGTTCGTGCGCGTCGGTCACGGGATCATCGTCTTTCCGGGAGGCGTCGGCACCTGCGAGGAGATCCTCTACCTGCTCGGCATCCTGCTGCGGGAGGAGAACGCCCACCTGCCGTTCCCGTTGTTCTTCACCGGCCCGGCGGCGGCGGCGCCGTATTTCGAGCAGATCGACCGCTTCCTGAAGCTCACGCTCGGCGAGGCGGCGACGTCGCGCTACCAGATCGTCATCGGCGACAGCGCCGAGGTCGCCCGGCGCATGGCCGACGGCATCCACAAGGTGCGCGCCTATCGCGTCGCCCAGCAGGATTCGTTCTTCTTCAACTGGTCGATCGACATCCCGCTCGCATTCCAGCAGCCCTTCGTGCCGACCCACGAGGCGATGGCCGCGCTCGACCTGCACCACGGCCGCAAGCCGCAGGACCTCGCGGCCGACCTGCGCCGCGCGTTTTCCGGCATCGTCGCCGGCAACGTCAAGGAAGAGGGAATGCGCCGCGTCGAGCAGTACGGCCCGTACCGGATCCACGGCGACAAGGACATCGCCGAAGCCCTCGATGCGCTGCTGCGCGCCTTCGTCGAGCAGCGCAGGATGAAGATCGCCGGCGAGTACAGGCCCTGCTACGAGATCGTGGCGTGAGCGTCGCGCGTTACTTGCGCCAGCAGTAGGCGACGTTGTTGCTGTCGCTCATGCACTGGCTGATCACGCCGGCGGTCGCGGTGCCGTCGCAGAGCGAACCGTAGCGGATCACGAAATCCGCGCATTTGGGATCGTTGGCCAGGTCGTTCTTGCGGGTGGCGGTGATCACGTAGGCGCTGCCGGTGTTGCCCGAAATCGACACCGTGTAGTTGTTGAGCGAGCTGTTGAAGTTCGTGCTCGCCGCCGCGCTTCCCGTCAGGTTGTCCAGTGAGCCGTAGGTCGGGTTTTCGGCGCGCCAGCGCTCCTCCCGCAGCTGGAATTCGCCGAGCACCCGCACCGCCTCGGCCCGCTTGCTCTTGCGCACCTGCTCCAGCAGGCTGGGCATGGCGAAGGCCACGATGATCGCGATCACCACCAGCACGATCATCAGTTCGAGCAGCGTGAAGCCCCTGGTGCCAGACCTGCGCATGGCGTTTCCTCCCCGGTGTGCGGCGATGGTAGCACCGCGCTGCAAGCGGAAAGGAAGCCCGGGTCTTCGTTCGTCCGTCGAAGGCCGCCGCCCGTCCCCCGGTGCTTGCGGCCCCGCGCAAGGCGGCCGTAGATTGCCGGCGGGATCGCAGAGGGGACGCATATGCCGGGGCGGACGAGGCACTCGGGTTTCACGATGGTCGAATTGATGGTCACCCTGACGGTGGCCGCCATCCTCGCCATGCTCGCGGCTCCCTCCTTCGCGGACTTCATCGACCGGGCCCGGCTGAAGGGCGTCGCGGGCAACGTGACCGATTTCATCAACGACGCCCGGGCCGAGAGCGTCAAGCGCAACCGCAACGTGAACGTCGCTTTCGGCGGCACCACGGCGGCCTGGTGTGTCGGCGCCAATGGCCCCACCGAACCAAACGCAGGCGATCCCGTGCCGACCGCCCCCCCTTCCTGCGATTGCAACGCCAACGCCTCTTCCTGCAAGGTCGGCAGCGACCAGAAGACGCTCCTGTCGACTGACACCAACGGCGTCGTGCTGAGTGCCGTGCCGGGCGCGTTCGTGTTCGACAGCCGGATGGGCACGATCAACCCGCTCGGCACCACCACGGTGACGATGACGTCACCGCGCGGGAAGTTCGACCTGCGCCTGACCGTCACGCCACTGGGCCAGGTCACCCTGTGCACGCCCGCGGGCAAGCCGCCGGTGTCGGAGTACGCGTCATGTCCTTGAAACAACCCAATGGAAGCCGGCGTCGTTCCGCGGGCCTCAGCCTGGTCGAGCTGATGGTCGCGCTGGTGGCGGGCCTAGTCGTCAGCGGCGCGGCGGTCGCCCTGGTCGTGGCGTTGATCAAATCGAACTCGGAAACCATCCGTGCTACGCGGCTGACGCAGGAGTTGCGCACGACCGCCGAGGTCATGTCGCGCGACCTGCGCCGCGCCCGCAGCGTCACCGACCCGATCGCCAACGTGGGCGCGGCCACTCCGCTGGGCGCCTGCAATGCGATCACGCCCGCGTCCACGGACACGCCGCCCAACGGAAGCTGCGTGAAATACGCCTACGACTGCAAGAAGGACAGCGCGGGGGTCGTCACCGGGCAGTTCAACGCGATCGGCCTCGTCGGCGGCAAGGTCCGCATGGTTTCCTTGGGCACCGGCATGCCGGCCTGCCCGGCGGCGACCGACGGGACCCAGCTCAGTTCCGATCTCGTCACCGTGACCGGGCTGACGATCACGGCACTGAACGCCGATGGCTACACCATCCGGGTCGCAGGGCGCTTCACCAACGATGCCAGCGCAACGCCGCTCACCCGCTGGATCACCCAGGAAGTCCGCGTCCGTTCCGCGGCCATCAACTGAGCACCGATTTCCGGAGTCGCCCATGAACCACATCCGCCGCCAGTCCGGAACGGTCCTTGTCGTCGTCGTCGTGCTGCTGTTGCTGGCCAGCGTGCTGTCGCTGTTCGCCCTCAACACCGGCATCTTCGAGCAGCGTACGTCCGGCAACGACCTGCGCGCCAAGATGGTCTCCGAAGTGGCCGAGGCCGGGCTCGCGCAAGGCATGGAATTCCTGCACCAGAATCCGAAGTACGTGCTCGACACGAGCAAGTGGACGCTGTGCAAGTCGACCGACACCACCTTCCCCTGCGGCAGCGTCCCGCCGGCGCGGCGCGGCAGCATGTATTACTGGTCGAGCACGGGTTCGGACTTCGACGGTTCCGGCACCATCTCCGGCTGGGAGGGGCGCATGCTGCCGCTGGCCACCGCCAACCTCGTCACCAGCGTCGGCAACGGAGCGCCGGTGAACTACGGCGTCGGCGCCGTCCTGTGCCGCGTCGCCGGCAAGACGGCGGCGACGGATCCGACCACCTGCACCGACTCGGCTTCGGCGTCGAGCACCAGCGTGATCACCTTCGTCAGCGTGGCTGCGCTGCCCGGCGAAAGCGCGCGCACCACGGTGACGCAGGCGATCGGCTCCTTCAACCTGCTTAACGGACTCACCAGCGCGCCGCCGATCCTGGCCTCGGGCAGCGTGGACGTCACCGGTGGCCTGCAGGTGGTCACCAATCCGAACTCCGGCGGCGCGGGCGTGCCCGTGTCGGTGTGGTCGCGCAAGGCGCTGACCAAGACCGGTACGCCCAATACCTGCTACTACAACGAGTTCCTGCATAACTCGGCGGGCGGTTCGAACGGCACCGTCTACCTGGATCCCGCCAGTCCCAACTACCCGCTCTGCGACAACTGCACCTGCAACGGCGCCGACAGCCTGTCCTACACCAACTCCGGCAACAAGGTGAGCAACGGCATCGACATCCTGCAGAACAGCGGTCTCAACAGCGACTACACCAAGCCGCTGGCCGCCGGCTACGCCAACTACGACGTCAAGCCGCAGGAATTCCCCTGCGACCTGTTCGCCCAGGTGTTCAGGGTTTCGGCCTGGAAGGACCTGGACGGCGACAACTTCTGCGAGACCAAGATCACCGCGAGCTTCAAGAATCCGAGCACCGGCGTGGCGACGGTGATGGGCGCCGACGAGGCGTACCTGTTCCAGAATGCGAAGACGATCATTGCGACCGCCGCGGTCCAGGCGGCGGGCCTGGTCACCGCCAGCCAGAGCGCATTGCCTTCCGGCACCGATGCGAAGGGCTTGGCGGCCACGGGCTACCCCAACTCCGGTTTCAACGGCATCGTCTGGTGCCAGACCAACTGCGACATCGGCTCCGGCCAGCAGCTGGGTTCGCCGTCCAATCCGGTGCTGCTGGTGGTCGACGGCAGCGCCAAGATCCAGGGCAAGGTGTTCGGCCTGGTGTTCCTCCGCACGCTCGCGGGAACCGCCACGCTCACGCCCTCGACCGGCTACACGATGACCGCGACGGAGATCACGAACGGCGGCAACGCCGCGCTCACGATGAACTCGGGCGCGGTCGTCTATGGCGCGGTCGTTCTCCAGGGACAGGTCACCAAGGCCAACGGCACCTCGTCGGTGGTCTACAACTCCGACGTGATCCAGACGCTGCTTGGCGAGGGAAGCCTCAACAAGTTCGTGGGCATGCCCGGCGGTTGGACCGACCGCACGTCGTACTGAGGAGACCTCCATGCACAAGCATCCGCATCATCGCAATGGCGGCTTCTCCCTCATCGAGGTGCTGATCGCCATCGTCGTCCTGGCCACCGGGCTGCTGGCCATGGCTTCTTTGCAGGGCCGGCTGTCGACCAACTCGGCCGACGCGAAGGCGCGCTCGCGCGTGGCGGCGCTGCTCAGCAGCGTGATGGACGACCAGCGCGCGACGAGTTACGCCAGCATCAAGAACATTGCCGATAGCTGTCCCGCCAGCGGAACGCCGACGGCGCTCCAGGCATCGATCTGCACCGCGCAAACGGACGGCGGTATTTCGGGCCTGGGGCTCACGCAGACCGTCACGACGTTGTACGGCCTCACCGGAGGCGGGGCGTTCACCACCACCGTGCCCGCAGCCGGTGCCGACTATGGCGAATACAAGCTCATGGTGCTGGGCGCCACCTGGAAGGATGCGACCGGCGCCGACCGCAAACTGTCCGTCACCACGATCACCAGTGCGCTGGCCCTCGACGGCTCGCCGACGCTGATCGACAACTCGCTGGCGGGCAGCACGCTGACCCCGACCGTGCACCAGCCGAATCCCAGCCTGACCGCGGGCGTCATCCCGATCGCGGTCGGCACCAATGCGAACGGCGGCGAAACCGACACCGCGTCCACCAACCCCCGGCCGACCCTTGGCCAGACGCTGCCGACGACCACCTTCAACACCCTGACCTACACCCAGGGCGCACTGGACAGCAGTGTCACCTCCACCATCCAGAAGCGGGTGGAAACGACGGTGGCCGAGTGCGGCTGCCAGTATTCGTCCAGCAATCCCTTCACCCTCAAGAATGGCGGCCTCGACGTCTTCCTTGGTTCGAACAGTTTCCGGCCGACCTACTGGAACGGGCTCAAGTACGTCTCGCCGGTCAGCAACACGCTGGTGGCGCCCTTCAGCTCGCAGGTCAGCTCGTTGAAGGGCTCGCAGAGCGACCAGTGCTCGATCGTCTGCCGCGACCACCATGACGCGGCCGATGGCTCCGACGTCGTCAAGTACGACTCGGTGACCGGCGATTACAGCCGCTACGTGCTTTCCATCACGACCACCGGCGGCACCACCAAGGTCGCGTTGAAAACCGACAGCAAGGGCGCCCCCATCGCCGCCGATTCCAGCAAGGGCGATACCTATCTGGATGCCGCGCGCCTGATCCGCGTCGACGGACTGTGGCGCGTCGCCACCGACATTCATGCCGAGCACGTGGGCCTGCTCGCGACGCAGGACAAGGCGCTCGGCTATGCCACGAGCCCGTCTCCCGACAGCAGCGCCGAAACCGCCTATGGCGGCAAGGATGGATTCGTCATCGACTACATGGGACAACGGCTGCGCCAGATCATGGACGGCGCCACCGCACCGGATGCCAATGCGATCTATGCCACCCACGGGCTCGACGTTCCGGCACTGATCCAGGCCGTGACGACGTCCAATACCTATCGCTATCTCCACGTCCGTGGCCTGTACCTCGACACGCTCGAGAAGCCGGCGTTGGACAAGCTCAGCAACGTCAGGGCCACGTGCAGCTCGTTCCCGACCTGCATGCTGCCCTACCTGCCCTTCAATACGATCAACGCCACCCAGTTGGCCAGCTGGTCGAGCCTGTCGGGCGCCGGTACGACGACGAGGAACAAGATCGACGTCACGAACAGCACGACATCCAACACGGATACCCTCTGCGACACGTCCCTGAAGGTGCCGACACAGGTTCGCGGTTGCGTGTCCGGCAAGAACGCCGACGACGGCAGCGCCAACCCCTACGACCAGGCCATCGCGACGATGGGCAAGTCGAACTCGGCGGTCGCCGCCTCCCTGCCGATCAGCCCCTACGAGTTGAATGCCGCCAATCGCTTGAAGGATGCCCAGTCGTTCACGGTTTCCGGCACGGCGACCGCCAGTGAGTTTTTCGTGGACGTCAGCGGCAACGGGTTCACGCTGTCGGACGGCACGACCGGCGTGTTCTGGACCAACGACCTGAGCACGTCCAACGAGCCGAAGGTCAGCTGGACGGTCGGCACTTCGAGCGACTTCTGCAGCGCGACCATCGGGGGCACGGATACCAATCCGAACCCGTACGACTGCGTCTCCACGGTCGCCCTGGCCCTGCCGTTCAATGTCACGGTGGGCAACTACAACCAGTACAAGGATGTCTCGGTCACCTACTCGACTCCTGCTGGCGGTACCGGCACGACCACCCGCAAGGTCCTCGTCTGCTACAAGGTCAGCGGCGCGTCCGTCGTCCAGTACCCCGCCGGCACGCCGGACTCGAACTACACGACCACGACCACCGCAAACAACCCGAGCACCAAGGACGAAACGACCACGGTGGCCATCGCCGGCACGCCGACGCCGATGCCGAAATCCCAGCGCGAGTTGATGGTGACGCTGGCGTTCTCCGGTTACACGGAAGGTGCGTTGCTCAGCACCGACCCGGCTACCGGGGTGCCCACCTACGATACGCCCACGACCTGCCCGCCCTGATGCACGGGGAGCCCGCCTTGCGCGGGCTCCCTTCCCGCAGGTGGCCGGTTGGAATTGCGCGCAAAAAAGAAGGCCTGCGAAACTCGCAGGCCTTCTTTTTCATCTGGCGCCCGAAGTTGGACTCGAACCAACGACCCCCTGATTAACAGTCAAGTGCTCTAACCGGCTGAGCTATTCGGGCAGGGGGCGGCATTTTCCAGCAGGTGGGGAAATACGTCAACCGCAGGCACCTGTCGCCGGGAGCCGTTACATCGGCTGCATGCACGCCATCGCTGTGGCGAGGTTCGCCGGGGTTGCGCGCAGGCGCCCGTCGTTCGCCAGCACCAGTGCCTGTGCCTTGGCCGGTCCGCGGCCGTCGCACAGGGTGAAGGTGACGTTGGAACCGGCGTTGCCACCGCTCGGCTGGAACACCAGACGCTTCCGCCCGCTGGTGCTGCGCAGGTGCACCTTGCCGTCGAGCGCGGGCTGGGCCTGCAGCAGCGCCTCGTTCGCGTCGCGCAGGCGATCGCCGTCGAGGTCGGCCCAGGCAACCCAGCCGGCGGTCCAGTCGATGCTGTCGCGACAGCCGCCGGCATCGCCAGGGCACAGGACGACTTCGCTGCCGGTGTTCGCCGCGTGGCTGACCGCGCGGGTCAGGCCCTCGACCAGGGCGGCCTGTGCCACGCCGGCGCGCGCGCTTTCGCTGGCGCTGCTCCAGGCCGGTACGGCGACGGCCAGCAGCAGGGTGACGATCGCCATCGCGATCAACGCTTCGACCAGCGTGAGACCGCGCTGCGCCGTGGTATTCCGTACCGGCATGGGTCGCTCCTGTCCTTGGGCCTGGACAGGCTAGGTGGCGCTGCGGCACGGCCCGATCGGCCTTCCGCCGGCAGGTGGGTAGGAAAATGCCGCGCCGCCACGTCATCGGCGGGATACTGGTCGACCCGCCCGCCCGCCACGGACGCATGAACGACCTGATCCATCCCGCCGGCTTCGAGCTGGTCGCACCGTATTCGCCGGCCGGCGACCAGCCGCAGGCGATCGAGAAGCTGACCGCCTCCTTCGAGGCGGGCCTGGCGCGGCAGACGCTGCTGGGCGTCACCGGCTCGGGCAAGACCTACACGGTCGCCAACGTGATCCAACGCGTGCAGAAGCCGACGCTGGTGATGGCGCCGAACAAGACGCTCGCCGCGCAGCTGTACGGTGAGTTCAAGGGCTTCTTCCCGCACAACGCGGTCGAGTATTTCGTCAGCTACTACGACTACTACCAGCCAGAGGCCTACGTTCCGTCTTCCGACACCTACATCGAGAAGGACAGCTCGGTGAACGAGCACATCGAGCAGATGCGGTTGTCGGCGACCAAGGCGCTGCTGGAACGGCGCGACGCGATCATCGTGTGCACGGTGTCGGCGATCTACGGCCTCGGCGATCCCGGCGAGTACCACAAGATGGTGCTGCACATGGTGCGCGGCGAGCGCATCGACCAGCGCGAGCTGATCCGCCGTCTGACCGAGATGCAGTACACCCGCAACGAGATGGACCTGGCGCGCGGCACCTACCGCGTGCGCGGCGAGGTGATCGACGTGCACCCGGCCGAATCCGATGCGGAAGCCTTGCGCATCGAGCTGTTCGACGGCGAGATCGAGAACCTCACCGTGTTCGACCCGCTCACCGGCGAGACGCTGCGCAAGCTGCCGCGCTACACCATCTACCCGGGCTCGCATTACGTCACCAGCCGCCGCACCGTGCTCGATGCGGTGGAGACGATCAAGGTCGAACTGAAGGAGCGCCTCGAGCAGCTGTACGCGCAGAACAAGCTGGTGGAGGCGCAGCGGCTCGGCCAGCGCACCCAGTTCGACCTCGAGATGCTCGCCGAGGTCGGCTACTGCAACGGCATCGAGAACTACTCGCGCCACCTCACCGGCTACATGCCGGGCGAACCACCGCCGTGCCTGTTCGACTACCTGCCGCCGGACGCGCTGCTGGTGGTCGACGAGTCGCACGTGACCGTCCCGCAGATCGGCGCGATGTTCAAGGGCGACCGTTCGCGCAAGGAAACGCTGGTGGAGTTCGGTTTCCGGCTGCCGTCCGCGCTCGACAACCGGCCGCTGAAATTCCAGGAGTGGGAGCTGCGCGCGCCGCGCGCGATCTTCGTGTCCGCCACGCCCAGTGCGTACGAACTGCGCGAATCGGCCGGCGAAATCACCGAGCTGGTGGTGCGTCCGACCGGCCTGGTCGATCCCGAGGTCGAGATCCGTCCGGTGGCGACGCAGGTCGACGACCTGCTCGGCGAGATCAACGTGCGCGTGTCGATGGGAGACCGCGTGCTGGTCACCACGCTGACCAAGCGCATGGCCGAAAACCTCACCGAATATCTCGGCGACCAAGGCGTGCGCGTGCGCTACCTGCACTCGGACATCGATACGGTCGAACGCGTGGAG
>JABFWF010000152.1 GCA_013362405.1 Lysobacter sp. | reverse complement strand
CGCCAGGAAGCCGAACTGCGTCGCAGCATGCAGGGCACCGGCGTCGACGTCGTGCGCCAGGGCGACAACATCACGCTCAACATGCCGGGAAACATCACCTTCGGCTTCGACAGCGCCAACCTCTCGCCGCAGTTCTACCCGGTGCTCGACAACGTCGCCGGCACGCTCGCCCAGTACAACCAGACGATGATCGAAGTCGCCGGCCACACCGACAACGTCGGCACCGACCAGTACAACCAGGCGCTGTCGCAGCGCCGCGCGCAGGCGGTGGCGAGCTACCTGTCCGGCAGGGGTGTCTTGCAGCAGCGCATGATCGTGGTCGGCGCCGGCGAAACCCGGCCGATCGCCAGCAACGACACCGAGGCGGGCAGGGCGGAGAACCGGCGCGTGGAGATCACGATCGTGCCGGTGAAATCCTGACGCCGGCATCGCCACGCTGAAAAAAAGCCGGCGCGAGGCCGGCTTTTTTGTTTCCGCCTACTGCGTGCCCGTCAGTCCCGCCCTTCGAACAATTCCCGTCCGATCAGCATGCGACGGATCTCGTTCGTCCCCGCGCCGATGGCGTAGAGCTTGGCGTCGCGCAAGATCCGTCCGGCGGGGAATTCGTTGATGTAGCCATTGCCGCCCAGCGCCTGGATCGCCTCCAGCCCGACCTGCACGGACGCCTCGCTGGCATGCAGCAGGCAGGCCGCCGCGTCCACGCGCGACTTGTGGCCGGCGTCGTAGTCGCGCGCCACCTGGTAGGCGAAGGCACGGCTGGACTGCAACGCGGTGTACATGTCGGCGACCTTCGCCTGCATCAGTTCGAAGGTGCCGATCGGCGCGTCGAACTGCTTGCGCTCGCGCACGTAGGGCAGCGTGAGGTCGAGCGCCGCCTGCATCAGCCCGAGCGGGCCGCCGGTCAGCACCAGGCGCTCGGTGTTGAGGCCGGACATCAGCACCTTGACGCCGTTGTGCACCTCGCCGAGCACGTTTTCGGCCGGAATCTCGCAGTTCTCGAACACCAGCTCGCAGGTGTTGGAGCCGCGCATGCCGAGCTTGTCGAGCTTCTGCGCGGTGCTGAACCCCTTCATGCCCTTCTCGACGATGAAGGCGGTCATGCACCTGCTGCCCGCGTCCCTGCCGGCGGTGCGCATGTAGACCACCAGCACGTCGGCCTCGGGCCCGTTGGTGATCCACATCTTGTTGCCGTTGGCGATCCACGCATCGCCATGCCGTTCCGCGCGGCATGACATCGAGCCGACCACGTCGGAACCCGCGCCCGGCTCGCTCATCGCCAGCGCGCCCTTCCACTCGCCGCTGCACAGCTTCGGCAGGTACTTCGCGCGCTGCGCGTCGCTGCCGTTGGCATGAAGATTGTTGACGCACAGGTTCGAATGCGCGCCGTAGGACAGGCCGACCGAACCCGACGCGCGCGAGATCTCCTCCATCGCGACGAGATGGGCGAGGTAGCCCATGTCGCTGCCGCCGTACTCGCCGGGAACAGTCAGGCCGAGCAGGCCCATCTCGCCGAGCTTGGGCCACAGGTCCTGCGGGAAGGCGTTGTCGTGGTCGATCCGCGCCGCGCGCGGCGCGATCTCGGCCTCCGCGAAGCGGCGCACGGCCTCGCGCAGCGCGTCGAGGTCTTCACCGAGGGGGAATGGGCGCATGGGAAACCTCACTGCCAACATGCAACGTTCGAGTTTATCGGGTCGGTGCAGCTCGCCCCGCTAACAAGAACGCCCGGTCCAGCCGGGCGTTCTCCTGACAAGCGCTTCCGTAAGCCCTTGGCCCCTTTAGTAAAGGGGCGCCGCGGCAGCGGCGGGATATGGAAGCGGAAAGCGGGGCCCAAAGTTCGCGCAGCGAACTTTGGGGTTGCCCTGATCAGTGCCCGCGGATCCTGCCCTGGAAGCGCGGCTTCGCGCGGCCCAGCGGCAGCTTCAGCTTGCCGATCGCGCTGATGCGCTCCTCGGCCAGGCGGTCGGCGGCCCGGTAGGTCGGGATGCCATCGCGGTCGCTGATTTCGTAGATGCGGGTGAGGTTGTGGTAGATCGTCCGCATCATGCGCATCGCGCGCTCGCGGTTGTAGCCGTCGAGCTCGAGCGCCACGTTCATCACGCCGCCCGCGTTCACCGCGTAGTCCGGCGCGTACAGGATGCCGCGGCGCACGACCTCGTCGCCGATGGCGTTGTTGGCCAGCTGGTTGTTGGCTGCGCCGCAGATGACCTTCATCTTCAGGCGCGGCAGGGTCTGCTCGTTGACGGTGCCGCCAAGCGCGCACGGCGAATAGACGTCGGCCGGCACGTCGTAGATGTCGTCCGGCGCCACCG
Source organism: Lysobacter sp. (assembly GCA_013362405.1). Lineage (GTDB taxonomy): Bacteria > Pseudomonadota > Gammaproteobacteria > Xanthomonadales > Xanthomonadaceae > JABFWF01. Next base: position 2,430 of record JABFWF010000152.1, on the reverse strand, counting down.
CTTCCGCGCCGTATTCCGAGACGGCCTTGTCGACCAGGCCCTTGTTGATGTCGGTGACGAAGATCTTCGCGCCGCGCTCCTTGAGCAGCTTCACGAACTCCATGCCGACGTGGCCCAGGCCCTGCACCGCGTAGGAATACTTGCCGACCTCTTCGTCGCCGAACTTCTTGTTCAGCGTCGCCATCAGGCCCTGCAGGGTGCCGTAGGCGGTGAACGGCGAGGGGTCGCCCGAGCCGCCGTGCACCTGGTGCACGCCGGTGACGTACTCGGTTTCGCGGTACACGTATTCCATGTCGTTGACGTCGATGCCGACGTCCTCGGCGGTGATGTAGCGGCCGCCCAGCGACTCGACGAACTGGCCGAACGCGCGGAACAGCGCTTCCGACTTGTCGGTGGCCGGATCACCGATGATCACCGCCTTGCCGCCGCCGATGTCCAGGCCAGCGACCGCGTTCTTGTAGGTCATGCCGCGCGAGAGGCGGAGCACGTCGTTGAGCGCGTCCTGCTCGGTCTTGTACGGCCACATCCGCGTGCCGCCCAGCGCCGGGCCGAGCACGGTGTTGTGGATCGCGATGATGGCCTTCAGGCCCGCATCCTTGTTGTGGCAGAACACGACCTGCTCGTGGCCGTAGGTATCCAGGGTCTCGAAAATCATCGAATGCTCCGGTCGGCGGGCCGGTTTGCGCATGGCAAACGACGCCAACAAGGTTGGATAAGTCGTTGAAAGGCTTACGGCCTGCAGCTGAATTGGCGGAACGTGCTGCCGCGGCAGGCGCGACATTCTAGTCGAATCGGCCGGCGTGGGCCCGTGACCCCCTGCATCGCGGCCTCCCCGGGTCGCCGGATACGGCTGCTGTCGACGCCGCAAAAAGGGCGGCGTGAAGGCGCGCGCTACAATCCTCTATTGCCTTCGACCGTATTGAACGCGACGCGCATGAGCACACCCGCCGCCAACATCCCGAGCCCACAGCCCGAAGCGAGCCCGCTGCGCTTCGTCACCGCCGCCAGCCTGTTCGACGGCCACGACGCCGCGATCAACATCATGCGCCGTCTGATCCAGGGCCAGGGCGCCGAAGTCATCCACCTCGGCCACAACCGTTCGGTCGAGGACGTGGTGCGCGCCGCGCTGCAGGAAGATGCCGACGCCATCGCGCTGTCGTCCTACCAGGGCGGCCACGTCGAATACTTCAAGTACATGGTCGACATGCTGCGCGAGCGCGGTGCGTCGCACATCAAGGTGTTCGGCGGCGGCGGCGGCACGATCACGCCGGAGGAGATCCGCGAACTGCAGGCCTACGGCGTCGAGCGCATCTACCACCCGAACGACGGCATGCACATGGGCCTGGTCGCGATGATCGAGGACGTGGTGCGTCGCGCCGGCGAGGCGCGCCTGGCGGTGGAGAAGCCGCACCAGGTCGACTTCAGCGACGAGATCGGCATCGGCCGCATGCTCAGCGCGATCGAGGAAAGCGCCCTCGACGAGTCGGAACTCGCGCACCTGCGCAAGCAGTGGCAGCTGGCGGGCGGCAAGACGCCGGTGATCGGCATCACCGGTACCGGCGGCGCCGGCAAGAGCTCGGTCACCGACGAGCTGCTCAACCGTTTCCTCGCGTCCTTCCCCGGCATGCACGTCGCGGTGATCTCGGTCGACCCGACCCGCCGCCGCACCGGCGGCGCGCTGCTGGGCGACCGCATCCGCATGAACGCGCTGCGCAGCCAGCGCGTCTTCATGCGCTCGATGGCGACCCGTCGCCAGCACATGGCGACGAACATCGTCCTCAAGGACTGCATCGCGTTCCTGAAGTCGCTCGGCTACGACCTCGTCATCGTCGAGACCGCCGGCATCGGCCAGTCGGACTCCGAGATCGTCGACCTGGTCGACTTCCCGATGTACGTGATGACGAGCGACTTCGGCGCGCCCAGCCAGCTCGAGAAGATCGACATGCTCGACTATGCCGAGCTCGTCGTCCTCAACAAGTTCGACAAGCGCGGCGCCGAGGACGCGCTGCGGGACGTGCGCAAGCAGTGGAAGCGCAACCGCGTCGCCTTCCAGACGAAGGACGAGGACGTCCCGGTCTATCCGACGATTGCGTCCCAGTTCAACGACCCCGGCATCAGCTGGATGTTCGCGAACCTCTGCCGCCTGCTGCGCGAGAAGCTGCAGCTGCCGGCGGAAAGGTGGACGCCGCACATCGACACCACCCTGAAGGAGCCGCGGGCCACCGTGCTGATCCCGGGCGCGCGCGTGCGCTACCTCGCCGAGATCGCCGAACAGGGCAGGGCGATCAATTCGAAGATCGAGAGCCAGGCCGAGGTCGCCGACCGCGCGCAGAGCTACTGGCAGTCGCTGCAGGACCTCGGCGGCGCGGCGCTGCCGAAGGCGTTGGACCTGTTCGCCGCGGAGGCGCTGACCGACGGTGGCGACCGTAC
>JABFWF010000117.1 GCA_013362405.1 Lysobacter sp. | reverse complement strand
GGCCGACCGCCTCGCGGCCGGCGCCGGCGGCCAGGCCGACGCCGCGCTCGCGCGCATGCGCCGCCGGCTCGACAAGGCGCTCGACGCGCGCATGGCGCAGGCCACCAGCCATGTCGACCGCGCGGCGGCGCAGCGCGTGGTCGAGAGCGCACGCACGCTCGGCCTGCCCACCGCGCGCATCGATGCACTGGTGGCGCGCGCGAACGACATCCCCGGCGCCGGCGATGCCCTGCCCGGCGACGCCAGCATGCGCCTGGTGCGCAGCGGCGATGGCCTGGTGGCCATTGCCGTGCGCCAGGTCAGCCGTGCCGACTACGCACGCTTCGCCAACGCCACGGCGCGTCCGGAGGCGTTGTGCCGGCAGCGGATCTCCCTGCTGCGGCTGGTGCGGCCGATTTCCTGGCAGACGCCGGGCTTCGCGCAGTCGCCGTCGCAACCGGTGGTATGCGTGTCCTGGGGCGATGCCAGCGCCTATGCGCAGTGGCTCGGCCGCAGGACCGGATTCCGCTACCGCCTGCCGAATGCCGGCGAAGAGCGTGCGCTGCCGGCCACCGGGGGTAGCCGCGCGATCAGCGAATGGCTGGGGCAATGCGGCAACGGCTGCGGCGAGCGCCTCGGCGCCGGCCGCAGCTGGCGCGGCCCATCCGGAACGCGCCCGCTCGACCCCGGACGCGGCTACGACGACGTCGGTTTCCGGCTGGTGCGCGAGCTGTAGCGCGCAAACATCCCCCATGGCGGCCCGGTCGACGCCGCGATGGCGCGACACAGACAGGAAGGGACGACAGGACCTTCGGCGACATGGCTGTCGCCGAAGAGCCTCCTTGGACGGGTTCACGGCGTGTCCTGGCGGCCCGTCCTGTCGGCGTCGCACTCCGGCACGGCGCACGGTCGCTGCGCGCCCGTAGAATCTCCCGATGCAAACTTCCCCCACCCTCGGCCTGCGCCTGCAGCGCCTGTTCCTCACCGGCCTCCTCACCCTGCTGCCGATCTGGCTGACCTGGGTGGTGGTCAAGTTCGTCTTCGGCATGCTCTCGGACATCAGCCGCCCGCTGGTGGGTCCGGTGCTGCACAACTTCGCCGCGCAGGATCCCGCGCGCTGGGCGTGGCTGGACGATCCGTGGGTGCAGACCGCGCTCGCGGTGCTGGCGACGGTCCTCGTCGTGCTGCTCGCCGGCTGGCTCGCGCGGCGCGTGGTCGGCCAGCGCCTGCTGCGCTGGTTCGAGGCGCTGGTCAGCCGCATCCCGCTCGCCAGCACCGTCTACGGCAGCGCGCGCAAGCTCTTCGACATCCTGCAGACCCAGCCCGACGGCACCCAGCGCGTGGTGCTGATCGATTTCCCGCACCGCGGCATCAAGGCCGTGGGCTTCGTCACCCGCACGCTGCATGAGGAAGGCTCCGGCCGCGAGCTCGCCGCGGTGTACGTGCCGACCACGCCCAACCCGACCGGCGGCTACCTCGAGCTGGTGCCGATCGACGAACTCACGCCCACCGACTGGAGCGTGGACGAGGCGATGAGCTTCATCATCAGCGGCGGCGCGGTCGCGCCGGCACGCATCCCTTTTTCGCCGCCCGCGCCCCGCGCATCCAGCGACACCTGACGAACCACGCATGGACCTGCCAGAGCCCAGCCTCGCCCCGCTGCAGCGCACCGCCGCGCGCGTCCTCGAGGACCGCGCGACCGTGCTGTTCCTCGGCCTCGCCGCGTTCTTCTGCGTCAACGCGGTGCTGGCGGAGTTCATCGGCGTCAAGATCTTCGCGCTCGAGGACACGCTCGGCATCCAGCCGCTGCAGTGGAACCTGTTCGGCCAGAGCGGCTCGCTCAACTTCACCGCCGGCACGCTGCTGTGGCCGATCGTGTTCATCATGACCGACACGATCAACGAGTATTACGGCCGCCGCGGCGTTCGCTTCATCAGCTGGCTGGCGGCGGGGCTCATCGCGTACGGCTTCGCCTTCGCCTTCGTCGCGATCCACCTCGCGCCCGCGTCGTGGTGGGTGGGCGTGGCGAAGGAGCAGGGCGTGCCCGATTACCAGGCCGCGTTCTCGGCGGTGTTCGGCCAGGGACTGTGGACGATCTGGGGCTCGCTGATCGCCTTCATCGTCGGCCAGCTGGTCGACGTGAGCATCTTCCACCGCATCCGCCGCGCGACCGGCGAGCGCCACGCGTGGCTGCGCGCCACCGGCTCGACCGCGGTGTCGCAACTGGTGGACAGCTTCGTCGTGCTCTACATCGCCTTCGTGCTCGGCCCGCAGCACTGGAAGCTGTCCCTGTTCTTCGCCGTCGGCTCGCTCAACTACTGCTACAAGATGCTGGCCGCGATCGCGCTGATCCCGCTCCTGTACCTCGCCCGCGTCGGCATCCATGCCTACCTCGGCCACGAACGCGCGCACGAACTGTGCGAACAGGCGGCGATGGAGGCCGCGCTCTAGGCGACGCCCGCATGCCGTCAAGACGGGAAGGACGGATCGCGGGGCGCACGGCCTTCACCGCCGATGTCCTCGATGCTCAGGACCGGGGGTGCAGCCACCCGGCGTCGCCGTCGGCGTAGCGCTCGTGCTTCCAGATCGCCACGCGCGCCTTGACCTCGTCGATCACGTAGCGGCACGCCGCGAACGCCGCATCGCGATGGGCCGCGGTCGCCCCGACCCAGACCGCCAGCTCGCCCAGCGCAAGATCGCCGACGCGATGCGCGCAGGCCACGTCGAGCACGTCGAAGCGTGCACGGCCCTCGTCGAGGATGCGCGCACCTTCGGTTTCCGCCAGCCGCGCATAGGCTTCGTAGCGCAGGCCGAGCACCGCGCGGCCGGCGTTGTGGTCGCGCACCCAGCCCTCGAAGCTGGCATACGCGCCCACCCGCGCGTCGAGCAATTCCGCGCGCAGGACGGCGACGTCGAACGGCGTGGAAGACAGCAGGAACCGGCCCATGGATCCTTCTCGCCCTAGCCGCCCGACACCGGCGGAATGAAAGCGACCTCGGCTCCTTCGCGCGGCGCGTCCTCCCAGCGCGCGAAGGTGCCGTCCATCGCGACGCGCAAACGCTCGGCCGGCAATGCGAACCCGTGGCGCGCACGCAGTTCGTCGTAGAGGCCATGCAACGAAGCGGCCGGTGTTTCGACCAGTTCATCGCTCCGTCCGGCGGCTTCGCGCAGGCTGGCGAAATACAGCACGCGCACCCGGGTCATCGCGGTTCCTTGCCGAAATCGCGCCTGCCGCCGCGCTTGGCGAGCAATCGTGCCGGGCCCAGCACGATGCGGTGCGACAGGGCCTTGCACATGTCGTAGACGGTGAGCGCGGCGACGGTCGCGCCGGTCAGCGCTTCCATCTCCACCCCGGTGCGGTGGGTGGTGCGCACGCTGCACGTGATCGCGAGCGAACGCTCGTCGTGCCAGTCGATCCCGATCCGGCAGCCGTCGATCGGCAAGGGATGGCAGAACGGGATCAGCTCGTGCGTGCGCTTGACCGCGAGCGTGCCGGCGACGATCGCGGTGTCGGCGATGCCGCCCTTGGCGCTGCGCAGGCCGTTCGCCCGCAGCGTCGCGGCGACATCGGCGGGAAAGCGCACCCGGCACGCGGCGCTCGCCTCGCGCGCGGTGACCGGCTTGGCGGAAACGTCGACCATCGCCGGGCGGCCGTCGGCGTCGAGGTGGCTGAGGCGGGGCTTGGCTTTCACCGCCGCATTGTGCGCGCCGCTGCGCGACCGGCAAAGCTCATCCGCCAACGAGGTACATCTCGACGTGCCGGCGCGATCCGCCGTCATCTCCGCGCAGTTCGCTGTAGCGGTCGCTGCGACGCGACCACAGCGTGCCGACATGGTCGGCCAGCGCCAGTTCGCCATCGGCCAGCGCCGGCCGCAGGTCGTGGCCCTCCGCGGCGAACAGGCAGGTATACAGGCGCCCATCGGAAGACACCCGCGCACGGTGGCAGTCGCCGCAGAACGGCGTGCTGACCGAGCCGACGAAGCCGACCTCGCCACCGCCATCGGCATAGGCATATCGCGCGGCCACTTCACCGCGGTAGTGCGGCTGCAACGGCCGCAACGGCCAGCGCGCATGCAGGCGTGCGTGCAGTTCGCGCGACGGCACCACGCGCTCCGGCGACCAGCCGTTGCAGGTGCCGACGTCCATGTATTCGATCAGCCGCAGCACGTGGCCGTGGTCGCGCGCGAACGCCGCCAGCGGCAACAGCTCGTCGTCGTTGACGCCGCGCTGCACGACGCAGTTGAGCTTCACCCGCCCGAAGCCGGCGGCCTTCGCGGCGACGATGCCGGCGAGCGTGTCCTCGACGTGGCCGCGCCCCCCGGACAGCGCGCGGAACAGCGCCGGGTCCAGCGCATCCAGGCTGACCGTCACGCGCGCCAGCCCCGCCGCGCGCAACGCGTGCGCGTGGGCGGCGAGCAGCGCGCCGTTGGTGGTCAGCGCGAGGTCGTCGATGCCGGGGATCGCGGCAAGGCGGGCGACCAGCTTCGGCAGGTCGCGACGCAGCAAGGGCTCGCCGCCAGTCAACCGCAGCTTGCGCACGCCAAGGCGCGCGAAGCCGCGCACCAGCGTCTCGATCGCATCGAAGGACAGGCGCCCGCCGCTGCCGGCGCCGTGGTCGTCGGCGACGCGGTCGGCAGGCATGCAGTAGGGACAGCGGAAGTTGCAGGCCTCGATCACCGACAGGCGCAGGTCGCGCAGCGGCCGCCCGCGCAGGTCGCGCGGAGCGGCAGGATGCGGCAACGCGTTCATGCGCCGCCCGC
>JABFWF010000061.1 GCA_013362405.1 Lysobacter sp. | reverse complement strand
GGTGAACACCGCGACCGTCGGCCGGCGCGCGACGTCGACCCGGGCGATGCCGAGCGCGGCCGCGACCGCCGCCCGCGCGGGCGTCAGTACGTCGCCGACGCTCAGCACGCGCTCGCCGGCACGCACGTCCTCGCCCGCGTGGCGCACGTTCGCACCGGTTGCCGGGAGCGTTTCGCACCACACGCGGCCGTCCTGTTCGCGCGCGTGTTCGCGGATGAGCACGGTGTCCGCGCCGTCCGGCATCGGCGCACCGGTGGTGATGCGCACGCATTCGCCCGCTGCGACCTGCAAACCTTGCGCGATGCCGGCGAACTGTTCGCCGACCAGCCGCAACGGTGTGCCGGGCACGAGGCCGGCATGGCGGATCGCGAATCCATCCATCGCACTGTTGCGGAACGGCGGCAGGTCGATCGGCGCGACGACGTCCTGCGCCAGCACCCGTCCATCGGCGCGCGCGATCGCAACCTGCTCCGCGGGCAGGCGCCGCTGCGCGGCCACGGCCGCGATGCAGGCGAGCGCCTCGTCCAAGGACAGTCCGGTCGGGAACGCGGCTGTGTTCATTGGACGGACGCTCCCGCGGCGGCGAGGTCGGCCACCGTGTTGAGATTGCCGAAGCGCACGCCTGCGAAGCGCACGCCACGCATCGACAACGCCTGCTGCACGCGCTGCACCGAACCTCCGCCTTCCTCGAGCGCGGCCGCGACGACGACGCGCGTACGTGGCACGTTCCACAACGCGACCAGCGGCTGTACGCCGTCTGCGTCGATGGCGAAGGTGCCCGCCTCGCCCGCTTCCGCGGCGAGCGTCGGCAGCAGGCATTCGTTGACGCCGACCAGATCGACCGGCAGCGACAGCAGCCAGAGCGTCGTGCAGCCCGCGAGCAACGCATCGAGGCCGGCGAGCGGGCCCGCGCCGCCGGCGACGCGGTCGGTCACCGCCTCCAGTCCGGATGCCGCGTAGCGCGCGAGGTCGCGGTTCGCGCTGACCAGCGTCGTCGCCACTTCCGTCGCGAACCGTCGCCGCCACCGCAGCACCTGCGGCACGCCGCCGCGCAGCAGCCAGGCCTTGTCGACGCCGCCGAGCCGCGTCGCACGGCCGCCGGCGAGGATGCCGAGGGTGATGTCCGACGACGCGATCGGGGCCGGCTGCATCATTGCTGCACGCGATCGCATCCGCGCGGCTGTGGCCGCCGGATCAGGCGATCCGCTCGACGCCGCCCATGTACGGCCGCAATGCGTCCGGCACCGTGATCGAACCGTCGGCCTGCTGGTAGTTCTCCATCACCGCGATCAGCGCGCGGCCGACGGCGACGCCGGAGCCGTTGAGCGTGTGCACCAGCTCCGGCTTGCCGCTGTCCGGGTTGCGCCAGCGCGCCTGCATGCGCCGCGCCTGGAAATCCCCGTCGTTGGAACACGAGGAGATCTCGCGGTAGGTGGCCTGCGACGGCAGCCACACCTCGAGGTCGAAGGTCTTGATCGCGGCGAAGCCCATGTCGCCGGTACACAGCACGACCCGGCGGTACGGCAGCCCGAGCTTCTCCAGCACGACTTCCGCGCAACGCGCCATGCGCTCGTGTTCGGCGTCGCTTTCGGCGGGCCTGGCGACCGACACCAGCTCGACCTTCTCGAACTGGTGCTGGCGGATCATGCCGCGCGTGTCCTTGCCATGGCTGCCGGCCTCGGCGCGGAAGCACAGCGAATGCGCGGTCATGCGCAGCGGCAGGCGTGCGGCGTCGACGATCTCGTCGCGCACGATGTTGGTCAGCGGTACTTCGGACGTCGGGATGAGGTAGCGCTTGTGCGCGTGGTCGCCCTCGCCCACCGTCGTCGCGAACAGGTCGTCCTCGAACTTCGGCAGCTGGCCGGTGCCACGCATGCTGTCGGTGTTGACGATCAGCGGGACGTTGGTTTCCTCGTAGCCGTGCTCACCGGTGTGCAGGTCGAGCATGAACTGCGCGAGCGCGCGGTGCAGCCGCGCCAGCTGGCCGCGCAGCACCGTGAAACGGGCGCCGCTGAGCTTGGCGCCGGCGTCGCCATCGAGCCAGCCGTGGCGGGCGCCGAGTTCGACGTGGTCCTTCACCGCGAAATCGAACGACCGCGGCGTGCCCCAGCGGTGCTGCTCGACGTTGCCGTGCTCGTCGCTGCCCGGCGGCACCGACGCATCCGGCAGGTTGGGGATGCCGAGCGCGATCGCTTCGATCTCCGCGCGGATCGCATCGAGCCGCGTCTCGCTGGCCTTGAGTTCGTCGCCGAAGCCGGCGACCTCCGCCAGCAGCGCCGACACGTCCTCGCCCTTCGCCTTCGCCTGGCCGATCGCCTTGCTGCGGGTGTTGCGCAGGTTCTGCAACTCCTGCGTGCGCACCTGCAGCGACTTGCGCTCGGCCTCCAGCGTCTCCAGGCGTTCGACCGGCAGCTCGTAGCCGCGGGCCTCGCGCAGGCGCGCGGCGAGGCCGGCAGGGTCGGTACGCAACAGGACGGGATCGAGCATGGCGGTGGGTACGCGGAAAGGCCCGCGATTATCGCGTGTCGGACGCGCATTTGCCCGGGCGCTCACCTGCGCTGTGCCAGACTGCGGCGCCCACGTCGAAGAGGAAGGCCGATGTCCGCGTTGCCGCCGCACACCACTTCGCATCCGCACGCGCGTGGCCTGACCTGGCGCGGTCCTGCCCTGGTCGCCGGCGCGATCGCGCTTGGCCTGCTGCTCTTCGCGTGGCTGTGGTGGCGGGATCGGCAATCCGGCTTCTACCAGCCGCCGGTCGCGCCCGCACCCGCGGCGGGCCAACCCTACGAAGCCCTGCCCGCCCCGCTGCCCGCGGGCGAGGCCGCCAACGCCAGTGGCATGGGCCGCGAGGAAGCGGCCTCCGCGAACGCGCCGCACCCGCCTGCGCCGGTGCGCGCCCCGGCCGTACCGTCGCCCGCGCCGAACGCGGCACCCGGCGAGACGGCGATGGCGCCCGGCAGCGACCCGGTACCGGTGTCCCGGCCCGCGCCGCGCTACCCGCCGGAGGCGCTTCGCAACCAGGCGTCGGGGACCGTGCTGCTGGCGGTGGAAGTCGGGGCCGATGGCGTGCCGACCCAGGTGGTGGTCGCCCGCAGCAGCCACTCGCGCAGCCTCGACCGCGCCGCCAGCGACGCGGTGCACCAGTGGCGCTTCCACCCGGCCCAGCGAAACGGCCGGCCGGTGCCGGGCCGCGTGCAGGTCCCGGTGACCTTCAACCTGGGCGAATGACGCCGCGCGGCCGGTCCGCGTCCCCGCCGGCGTTCCAGCGCACACAGGGATGGGGAACGACCATGGAACTCGCCCTTTACACCTCCACCGCCGGGCGCTGCGTGCTGGTGCCCGACTGCTTCCTGCCCTCGGCCGAGTCCGAGCGGCGTTACGGCCCGCTGCGCCGCTGCGGCAGCGTGCACCTCGCCGAACCGGTCGACGACGCCCTGTGGCAGCGGGTGCTGGCCGAGCTGGACCGGCGCTCCTTCGCCGTCCTGCGCCGCAACGACGCCCGGCGCCTGCTCGATACCGTCGACGGCTGAGCGTCGCCCAAAACGAAACGGGCGCCTCGCGGCGCCCGTTCGCATCTGCGCTGCTGGAAAAACCGGCTTACGCGGCTTCCGGCTGCACGATCACCTTGACCGGCGTCTCGACGTCGGCGTGCAGGTGCACGAGGACTTCGTATTCGCCGACATGGCGCAGCGGGCCCTCGCCCATCACCACTTCCGACTTCTCGACCGGCGTGCCGAGCTTGGTCAGGGCATCCGCGATCTCGCGCGGGCCGACCGAGCCGTACAGCTTGCCCTCGGTGGAAGCGTTGGCGTAGACGGTGACGCTGGCGCCTTCGAGTTTGGCCTTGCGGCCCTCGGCGCCTTCGAGCGCGGCCTTGGCCTTGGCTTCGTACTCGGCGCGGCGCGCCTCGAACCCGGCGAGGTTGGCGGCGGTGGCCGGCACGGCCTTGCCCTGCGGGACAAGGTAGTTGCGGCCGAAGCCCGGCTTGACGTTGACCTTGTCGCCGAGGTTGCCGAGGTTGGTCACCTTCTGCAGAAGGATCAGTTCCATTGCATTACTCCGTTGCTCTTGATGAGCATCATTCGTTAGCGGCGTCCGGTGACGCCGCAACGGGTGCTGTCCGAATGGACGGTTGGTTGGTTCCACTCACTCGCCGAAGCGATGTCCTTCCTTGGAGAGCCCGCACATGAAGGCGCGGGCTCTCGCGGAAGGACCCGCATCAGGCGTTGTGGTTATCGGTGTACGGGATCAGGGCCAGGAAGCGCGCGCGCTTGACGGCGGTGGCGAGCTGGCGCTGGTAGCGCGACTTGGTGCCAGTGATGCGGCTCGGCACGATCTTGCCGGTCTCGGTCAGGTTCTGGCGCAGGGTGTTGAGATCCTTGTAATCGATCTCCTTGACGCCCTCGGCGGTGAACTTGCAGAACTTGCGGCGGCGGAAGAACTTGGACATGGGGTGCTCCTCAGGCGGCTTCGGCGGTGTTGTCGGCGTCGCCGGCCGGCGCGCCTTCCTCGTCACGGCGGCGGCGTTCGCCGCGCTCCGGCTTGTCGCCCTTCTCGTCCTTGTTCTTCATGATCAGCGACTGCTCGGTCACCGCCTCGTCGCGGCGGATCACGAGGTGGCGCAGGATCGCGTCGTTGAAGCGGAAGCCTTCGACCAGCTCGTTGAGCACGTCCTGGCTGGCCTCGACGTTGAACAGCACGTAATGGGCCTTGACCAGGTTGTCGATCGGGTACGCCAGCTGGCGGCGACCCCAGTCCTCGAGGCGGTGGACG
>JABFWF010000016.1 GCA_013362405.1 Lysobacter sp. | reverse complement strand
CGCCTTGGCGATGTTGTTGATCAGTTCCATCATGTTGACGGTCTTGCCGACGCCGGCGCCGCCGAACAGGCCGACCTTGCCGCCCTTGGCGAAGGGGCACATCAGGTCGATGACCTTGATGCCGGTCTCGAGCAGTTCGTTGGCCGACGCCTGGTCCTCGTAGGACGGCGCGGCGCGATGGATTTCCCAATGGTCGGAAGCCTGCACCGGGCCGGCTTCGTCGATCGGCGCGCCGAGCACGTCCATGATGCGGCCGAGCGTGCCGGCGCCGACCGGCACCGAGATCGCGCGGCCGGTGTTGTCGGCGACGAGGTTGCGCTTCAGGCCGTCGGTCGAACCGAGCGCGATGGTGCGCACCACGCCGTCGCCGAGCTGCTGCTGCACTTCCAGCGTGATCGCAGTGTTCTGCACCTTCAGCGCGTCGTAGACCTTCGGTACGCGGTCGCGCGGGAACTCGACGTCGACGACCGCGCCGATGATCTGGACGATCTTGCCGGTGCTGCCGGAATTGACCTGGGCGTTCATGGGTTGTTCCTGCTCTCGAATTTGAATGGTTGGATCCGGTCCGTGGCGCGCATGCGCTGCCTTCGAACCCGTGTTACACCGCTGCGGCGCCGCCGACGATCTCGGAGATTTCCTGGGTGATCGCCGCCTGGCGGGCCTTGTTGTAGATCAGGTTGAGCGTGCCGATCAGCTTGGTCGCGTTGTCGGACGCGGCCTTCATCGCGACCATGCGCGCCGCGTGCTCGGACGCCACGTTCTCCATGACCGCCTGGTACACCAGCGACTCCACGTAGCGGGTCAGCACGTGCTCCAGCACGGTCGGCGCGTCGGGTTCGTACAGGTAGTCCCAGTCGTGGCGGGCAATCGCGGTGTCCGACGGCGGCAGCGGCAGCAGCTGGTCGAAGGTGGCCTTCTGCGTCATCGTGTTGACGAAGGCGTTGTAGACGAGGAACACCTTGTCCACGCTGCCGGCGCTGTAGGCGTCCAGCATCACCTTGATCACGCCGACCAGCTGCTCCAGGTGCGGCACGTCGCCCAGGTGCGTGACCGAGGCGAGCATGTCGACCTTGATGCGGCGGAAGAACACCGACGCCTTCTGGCCGATGGTGACGACGTCGACCTCGACGCCCTGCTCGTGCCACTGGCGGATCTCGCCGAGCAGCTTGCGGAACAGGTTGTTGTTGAGGCCGCCGGCCAGACCACGGTCGGACGACACGATGAGGTAACCGACCCGCTTCACTGCCTCGCGCTGCACGAGGTAGGGATGGCGGTATTCGGAATTGGCCTGGGCGAGGTGGCCGATCACCTGGCGCATCGCGCGCGCATACGGGCGCGAGGCCTTCATGCGGTCCTGCGCCTTGCGGATCTTGGAGGCCGAGACCATCTCGAGCGCGCGCGTCACCTTGCGGGTGTTCTGCACGCTCTTGATCTTCGTCTTGATTTCTCTGCCGCCGGCCATGTCGTCTCTCGTCCAGGGCGGGCTTCAACCCGCCGTCGCGATATTCATTCCACCGGGCGGGGTCGAATCCCGCCCGACGCAGTTCACCAGGAGCCGGTGGCCTTGAACTCTTCGATGCCCTTCCTGAAGGCGCCCTCGAGTTCGTCGTTCCAGTCGCCGGACGCGTTGATCTTCTCGAACACCGACGCGGCGGTGTTCTCGAAGTGGGCGTGCAGGCCGGCCTCGAACGCGCCGATCTTGGCGACCGGCACGTCATCCATGTAGCCCTTGTCGACCGCGTAGATCGACAGCGACTGGTGCGCGACCGACATCGGCGCGTACTGCTTCTGCTTCATCAGCTCGGTGACGCGCTGGCCGCGCTCGAGCTGCTTGCGCGTGGCGTCGTCGAGGTCGGAGGCGAACTGCGCGAACGCGGCGAGCTCGCGGTACTGCGCGAGCGCGATGCGGATGCCGCCCGACAGCTTCTTCATGATCTTGGTCTGCGCCGCGCCACCCACGCGCGACACCGAGATGCCGGCGTTCACGGCCGGGCGGATGCCGGCGTTGAACAGGTCGGTCTCGAGGAAGATCTGGCCGTCGGTGATCGAGATCACGTTGGTCGGCACGAACGCCGAGACGTCGCCCGCCTGGGTCTCGATGATCGGCAGCGCGGTGAGCGAGCCGGTCTTGCCCTTGACGGCGCCGTTGGTGAACTTCTCGACGTACTCCTCGGACACGCGCGCGGCGCGCTCGAGCAGGCGCGAGTGGAGGTAGAACACGTCGCCCGGATACGCCTCGCGGCCCGGGGGACGGCGCAGCAGCAGCGAAATCTGGCGGTACGCCACGGCCTGCTTGGACAGGTCGTCGTAGATGATCAGCGCGTCTTCGCCGCGATCGCGGAAGTATTCGCCCATCGCGCAGCCGGAGTAGGCGGCGATGTACTGCATCGCGGCCGACTCGGACGCCGAGGCGGCGACGACCGTGGTGTAGGCCATCGCGCCGAACTCTTCGAGCTTGCGCACGATGTTGGCGATGGTCGAGTTCTTCTGGCCGATCGCCACGTAGATGCAGCGGACGCCGGAGTGCTTCTGGTTGATGATCGCGTCGATGGCGACGGCGGTCTTGCCGGTCTGGCGGTCGCCGATGATCAGCTCGCGCTGGCCGCGACCGATCGGGATCATCGAGTCGATCGCCTTGTAGCCGGTCTGCACCGGCTGCGACACCGACTTGCGCCAGATCACGCCGGGCGCGATCGTCTCCACCGGCGAGGTGGTGGCGGCGTTGATCGGGCCCTTGCCGTCGATCGGCTCGCCGAGCGCGTTGACGACGCGGCCGAGCAGCTCGGGGCCGACCGGCACTTCGAGGATGCGGCCGGTGGTCTTGGCGATATCGCCTTCGCGCAGGTGCTCGTAGTCGCCGAGGACCACGGCGCCGACCGAGTCGCGCTCGAGGTTCAGCGCGAGCGCGTACGTCGCGACGCCCTCGGCAGACGCGGGCAGCTCGATCATCTCGCCCTGCATCACGTCGGCGAGGCCGAAGATGCGCACGATGCCGTCGGACACCGCGGTGACGGTGCCTTCGTTGCGCGCCTCGGCGGCGAGGCCGACCTTCTCGATGCGGGTCCGGATCAGTTCGCTGATTTCGGAAGGATTGAGCTGCGTGGTAGCCATGCGGGTGGTTCCCTGGTTGCCGGCGTCGCCGCCGGCGTTGCAATTGGAAGACTTAGTGGGCGAGCGCGCTCTGCAGGCGCTCGAGCTTGCCCTTGAGCGAGCCGTCGATGACGACGTCGCCGGCGTCGATCACCGCGCCGCCGATGAGCGCCGGATCGACCGCCGTCTCGACCTCGACATCGCGGCCGAAGCGCTTGCGCAGCGCGGCCTTGAGCACGTCAAGCTCGCCGGCAGGCAAGGGCACGGCGGAGGTCACGCGCGCCTTGACCACGCGCTCGGCCTCGGCGCGCAGCTCCTCGAACAGGCCGGCGACTTCCGGCAGCAGCGCGAGGCGGCGGTTGCCGGCCAGCATCGACAGGAAGCGCTGGAACGCCTCGCTGGCGTCCGGCGGCGCGAGCAGCGCGGCGGCGTCGGCATCCGACAGGCGCGGATCGCCGAGCAGCGCCGCGACCTGCGGGTCGGCGGCCACGCGCGCGGCGAAGGCGAGCGCGTGCGACCACACGGCATAGGCGTTCTCGTCGCGCGCCACCGCGAAGGCAGCGCGGGCGTACGGGCGGGCGAGGGTCAGCGTCTGGCTCATCGGGTCAGCGCGTCCTTAGGCGAGCTCGGCGGCGAGCTCGTCGAGCAGCGCCTTGTGCGCGTTCGGATCGATCTCGCGACGCAGCAGCTTCTCGGCGCCGGCGACCGCCAGCGTCGAGACCTGGCGGCGCAGGTCCTCGCGCGCGCGGTTGGCTGCGGCGGCGATCTCCGCGTCGGCGAGCGCCTTCTGGCGGCCGGCCTCGGCGATGGCGTCGTTCTTGGCCGCGTCGATGATCTGGTTGGCGCGCTGGTGCGCCTGCTCGATGATCTCGTTGGCCTTGCCGCGCGCCTCGCGCAGCGCCTCGTTGACCTTGTCCTGCGCCTGCACCAGATCCTTCTGGCTGCGGTCGGCCGCGGCCAGGCCTTCGGCGATCTTCTGCTGGCGTTCCTCGATCGCGGCCATGATCGGCGGCCAGATGAACTTCATCACCAGCCAGGCCACCGCGAAGAACGCAAGGCCCTGAATGACCAGAGTGAGGTTGGGTAGCATGGACGTGCTCCTGATGCCGGCGGCGCGTGCCGCCGGCGTTTTGCTTTCCGCGTTGCGCTTAGGCCAGCTTGGACAGCAGCGGGTTGGCGAACAGCAGCAGCAGCGCGATCGCGACGCCGATCATCGGCACGGCGTCGAGCAGGCCGGCGACGATGAACATCTTGGTCTGCAGCATCGGGGTCAGTTCCGGCTGGCGGGCCGAACCCTCGAGGAACTTGCCGCCGAGGATGGCGAAGCCAATCGCGGTGCCGAGGGCGCCCAGGCCGATCAGCAGGCCGGCGGCGATGACGGTGAACTTGAGAACTTCGGCGACGAGGGTTGCGTGGTCCATGGTGTTGCTCCGGTTGAATCGAATGGCTGGAAGGTGAGGGACTGCGAGAGGGTGATGCGGATTCGTTGCGGCGGCGCGTCAGTGGCTCTCGGCCGCCATGCTCAGGTAGACGATCGTGAGCATCATGAAGATGAAGGCCTGCAGCAGGATGATCAGGATGTGGAACGCGGTCCAGCCGAAGCCGGCGACGAACTGCATCGTGCCCATCGCCCAGGTGCCGACGTGGGCCAGCGAGGAGCCAAGCGTCATCAGCGCGATCAGGATGAAGATCAGCTCGCCCGCGTACATGTTGCCGAACAGTCGCAGCGACAGGCTCAGCGGGCGCACGCCTTCCTCGAT
>JABFWF010000192.1 GCA_013362405.1 Lysobacter sp. | reverse complement strand
ACCGGGCTGACGCTGGAAGTCCGCGCCGACCAGCCGAAGTTCGCCGAAGTCGTCGATGAATTCCTCGCCTTCATCGACGGCGCGGAGCTCGTGATCCACAACGCGGCCTTCGATCTCGGCTTCCTCGACGCCGAGCTCGGCCGCTGCGGCCCGCACCTGGGCCGCGTGCGCGATCGCTGCGGCGTCGAGGATTCGCTCGCGCTCGCGCGGCAACGCTATCCCGGCCAGCGCAACTCGCTGGATGCGTTGTGCCGGCGCCTCGGCGTCGACAACGCGCACCGCCAGCTGCACGGCGCGCTGCTCGACGCGCAGCTGCTGGCCGAGGTCTACCTTGGGCTGACCTCCGGCCAGGGCGAGATCGGCTTCGGCAGCGCGGGGGAAGCGACGCAGGCGGCCGCCGCGGCGGTGTTCGAGGGCGCAGCGCATGCGCCACGCCCGCGCGTGCTGGTATCGGAGGATGAATCCGCCAGCCACGAGGCGCGCCTCGCCGTGCTGCGGAAGAAAGCCGGGCGCGCGGTGTGGGATGCGCTGCTGGAAGCAGAAGCGGACGAATCGACGCTCGAGCCTGCCTGACCGGGGTCGGGTCTTCGTCCCCAGCGCGGCGGGGGCTGGGGTCGGCTGGCGGCGGCTCAGTGCCGCCGCACGAGCACCACGGTCACGTTGTCCGACCCGCCGCCGTCGAGCGCGGCGGCGACCAGCCCGTCCACGCATTCCTGTGCGCTGCATTCGCTGTGCGCCAGCACGCGCGAGATCGAGCCGTCGTCGACCTCTTCGGTGAGGCCGTCGCTGCACAGCAGCAGCTGCATGCCGGAGCGCAGTTCGCCTGACATCGTTTCGACGTTGAGGTTCTGCGGATCGGTGACGCCCAGCGCCTGGGTCACCACGTTGCGGTGCGGATGGCTGCGCGCCTGCTCGACGCTGATCGCCCCCTGGCTGATCAGTTCCTGCACGTAGCTGTGGTCCTGCGACAGCTGGGCGAGCTGGCCGTCGCGCCACAGGTAGACGCGACTGTCGCCGACCCAGGCCACTTCGAAGCGGTTGCCGGTGATCCGGGCGGCGACGACCGTCGTGCCCATCGGCAGGGCGTCGTTGCGCTTCTTCGAGGCGCGGATGATCTCTTCGTCGGCGATGCGGATCGCCTGCGCCAGCGGCGTGCCGTGGCGGATCTCGCGCACGATCGCTTCGCGCGCCAGCGCGCTGGCGACCTCGCCGTATTCGTGTCCGCCAATGCCGTCGGCGACCAGCCAGAGGCCGAGGTCGCTGTCGCCGTAATAGGTGTCTTCGTTCAGCTCGCGCCGCAGGCCCACGTGGGTCAGGTGTCCGAACTCGATCATGCGGTCGCGTCGTCGCTGGGTTCTATCGCGGAGAACGGAATCTTGTGCCTCCGGCGGCCGCGGCGGCAACCGCCACCGGCCGTCCGGCTTGTCTGCCCGGAGCGTCGCCCGTATCATTTGCGACCCTTCCGCATGCGGAAGGCAGACCACCGGAGAGGTGGCAGAGTGGTCGAATGTACCTGACTCGAAATCAGGCGTACGTGCAAGCGTACCGTGGGTTCGACAAATCGGCATGGAAAGCCGATTTGGACAGCCGAAGGCTGCCCGCGCGGCAGCGCGGGCGAGGGCCATGGATGCCCGGGTCCATCCCACCCTCGCCGGGCGCGGTGCTCTTGCTTCTGTCGAAGAAGACGAGCGCGGCCCGCCCGGCATAGGCCCAATTCGCTCCCCGATACTCGCTCGGTTGGTCCGACACCGGGCGGGCCGCTCAACCGCTTTCGCGAACTGATAAAGCAACAGCGGACGCCACAAACCAAACGATCGCTACAAGCGCATCGTCCCCGCCGCGCTAGACTCCCGCCCTTTCCAGAGGCCTCCCCCATGTCCGAAATCCTCGTCCCGGTCTCCTTCGGCGAGCTGCTCGACAAGATCGCGATCCTGCAGATCAAGTCCGAACGCATCGCCGATGCCGCCAAGCTGGCCAACGTGCGCAAGGAACTGTCGGCGCTGGAACAGACGTGGATGGCGCATCCGGCCGCGGGCAAGGACATCGTCGAATTGCGCGCGCAGCTCAAGGTGGTGAACGAGCGGCTGTGGGACATCGAGGACGACATCCGTCGCAAGGAGCAGGCGCAGGCCTTCGACGCGGAGTTCATCCGCCTGGCGCGCAGCGTGTACTTCGAGAACGACGAGCGCGCGCGGATCAAGAAGGAGATCAACCTCGCGCTCGGCTCGGCCTACGTCGAGGAGAAGTCCTACCAGGACTACCGCAGCGGTGGCGCGGCGCCCTGACCGGCGTCAGGGTCGCTCCCACGGCGCGATCGGCCCGGGCGCGATGTCGAACAGCGGGTGCGCGTCGGGGCGCGTGATGGCGAGCGAGGCGGCATGCCGCGACGGATCGCGTTGCGCCAGCTTGGCGAGCAGGTGCCGCCACTCGTACGCGAGCTGGCCGTCGCTCGCCGGAAGGCGCAGGTCGCCGGGCGCGATGCCGAGCTTGCCGCGGTCGAAGCGGTAGCCGCGCGCGTCGGCCTCGGCGCAAACGACGGCGAGGTATGCGTCCACGGCCGCCACCGGCGTGGCGTGCGCGCGGAAGCGCTCGAGCTGCGGATGGCGGGTGTAGCCCTTCGTCTGTCCGCACAGCACCGCCCGCGCCAGCAGGCCCTCGCGCCACAGCGCCACCAGCCCCTTGGCATCGAGATGGCGCGGATGCAGCGTCCACAGCCTCATCGGCGGGCGACGTCGGGATGGTCGGCGAGGAAGCGTTCGAAGGCGCCGATGCCGTCGTCGACGGTGACGAGGTCCATCACGCCGTCGCGCTCGATCTTGGTTCCCCACTTCAGCGCATCCGCCGGCTTGCCGAGGAAACGGCGCGCCGCGTCGTCGTAGCGGTCGACGCAATAGCGCCGGTCCGAATACGGGCCGCTGCGCGCGGGATTGCTCGCCGCGTGCAGGCCGAGCACCTTCGCGCCCATCGCATTGGCGATGTGCATGGGGCCGGAATCCGGCGTGACCACCAGCGTCGCGCGTTCCAGCAACGCGGGCAGCTGCTTGAGCGTGTCCTTGCCGACGAGGTCGAGCACCGGCGCGTGCATGCCGGCGAGGATGGCATCGGCGGTATCGCGCTCGAGCTGGCTGCGCCCGCCGCACAGCACGACCTGCCAGCCGCGCGCGGCGGCGTGGTCGGCGAGCGCGGCGTAACGTTCGGGGCGCCAGTTGCGCAGCACGTGGCTGGAGCAGGGAGAAACCAGCAGCGTCGGCCTGTCATCCGACCATTGGGCGCGCGCCCACGCGCGCGCCGCGTCCGGCACCGGCAGGTTCCAGGCGACCTCGGCCTGGCGCAGGCCGAGCGGCTCGCAGAAGCTGCCGATCGCATCCAGCACGTGGATGCCGGAACGATCCGGAATGCGCTCGTTGACGAACAGGCCGTGCAGGTCCTTCGAGCGCGCGTGGTCGTAGCCGATGCGCCGCGTCGCCGGCACCACCGCCGACAGCAGGTTGGCGCGCAGCGCGACCTGCAGCTGCAGCAGCGCGTCGAAACGACGGCCGTGCAGTTGCCGGCGCAGCGCACGCATGCCGGGCAGGCCACTGCGCTTGTCGTATTCGACGAACTCGACGCCCCCCAGGCCGTCCAGCAGGCGGTGCTCGCCCTTGCCGATGATCCAGGTCAGCGCGATGCCGGGCCATGCGCGCTGCAGCGTGTGCACCAGCGGCAGGACATGGGTGACGTCGCCCAGCGCGGACAGGCGCAGCAGGCAGATCGAGCGGGGTGGGGACGGGGCCACGGGCATCGGGACGTTGCTAGACTCGCAGGAATGGTCGCCTTCGACGCCAGCGAGGACCTGACGCCGTTCCAGGAAGCGCGCGGGAAGGGATATGGCGCGATTCTGTTCGACGCCGAACGTGGACGGCAAGTCGAGGCCGAGTGGTTTTCGCCCGCTTTCTGGGGGGATCGCGCGCGCCCTGTGTCGGGGTCTGGCCGTGGCGGTGCGTGGTTCGTCGAATCGCCAGCCGGGCCGCTGGTGCTGCGCCACTACCTGCGCGGCGGTTGGGCGGCGAGTTTCAGCCGCGACGGATACCTGTGGCACGGCGCGTCGCGCGTGCGCAGCTTCGCCGAATTCCGCCTCGCGCGCCTGCTGCATGCGCGCGGCCTGCCGGTGCCGCGGCCGATCGCTGCCTGCTACTGGCGCCAGGGTGCCGGTTACCGTGCGGCGATCCTGATCGAACGCCTGCCCGCCGTGCATTCGCTGGCCGAGCGCGCTGCCGTCGCCGGTCGTGATGCGCCGTGGGAAGAGACCGGCCGGCTGATCGCGCGCTTCCACCGCGCCGGGCTCGACCATGCCGACCTCAACGCGCACAACATCCTGTTCGACGCCACCGGCCAGGGCTGGCTCATCGACTTCGACAAGGGCCGCCTGCGCATTCCCGCCACCGGATGGCGCGAACGCAACCTCGCGCGGCTGAAGCGCTCGCTGCTCAAGGTCCGCGGCGAACGGCCGGTGGTGGAAACCAAGCACGACTTCGCCCGCCTGCGCGGCGCCTACGACGCGACCTGGATGCGCGGCTACTGATGGCCTGGCAGCTGCGCTTCCTCGGTGTCGGCAATTCCAGCGCGGTGGGGCTGGGTTCGGCGATGGCCGCCATCGAACACGACGGCCAGCCGTGGCTCGCCATCGATTGCGGGGCCGAAGGCCTGACCGCGTGGCTGCAGCAGTACGCCACGCATCCCGACGCGCTGTTCCTCACCCACGCGCACTTCGACCACGTCGCGGGGTTCGAGCGCCTGTTCGGCGCGAACTTCTTCGGCGAACCCCGTCGACTGACGCGCCTCTTCGTGCCGGCGCCGCTGGTGCCGCTGTT
>JABFWF010000170.1 GCA_013362405.1 Lysobacter sp. | reverse complement strand
GCTGGCGCCGGGCGCGACCTGCAACCGCAGGTCCGGCAGCGACGCCGTGCGCGGCGTGCCGGCGCGCACGTCCCACCAGGTGAGCGTCGGCCCGGCGATGCGCAGCGATCCTGCATGCGCGGGCACGATCGAGAAACGCCGCGTCACGTGCACCTGCGGGCGGCCATCGGCGAAGCGCTCGTCGGCCTGCGGCGGATCGGCGAACACCTGCGCGTCGCTTCCCGCCTGCAGCTGCAGCTCCGGCAACTGCGCGGCGGTCGCGCCGTCCGCCTCGGCCTCGACGGTCACCGCCGCGGCTTCGCCCGCGCGCGCGTTGCGCGGTGCCGTCGCATAGCGCAGGTCGAGCGCGCGCAACGGCAACCATGGCTGCGGCGCGCTGGCGGGTACCGCCCGGACGCTGAGGACACGCGGTGGGCTGCCTGCGCGCAGGTCGCCGTCGCCGCGACCGAACATGTCGTCGAACAGGCCGCCGACGCCGCGCCCGCTGAAACGGGCACCAGGAATCGAGAGCGTGCCGCTGCGCTCGGGAATCAGCAGGAAATGACGCTCGACCACGTGGTAGTGACGGCCGGCGACGTCGCGTTCGTATTGCGCGTCGTCGCCGATGCGCTGCAGCGTCGCGCCATCGGGCGGATCCTGGTCCAGTTCACCGGACACCAGCTGCGTCGCGTAATACAGGCGGACGGTGTAACCGACGGCCTGCTGCACGAACGGCGACTGCGCATCCGCCTCGGCCTCGATGAAGGCCACGTCGCCCGCATGCGCCGGCGCCGACTGCGGTGCGGTGACGGCCAGCGTGAGCGGCGCGGTGCGCGCGTTGCCCACGGTGAGCGCGGGAACGACCAGCGTGCCCTGCCGGCGCGGCTGCAGCGCGACCGAATACAGCACGCGGGCACGGGCCACGCCGTTGACCAGTTCGAACTGCCGGCTGCTGCTGTTGCCGCTGACGACGAAGTCGCGCTGCAGCGGCGCATAGTCCGGGGGCGGCGCACTGGCCTGGTCGGTCTCGATGTTGAGCGCGGCGGTTTCGTCGACGCCGATGCGCTCGCGGTCCAGCCACGCGCGCGCCTGCGCGAACGCCGGGCAGGTCGCGAACGCCAGCACCAGGCCGGCGATGCAGCGCAGGCGTGGGCTCATGGCGTGCCTCCCTGCTGCTGGCGGCGTTCGTATTCGATGCGGAAGCGCGCGCGCAGCAGGCCGCCCGGATCATCCGGGATGCGGCGCAGCCAGGCTTCGTCGGCAAGGCGGCGTTCGCGTTCCCCGGCGGATTCGACGCGCTGCACCGGCTTGTCCTGCGTGCCGGCGCGCGCGCGCCGCAGCGCCGCCTGCATGCGTGCGCGTTGCGCCGCATCGGCCTGGCGCTGGTCCTGCGCATCGGCGGGCGTCGCCGGCTGCGGCGACTGCGCGTCCGACGCTGCCTGCCCGCGTTGCTGCGGGCCGGGTTGCGCGCCTGCCTGGCGGTGGTCCTGCTGCCCGGCCTGCTGTCGCGTGCCTTGTTGCCGGGCCCGCTGTCCCGCCTGTTGCTTGCCGCCCTGCGCCGGTCGTGCCTGCGAATCGCGCTGCTTGCCTTCCGTTCCCGGTTGCGCGCCCTTGCTCGCGTTGTCCGCGCCCGCCTGCGCCCGCTTCTTCTGCATCGCCTTGCGAACGACGTCGCGGTTGACGATCGCATCCTCCATCCCGGGCCGCTGTTGCAGTGCGCGGTCGTAGGCGGCGATCGCACCGTCGTAGTCGCCCGCCTTCGCCAGCGCATTGCCGAGGTCATAGGCGGCATCCGCGCCCGGCACGTCGTGCCATGCCTGCGCGGCGGCCGCGAAGTCGCCGCGCCGGTATGCACGGGCGCCCTGGTCGAGCCGCGCGTGCGCCTGCTGGTCGGGTCGTCGCCACCAGCCGTCCGCGCCATGCGCGGGCCGCCACGGCAGGCACAGGCCCAGCAGCAGCACCGCCAGTGCGCCGCCACGGCGAAACGCGAGGGCGGCGAGCGGCAACAGCGGCAGCAGCAGCCAGTAGCCCTGGTCCTGCCACAGCACGGCGTTCTCGCCTTGCGCGGACAGCGCGCCGCCACGTCGCGGATCGAGCACGCCGAGCGCGTCGAGGTCGCGCGGGGTCGCTTCCAGTCGCACGTAGGCGCCCCCGCCCGCCGATGCCAGCGCGCGCAGCGACCCTGCATCGAGTTGCGCGTGCCGGATGACGCCGCTTCGGTCCCGGTACGCGGCGCCTTCGTCCACGCCGATGCCCAGCGCCGACACGCGATAGCCGCCGCGTGCGGCCTCTGCCGCGGCATGTCTTGCCGACGCATCGGCGTGGTCGGTCAGCAGCAGGATGTCGCCCTGCGCGTCGCCCGCCTGTTTGAGCAACCGCGCCGACCAGGCGATGCCGCGCCCGGCATCGCTGCCGTCGACCGGCATGATGTCCGGCGACAGCGCATCGAGCATCAGCGCGACGTTGGCGTTGTCGTCGGTGAGCGGCGCGACGGTGAACGCATCGTCGGCGTATGCCACGAGTGCGACCTGGCCGCCGGCGCGCGCCTGCAGCAGTTGCGCGATCTTCGCCCGTGCCTGCGCCAGCCGCGACGGCGGCAGGTCGCCGGCGAGCGTGGCGCTGGACAGGTCGAGCGCGACGACCAATGGCGCGCGCGTGCGCCATAGCGGCTGCGCGCTGCGCTGCCACGACGGTCCCGCCAGCGCGCACACCGCCAGCGCGTAGCCGAGCAGGCCCAGCCACAGTGCACCGCGGGTACGGCGGGTCGCGCGGGTGTCCAGCAGGTGCGGGAGCAGGTGCGGATCGACCAGTCCCTGCCACGCACTGCGCCGGGTGCGCAGCCGCGTCCATGCCCATGCGAACAGCGGCAACGCCAGCAGCGCGAGCAGCCACATCGGCCGCAGCCAATGCGGGAACGCAGGCACCGGCACGCTCATGCGCGCCTCCGCCGTGATGCGAGCGCGATCGCCCCGCACAGCAGCGCCGCGCCGAGCGGCAGCGGATAGCGTTCCCGCCGCGGCCGCACGCGCTCCGCCGGCTGGAGGATCGGTTCGATGCGGTCGATCTCGGCATAGATGCCGGCGAGCTGGTCCGTGTCGCGCGCGCGGAACGCCTTGCCGCCGGTCATGGAGGCGATGCGTTGCAACGTGCCTTCGTCGACGGAATCGTCGCCACCCGGCATGCGGATCGGCAGGCCGAACACCGACAGCGTGTCGCCGTCGCCGCCGAAGGCGATGGTGTGGATGCGCACGCCCGCATCGCGCGCGAGCGCCGCGGCCTTCATCGGATCCAGCTGGCCCGCCGTGTTGACGCCGTCGGTCAGCAGCACCAGTACGCGCTCGTTCGCAGGCTGCGCGCGCAGGCGCTTGACCGCGAGGCCGATGGCATCGCCCAGCGCGGTGGCGCGTCCGGGCAGCCCGACGACCGTGTCGTCGAGTTGCTCGCGCACCGCGGACAGGTCGCGGGTGAGCGGCGTGAGCGCATAGGCGCGATCGCCGAAGACGATCAGGCCGATGCGGTCTCCGCTACGGCGATCGAGGAAATCGGCAAGCACGGCCTTGGCCGCGGTGAGGCGATCGACGCCACGTCCGCCCAGCGCCATGTCCTCTTCGCCCATGCTGCCGGACAGGTCGACCGCGAGCATGAGATCGCGCGCGGCCTGCGGTGGTTGCACCGGCGGCCCGAGCTGCTGCGGTCGTGCGGCGGCGATGCACAGCAGTGCCCACGCCAGCCATGCGAGCACGCCGACACCGCGCGCGATACCGCTGCCGCCGCGCGCGGCGATCGCATCGAGTTGCATGCCGTAGGGCACCCTCAGCGCCGGACCGCCGGGCCGGCCGGCCGGGAGCAGGCGCCGCAGCAGCCACGGCAGCGGCAATGCGAGCAGCAGCCACGGCCATGCGAATCCTTCGAAGGACGATGCCGGCAGGATCATCGCCGGTCCATCCAGGCGACGAAGCGCGCGCGCGCGATGGTCCGCAACGCCTCCACGTCCTCGGCGTCGACATCGACGCGATAGATACCGTCGCGCAGCAGCGCGCCGGATGCGCCGGCGAACGCCGGCGTCGCCTTGCCCGCGTCGAGGAAGCGCAACCAGTCGTCGCCGAGCAGCTTGTCCGCGGCGGGGTCGATGCGACGCGACGCGCGACGCAGCAATCCGGAGATCGCCGCAAGGCGCGCGGCAGGGGCAGCGGCCGCATCGACGGCGGCATCGAACAGGCGCGCGAACGCAATGCGTCGCCGGCGGCGGCGCCATGCGCGCCACGCCGGCATCGCCATGGCGACCAGCACGACGGCGGCGACGATCCACCAACCCGGCGCGGGCGGCCACCACGGCGGCGCCGGTGGCTGGTGGATGCCGCGCAGGACGAGCACGGCGTTCACGCCGCGCGCCTCGCGCCGAGCAACGGCAGCCACGACTCGCTCGGCGCCTCGCTGGCCAGCGCCTGCACGCGCACGCCACGTGGCGGCAGCGACGCCAGCGCGGCGTCGAGCGGATCGCGGAATGCATGCCTCCACGCCTGCCGCTGCGCGGCGACGGTGAGATCCAGCTCGCGCCGGTGCCCACCCGCGAGGAACGGCAAGGCGGCCTGCGGCGGCGCCAGTTCGAGCGGATCCACGAGCAACAGCACGACCACTTCGTTGTGCAGGGCCAGCGCGGGCCAGCGCTGGTCGGGCACGGCGGCCAGGCTGGCCGGATCTGCCATCACGACCAGCCGCGAACCGGGACGCAACAGGCGGCGCGCATGATCGAGCGCGACCGCGAGGCCTGCGTCGTCGCCGGGCGGCTGCGCATACCAGCGCGCCAGCGCATCGAGCACGCGCAGCGCGCCGCGCGGGCCGGCCGCAGGCGGCACCGGCGTCTCGCGGACGCTGCCGCGCAG
>JABFWF010000125.1 GCA_013362405.1 Lysobacter sp. | reverse complement strand
GCGCAGCAGCAGCGGGGGCTTGCGGCTGGCCTGCCGGGCGCGCGACGAACAGCGCGACCAGCGCGATCGAGGCCGCGATCGCGCCGCCGCTCCACGCGAGCCAGCGTCGCGGGCGCATCGTGGCCGCAGGCGCAACCGGCGCTTCCGCCGCCACTACCGCCATCACCCGCGTGCTGAATCCAGCTGGCAGGCGCGCACCGCCGCGGCCGCGCAGGAGTTCGCCGGCCAGCTGCCAGCGCTCCCAGCAACCAGCGAGCGCGTCGTCGTGCTGCAGGCGCCGCATCAGGAAGGCCGCTTCGTCGGGCGCGAGCTCGCCGTCGATCAGCGCCGACAGTTGCTGGCGGGTGTGGTCGAGGATGCGTTCGCCGTCGTGTGGAATATTCATCGGGTCAGTCGCTCCCGGGTGTTCTCGAGGTCCATCAGGGGCCGCAGCTGCGCATCGATCGCCTCGCGCGCGCGGAAGATGCGCGAGCGCACCGTGCCGATCGGGCAGTTCATTTTTTGCGCGATCTCCTCGTAGCTGAGGCCTTCGACCTCGCGCATCGTGACCGCATCGCGCAGTTCCGGCGGCAGGGCTTCGACCGCGCGTACCACGGTTTGTTCCATCTGCTGGCGCATCAGTTCCCGTTCGGGCGTGTCGGTGTCGCGCAGGCGCACCCCGGACTCGTACTGCGCGGCTTCCTCGGCATCGACGTCCTCGGTGGGCGGGCGGCGGTTGTGGGCGACGAGATGGTTCTTGGCGGTGTTCACGGCGATCCGGTGCAGCCAGGTATAGAACTGCGCGTCGCCGCGGAAGTTGCCGATCGCACGGTACGCGCGCAGGAAGGTTTCCTGCGCCACGTCCTGCACCTCGCTCCAGTCGGCGATGTAGCGGCCGATCAGGCCGGCGATCCGGTGCTGGTACTTGCGCACCAGCAGGTCGAACGCCGTGCTGTCGCCGCGCTGCACGCGCCGGACCAGGTCGAGGTCCAGGTCGTGGGTGGGTTCCACTTCGGCCATGCCGCGCCGGCACTCCTGATGTCGGTCCGGCGCGAAAGGCCGGACGGTGGGACAGCGTGCCCGCGAGGGAAGTTCCCGCGCGGCGTCATCGTGGCTTAATGGGGACGGATTGACGGGCTTCAAATCAGCCACGGATGATACTGGCCCTCCCATACCGCAACGGATGGTGGCGGATGACGGCAGGTCGCATCAGCGCGGAGTTCGCCGGGCTGCGCTTCGCGCACTGGCAGGTGGAAGCGCGCGGGGAAGGCATCGTGGCGGTCACGCTCGACCGCGCTGGCGAATCGGTCAACGCGTTGTCGCAGGACGTGCTGATCGAGCTGGGCACGCTGGTCGAGCGCCTCGCGATCGATCCGCCGCGCGGCGTCGTGTTTCGCAGCGGCAAGCCCTCGGGCTTCATCGCCGGCGCCGATATCAGGGAATTCCAGGAGTTTGACGCGCGCGGCACGGTCAACGACGCGCTGTTCCGCGGCCAGCAGGTCTTCCAGCGCATCGCCGAACTGCCCTGCCCCACGGTCGCGGCGATCCACGGCTTCTGCATGGGCGGCGGCACCGAGCTGGCGCTCGCCTGCCGGTATCGCGTCGCGTCGAACGATCCGTCCACGCGCATCGGCCTGCCCGAAGTGAAGCTCGGCATCTATCCCGGCTGGGGCGGCAGCGTGCGCCTGCCGCGGCTCGTGGGTGCACCGGCGGCGTTCGACCTAATGCTGACCGGCCGCACGCTGTCGGCATCGGCCGCGCGTGCGATCGGCCTGGTCGACAAGGTGGTCGAGGCGCCGGTGCTCCTCGATGCGGCCATCGAACTGCTCGGCAAGGCGCCGGCGCGTCCGTTCGGGCAACGTTTCCGGGCGTGGGCCACCAACAGCTGGCTGGCGCGGCAGTTCCTCGCGCCGATGGTGGCGAAGCAGGTCGCGCGCAAGGCGCGGCGCGAGCATTACCCGGCGCCCTACGCGTTGATCGACACCTGGCATCGTGCCGGCGGCGGCATGCAGTCGCTGCTCGCGGCCGAGCGCAAATCCGTGGGCCGCCTCGCCGGCACGCCGACCGCGCGCAACCTGATCCGCGTGTTCTTCCTGCAGGAGCGGCTGAAGGCGCAGGCGGGCAAGGACAGCGGTGTCAGGCGCGTGCACGTGGTCGGTGGCGGCGTGATGGGCGGCGACATCGCCGCGTGGGCGGCCTACAAGGGCTTCGAGGTCACGCTCAGCGACCGCGAGCAGCATTTCATCGATGGCGCGATGGCGCGGGCGAGGGAGCTGTTCGCGAAGAAGGTCAAGGATGAAGCGAAACGGCCGGCGGTCGCGGCGCGCCTGCGCGGCGACCTCGCCGGCGACGGCGTAGCCGATGCGGATCTGGTCATCGAGGCGATCATCGAGCAGCCCGAGGCCAAGCGCGCGCTGTACGCGCAGCTCGAACCGCGCATGAAGGCGGACGCGCTGCTGACCACCAACACCTCGTCGATTCCACTGGCCGAGCTGCGCGAGCACATCGCGCGCCCGATGCAGTTCGCCGGCCTGCACTACTTCAACCCGGTCGCGCTGATGCCGCTGGTGGAGATCGTGCGCCACGACGCGATGGCCGAATCGACGCAGCTGCGCCTCGCCGCGTTCTGCAAGGTGCTCGACAAGCTGCCGGTGCCCGTCGCGGGCACCCCGGGCTTCCTCGTCAACCGCGTGCTGTTCCCGTACATGCTGGAGGCGGCGACCGCGCATGCCGAAGGCATCCCGGGACCGGCGATCGACAGGACCGCGGTGAAGTTCGGCATGCCGATGGGGCCGATCGAGCTGATCGACACCGTCGGTCTCGACGTCGCCGCGGGCGTGGCGAAGGAACTCGCGCCTTTCCTCGGCGTGCAGGTGCCGGCGACGCTGTCGGCGCCGCCGCAGGCCGGCCAGCGCGGGCGCAAGGACGGCCAGGGCCTGTACAGGTGGGAACACGGCAAGGCGGTGAAGCCCGCACTGCCGAAGGACTACCAGATACCGTCCGACCTCGAGGACCGGCTCATCCTGCCGCTGCTCAACGAAGCGGTCGCCTGCCTGCACGATGGCGTGGTCGCCGACGCCGACCTGCTCGACGCGGGCGTGATCTTCGGCACCGGTTTTGCGCCCTTCCGCGGCGGTCCGATCCAGTACATCCGCAGCGCCGGCGCGGATGCGCTGCTCGCGCGGCTGAGGACGCTGCAGGCGCGGTACGGGGATCGTTTCGCGCCGCGGCCGGGATGGGATAGCGCGCTGCTGCGCGCGAGCGCTCCCTAGCGCCCCGAAGTTTGCTTGGCAAACTTCGGGTCCCAGCTCTTGGCTTCCAATTACCCCCGCTGCCGCGCGCCCCTTTTACTAAAAGGGGCTACGCCTCCAGCGAGCACGACTACATCGTCTGCGTCGGCTTGTCCGCGTTGAGCGTGCCGGCGAGCAGCGTCTCGATCCTGCCCTTCACCGACTCGCCTTCCGGCGTTTCGGCGAACTGCACGCCGATGCCGGCGGTGCGGTTGCCCTGCGCGCCCGGGGGCGTCACCCAGATCACCTTGCCGGCGACCGGCAGGCGCTCGCTGGATTCGGGTAGGGTGAGCAGCAGGAAGACCTCGTCGCCGAGGAAATAGCGCTTCGCCGTGGGCACGAAGATGCCGCCGTGCTTGAGATACGGCATGTAGGCGTTGTAGAGCTGTGCCTTGTCCTTCACCGCCAGCGACAGGATGCCCTGCCGCGCTCCGCCCACGTTGGCCATCAGCGCCTGACCTCGTTCGTTCCGCGTCCCTGTACCGCCTGCGCGCCGGCATCCGTGCGCCAGGCCAGCAGCAGTTCGGCGACGGCGAGATCGGGCCGGACGGTGGTGCGCAGCAGCGCTCGCGTCCGGTTCGCCGCGTCGAACCAGGCCGCCAGCCTGCGGGTTCTCCGGGGATCGGTCAAGCGGGCCGCGTCCTGCAGCGCGAGGTCGGCGGCGAACTCCAGCCGCTGCGCCACCAGCTCGTCGCCCGTCCAGCGCTGCGCCAGCGCCACGGGTGCCAGTTCGCCGCGCTCCAGGCCGGCGAGCTCGCCGGCGACTTCGCGCCGCAGCGCCAGGCCACCGTCGCGCAACCACGCGTCGGCCAGTCCGGGATGGCCGCGCGCGGCGTCGAGCGCCTCCTGCACGGCCTTCGCCGCGTGCCCGCGCGCCTGCAGCCAGGCGAGCGCCTCGGCGCGCGGCGGCAAGCGGAATTCGAGGCGTTGGCAGCGGCTGCGGATCGTCGCCGGAAGGGCCTGCGGGTGCGCGGTCACCAGCCACAGGTAGCGGCCGGGCACCGGCTCCTCCAGCGTCTTCAGCAGCGCGTTGGCGGCGGCATGGTTGATCGCGTCGGCGGGATCGAGGATCGCGATTTGCGCACCGCCGGCCTGGGGCGTCAGCGCGAGCCGCTCGGACAACGCGCGCACCTGCTCGATCACGATCTCGCTGCGTGGCTTCTTCGTCTTGTCGTTGTAGGCGTAGCCGACGAAGCCGGCGTCCGGATGGCCGGCATGCCCCCACGGATGCGCCAGCGCACCGTCGGGCCGCACCTCGATCGGATCGGCCTGCGCGCGCGACAGGAACAGCGTGCAGTTGCGGCACCGGCCGCAGGGCGCGTTGCCGACCGGCGTGCGGCAGAGCACGCGCTGGGCCAGGCGCTCGGCGACCTGCCGCTTGCCCAGCCGCGCGGGCCCGCACAGCAGCAGGCCGTGACCGAGCCGTCCGGCTTCGAACGCCGCCACCGCCTGGTCGTACACGCGCTGCTGCCAGGGCGCGAAGGCCTCGTCGAACGCGCTCACGCCGGTCCCCCGCGCCACGCGCGCAGCATCGCCACGGCCTCGGCGGCGACGACCTCCGCCGGCCGCGACGCATCCAGCACGCGGATGCGCG
>JABFWF010000215.1 GCA_013362405.1 Lysobacter sp. | reverse complement strand
GCTCTCGACCACGCGCTGCGCCGCCGCGCGGTCGACATGGCTGGTGGCCTGCGCCATGCGCGCGTCGAGCGCCTTGTCGAGCCGGCTGCGCATGCGCGCGAGCGCGGCGTCGGCCTGGCCGCCGGCGCCGGCCGCGAGGCGTTCGGCATGTCCCGCGTAATCGCGCGCCCGGCTGCCGTCGCCGTCGCGCAGGCGATGGTCGGCTTCGTCGGCGAGCGCATCGATGGCCGAGGCGGTGAGCGCCGGCAGGCGCGGGTGGTGCGGATCCGCCTTCCACGCGGCGAGCAGGCTGTCGGTTGCGTTGTGGTCGGCCGGCGCGGTCAGGTTGTGCGTGCGCAACTGTTCCTCGGCGGCGGCGAGGAACGGTTCGGCCGGCGACTGCGGAAGGGGACGGAACGTGGGGTCGAGCGGTTCGCCGACGATCGACTGCCCCGGCTGCGCGGCGGGCGCAGGCAATCCGGCGCGGCGTGCGACCGCGCGGAAGAAACCGTCGGTTGGCGCGTTGTCCATCCCGCGCAGCGCCACGCCGACGCCCGCCGCGAGCAGCAGCATCAACCCCAGCCACACGGTGATCGGCCAGCGTCGCATGCCGGCCATCGCGCTGCGTCCGCCGTCCAGCACGGCCGCGAGCGGCGAACCACCATGGCGCGGCACCCGGTCGAGCGCCTCGCGCATCTGCTGCGCGTTGCGGAAGCGCTGCACCGGCGACTTCGCCAGCGCGCGGTCGAAGAAGCGCTGCCAGTGGCGCAGCGGGCGCGGCAGGCGCGGGATCGGGTCCTGCGCGTGCATCACCGCCATCGACAGCGCGTCGCCGGCGACGTAGGGGAGCTGCCCGTTGAGCATCTCCCAGGCCAGCACGCCGACCGCGTACAGGTCGGCGCGCGCATCGACTTCCTCGCCGCGCGCCTGTTCCGGCGCCATGTACGCGGTGCTGCCGACCGCCATGCCGGCGGTGGTGACGCGCGGGCCGAAGCGGCGCAGGGCGATGCCGAAGTCGGCCAGCAGCGGGCGTTCGGCCTCGTCGAACAGCACGTTCTCGGCCTTGACGTCGCGGTGCACGACACCGCGCGCGTGCGCGTAGTCGAGCGCGGCGAGCAGCGCATGCAGGATGCCGCGGACGCGCGGGTAGCCGTTTTCCGCGTCGTCGGTGAAGTTGCGCTGGCCGAGGTGGCCGCGCGCGAGATACGGCATCCCAGACCAGGGCAGCCCGTCGCGGGTACGGCCGACCTCGTAGATGCCGACGATGTGCGGATGTTCGAGCCGGGCGATGGTGCGCGCCTCGTTCTCGAAGCGGCGGCGGCTGACCTCGTCGGCGAGCGCCTCGGGCAGCATCACCTTGACCGCCACCTCGCGATCGAGCGAGACCTGCTCGGCGAGGAAGACCGTCGACATGCCGCCGTGGCCGAGCACGCGCAGCAGCCGGTAGCCGGCGATCTCCGGCAACCCGGCGTCGTGGTCGTGCTCGTTCGGCGTGGCGGACATGCGGCGCCCTCGGGAGAAGGGCGAGCATACGCTGTGGGCGCAGGGGCGTGAACCGCCCGTTCCGCGATGCCCGCCGCGGTTTTCGCCTCGGTATTCAGCGGCCGCGCTTGCGGCGGACGTAGACCTCGATTCGTCCTTGCGCCGCGAGCTCGCCGGCGGCGTTCGCGATCTCGAACGGGAACCAGCGCAGCACCTTGTCGCCGTCGACGGCCGCTTCGCGCATGTCCTCGACCATTACCGGGTCGAGGCGGAACTCGGCGAAGACGTCCTCGCGCATCGCGCGCACGAACTCGATTTCGTTCTTCGTATCCCAGACGATGTGGTCCGGGCCTATCCGGTGCAGCACCAGCAGCGGCCAGAGCGGATTGATCATCGCCAGCAGGCTGCCGCCGAAATGGGTGCCGAAGGCGTTGCGGTTCCACCAGTGCAGGCGCAGGCGCACCCTCGCGTACAGGCCGTCCGGGGACACCTCCAGCACCCGGATGCCGGTGAACAGGTAGGGCGGCCAGAGGTTCCAGAAGCGGCGCAGGGTCGCGAGGCTCAGGCGCATGCGGGGAGGATGGGAAGCGGTGCGGCAGAATGCCATACGCCTGCGTATTGAAGAAGCCGGCGCATCACTCCCCCGAAAGGGCAGCTCCCTTCACGGACGCCCGCGCGGGTTCACCAGCGGGGCGCCGTGCTGCCAGGTCTCCGCTTCGCGGGAGGGCGGCGATGAGAACCGCGCCTCACCGGGTGCTGGCCTGGCCTGCAGAGCCGCGCGCTCCCGCTATCTCGCGGATCGACTGGCGACGGGCCACGTCGACCGGGCGATGCCAGCATCCGCTTTGGCGGCATCTGCATCCGGGCGGCGCGGCTGGCGTGGGACGCGCTGCCCGAACGCATCACACCAGCAGCAGCGACGCCATCCGCCGCCGGTAGCGGCCGACCAGGTCCTCGTCCTCGATCACCCGGAAGGCGTCGATCAGCGTCTTCTTCGCCAGTCCTTCCTCGAAGCCACGGTCGCGCCGCAGCATCTCCAGGAACTGCTCCAGCGCCGCCTCCGACTGCCCGGCGACCAGCCGGTGCACGCCGAGCAGGTGGCGCGCGCGCAGGTCGCCCGGGTTGTTGGCGATCGCCGATTCCAGCACTTCCGGCGGCGGTGCGTCGCGCAGCTGCGCGGCGAAGGCGAGCCGGGCGCGCGCCTTCACCGCGCGCTCGTCCGTGGCGAGGTTGGCGGGCAGCGCGTCGAGCAGCTGCTCGGCCTCGTGCGCATGGCCGACCGCGAGCAGCGCGAGCGCGAGGTCGAGCTGCAGCTCCGGCTTGCCGGGCTCGGCCTCGGCCGCCTTGCGCAGGCGCAGGACCTCGGCGTGCGGGTCGACCGGCGCGGCGGCTTCGATGGGCGCTTCCTCGGCGGGCGCGCCGGGCAGGACGCCGTGGTGCTGCAGGAATTCGCGCAGCTGCGCTTCCGGCAGCGCGCCGGGGAAGCCGTCGACGAGCTGGCCGTCCTTCACCAGCATCACGGTCGGGATCGAGCGCACCTGGAACACGGCCGCCAGCTGCTGCTCGCGGTCGACGTCCACCTTGGCCAGCACGAAGGCGCCGTTGTACTCGCCGGCGAGCTTCTCGAGGATCGGCCCCAGCGTCTTGCACGGCCCGCACCACGCGGCCCAGAAGTCGACCAGCACCGGCACCTGCAGCGACTGCTGCAGGACCTGCGCCTCGAAGGTTTCGGTGGTGACGTCGATGACGTTCGGATCGGCGGACATGGCGGAATCGGAAATGGAAGGCGAAGGAGATGGCGGCGGAAGCTGGCCGGCGCAAGGGCGCAATGGTCGCATCCGCGGCGTGCGCGTGGCGTCCGGGCGTCGCTGCGCCGGTGGTGGCCACCCCGAATGGGGAGATGGTCGTTCGGGCGCACCGCTCCTCTACGATGTGACGATGTCCTTTCCTTCATCCCGACGCAGGTTGGCCGCCGCCGGCCTGCTGGCCGGCCCCTGGTTCGCCGTCGCGCTGCTCGCCTTCGCCGCGCGCGTGCCCGGATACCGCCACGCGCTGCATCCGCCGGCATTGCTCGGCGCGACCGGCATGCCGGATGCGATGGCCTGGAACGTGCTGGGCTTCGTGGTGCCTGGTCTGCTGGCCGCGCTCGCGCTGCAGGCGCTGCATGGCGCGCTGCGCGCAGCGGGGGCTGGCCGCGTCGCCCGTGTCGGAGCCACCGTGCTGCTGCTTTCGGCGCTGGCGTTCGCAGCACAGGGGTTGCTGCCGCTGCAGCTCGGGCAGGCGCTCGACACAGGAGCGGCGCGGCTGCACGTCGCGCTGTGGATGGCCTGGTGGCTGGCGGCGATGGCCGGCTTCGCGCTGCTGGCCGCGGGCATGCGCCGACGCCGCCTGCTGGCGGCCGGTGCGCTGCTGACCGCCATCGCGATGGGCGTCGCCCTGCATGCGGAAGCGCTGCCGCTCGCCGGGGGCCTGCGCGAACGCATCGCGCTCGCCGCGTGGTTCGGCTGGATCGCCTGCGTCTCCTGGACGTTCAGCCGTAGCGCAGCTTCATCAGCAGGATGACCAGGGCCAGGGCGAAGGTCACCGTGTTGGCGAGGATGATCGGCCACGCGCCGAGCGCCAGCCCGTAGGCCAGCCAGCAGGCGATGCCGGCGGTGAACAGCAGGTACATCCACAGCGAGATGCCGCGGGTATCGCGGGTCTGCACGGTGCGCACCGCCTGCGGCACGAACGAGGCGGTGGTCAGCAGCGCGGCCGCATAGCCGATCCACTCGCTGGTCATCGCGCTCCGTCGGCCACGGGGCCCGGCCGCGCGATGCGCGGCCTGATTCGCCTTCCCGGTCCGGATCCCATGCCGCCGTCTTCCATGTCAGGGCTGCCTGTACACTTGGCCGTCCTTCATCACGAAGTCGACCTGCTTCATCAGGCTGATGTCGGCGAGCGGATCGCCAGGCACCGCGACGATGTCCGCGTACTTGCCCGCCTCGACCGTGCCGACGTCCTTGTCCATGCGCAGCAGCTTCGCCGCGTGCGTGGTCGCCGCCTGCAGCGCGAACGCCGGCGGCATCCCGGCCTGCACCATCAGCTCGAACTCGTGCGCGTTCTCGCCGTGCGGATACACGCCGGCGTCGGTGCCGAAGGCGATCGGCACGCCGGCGCGATAGGCCTCGCCCGCGGTCTTCATGATCTGCGGCGCCACCTGCAGCGCCTTCGCGGCGACTTGCGGCGGATACACGCCCGGGATCTTCGCCTGCCTGCCGACGAAATCGCCGGCGATGATCGTCGGCACGTACCAGGTGCCGTGCTGCTTCATCAGCTGCATGTCCTTCGCGTCCATGAAGGTGCCGTGCTCGATGGAGTCGACGCCGGCGAGCACCGCGCGGCGGATGGCTTCGGCGCCGTGCGCGTGCGCGGCGACCGCGAAGCCGTAATCCTTCGCCGCCGCCACCAGCGCCTGCAGCTCGGGTTCGGTGAGTTGTGCGTTGTCGACGCTGCTGCTTTCGTCGAGCACGCCGCCCGAGGGCATGATCTTGATCAGGTCGACGCCGTCCTTGTAGTGCTGGCGGATCGCCTTCCATGCATCCTGCGGGCCGTTGATGATCGCGTCCGCCGGTCCGGGGTCGCCCATCAGGTCGGAACGGTAACCGTCGCTTTCGTCGGCGTGCCCGCCGGTCGACCCGATCGCGCGGCCAGCGCTGAGGATGCGCGGCCCGTCGATCAGCCCTGAACGGATCGCGTTGCGCAGCGCGATCGACTCGTTGTGGCCGTCGCCGACGTTGCGCACGGTGGTGAAGCCGGCGAGCAGCGTGCGCTTCGCGTAGACGGTGCCGCGGATCGCGTAGTCGGCCGGATTGAGGCGGAACTGGTCGGAATAGGTCGTCGGCCCGAACTGGTCGGTCAGGTGCACGTGGCTGTCGATCAGGCCGGGCAGGCAGGTCGCCTGGCCGAGTTCGATTGCTTTCGCGCCGTCGGGCGCGTCCATGCGGCCTGCACGCACTTCGGCGATGCGCTCGCCACGCACGAGGATGCTGGTCTCGCCCTGCAGCCGGCCGCTGTTGGCGTCGAACAGGTGGCCGCAATGCAACACGGTCGTGGTGGGCGCCGGCGCGGCGGCATCTGCGGCGGCGTCGGCGCGGGGCAGGACGGTCAGCGTGAGGACAAACGCGGTGGCACAAGCGGCGGGCAACGGACGAAGGCGCATGGCGGAATTCCGGCGACGTGATGAGCGGCCATGCATAGCATGGCCGGTGGATGCCGCGCGCCTGCCGTCAGGCGGGGCGGCGTGCCGCGCCCGCGTGCTGCGTCAACGTGGCGCATGCCCGCTCGGCGAAACAGCAGATGGTTCGATCGGGATCACGCACGGCGGAACCGCCGGCGGTGCATCGTGCCTCCATCGCCGCGTCGACCCGCAGCGACGGGATTCTTCCTCGCCATGGCGCTACGCCAGGTCCTTGCCGTGCACGGACGCCTGCATGGCGGCTCCTGCTGCGCTGCGGTAGGCTTTCCGGCCGTTCCCCCGCCCGCAAGCCCGTGTCCACCGAAGCCGCCGCCTACGACCCGAGGGCCATCGAGGCCGCCGCCCAGCGCTACTGGGAGGACACGCGTGCCTTCGAGGTGAAGGAGGAGCCCGGCAAGCCGAAGTTCTATTGCCTGTCGATGCTGCCGTACCCGTCGGGCGCGCTGCACATGGGCCACGTGCGCAACTACACGATCGGCGACGTGATCTCGCGCTACCAGCGCATGACCGGCAGGAACGTGCTGCAACCGATGGGCTGGGACGCATTCGGCCTGCCGGCCGAGAACGCCGCCATCAAGAACCGCACCGCGCCGGCGAAGTGGACCTACGCCAACATCGCGCACATGCGCGAGCAACTGAAGGTGCTCGGCTACGCGATCGACTGGTCGCGCGAGTTCGCCACCTGCCGGCCCGAGTATTACGTGCACGAGCAGCGCATGTTCGTGCGGCTGATGAAGAAGGGCCTGGTCTACCGCAAGAACAGCGTCGTCAACTGGGATCCGGTGGACCAGACCGTGCTTGCCAACGAGCAGGTGATCGACGGCCGCGGCTGGCGTTCCGGCGCCGAGGTCGAGAAGCGCGAGATCCCGCAGTGGTTCCTTCGCATCACGGCCTACGCGCAGGAGCTGCTCGACGGCCTCGACACGCTGCCCGGCTGGCCGGACGCGGTCAAGACGATGCAGCGCAACTGGATCGGGCGCAG
Source organism: Lysobacter sp. (assembly GCA_013362405.1). GTDB lineage: Bacteria > Pseudomonadota > Gammaproteobacteria > Xanthomonadales > Xanthomonadaceae > JABFWF01. The sequence goes on along the minus strand of JABFWF010000215.1, from coordinate 10,598 downwards.
CGAGGGACTCGAGTTCGCCTTCGACGTCGAAGGTGGCGGCGAGCCGCTGCATGTGTTCACCACGCGTCCCGACACGCTGATGGGCGCGACCTTCGTCAGCATCGCCGGCGAGCACCCGCTCGCGCGCAAGGCGGCGGAAGGCAACCCGCAGCTGGCTGCCTTCCTCGAGGAGCTGCGCCACGGTGGTGTGTCCGAGGCGGAGCTGGAGACGCAGGCCAAGCGCGGGATGGACACCGGCCTGCGCGCGATCCACCCGGTCACCGGCGAGGCGCTGCCGATCTGGGTCGCCAACTTCGTGCTGATGGGCTACGGCACCGGCGCGGTGATGGCGGTGCCGGGGCACGACCAGCGCGACTGGGAATTCGCGACGCAGTACGGGTTGCCGATCGAGGTGGTGGTCGTGCCGCCGGCGGTGCGCGACGCGCTGGAAGAAATCCAGCGCGACCTCGGCGGCCATGCGGATGCGATGCGCACCGCACTGGGCAAGGCCGGCGCGATCGATGCCTACGGTACGCGCGCGGCGGTCGAGGTCGTCAACGCCTACATGCACGAGGTGGCGGAGCAGGGCGCGCACACGGAGCGTGGCACGCTGGTCAACTCGGGCGAGCTGGACGGCATGGACTACGCGCAGGCCTTCGACGCGCTCGCGCAGCGTTTCGAGCGCGAAGGCCGCGGCCAGCGCCGGGTCAACTTCCGCCTGCGCGACTGGGGCGTCAGCCGCCAGCGCTACTGGGGTTGCCCGATTCCGGTGATCTACTGCGACGCCTGCGGCGCGGTGCCGGTGCCCGAGGACCAGCTGCCGGTCGTGCTGCCCGAGGACGTGGAGGACGTGTTTTCCCAGGGCGGCGGCGTGCGCTCGCCGATCAAGGCCAACCCGGAATGGCGCAGGACCACCTGCCCGTCCTGCGGCGGCGCGGCCGAGCGCGAGACCGATACCTTCGACACCTTCATGGAGTCGAGCTGGTACTACGCGCGCTACACCTCGCCCGGTGCGCCCGACATGGTCGACGACAAGCGCGCCAACTACTGGCTGCCGGTCGACCAGTACATCGGCGGCATCGAGCACGCGATCCTGCACCTGCTGTACTTCCGCTTCTACCACAAGCTGCTGCGCGATGAAGGCCTGGTGCACAGCGACGAGCCGGCGACGAACCTCCTGTGCCAGGGCATGGTGATCGCCGAGACCTTCTACCGGGACAACGACGACGGATCGCGCGACTGGATCAACCCCGCCGACGTCGAGGTCGAGCGCGACGCGCGCGGCCACGTGGTCGGCGCGAAGCTGCGGGCCGATGGCTCGGCGGTGCGCATCGGCCACGTCGAGAAGATGTCGAAGTCGAAGAACAACGGCGTCGACCCGCAGTCGATGGTCGACAAGTTCGGCGCGGATACCGTGCGCCTGTTCTCGATGTTCGCCGCGCCGCCGGAGCAGTCGCTGGAATGGCACGAAGCCGGCGTCGAAGGCATGGCGCGCTTCCTGCGCCGGTTCTGGCGCGAGGTCACGACGCATGCGGCGCAGCCGGACCACCCGGAAGTCGATGCGACGCAACTCACGCCCGCGCAGAAGACGCTGCGCCGGCAGGTCCATGAAGCGATCCAGAAGGTCGGCGACGACTACGGCCGCCGGCACAGCTTCAACACCGCGATCGCGGCATTGATGGAGCTGCTCAACCATGTCGCCAGGTTCGACGACATGAGCGACCAGGGACGCGCGGTGCGCCATGAAGCGCTGCAGGCGATGGTGCTGCTGCTCAACCCGGTGACGCCGCACGTGAGCCACGCGCTGTGGCAGGCGCTCGGTCATGGGGAGGCGCTCCTCGAGGACGTGCCGTTCCCGCGCGCCGACCCGGCCGCGCTGGTGCGCGACGCGATCACGGTGGCGGTGCAGGTCAACGGCAAGCTGCGCGGCACCATCGAGGTCACCCCCGATGCCGCGCGCGAGGCGGTCGAGGCGCAGGCGCTGGCCGAACCCGGCGTGGCGCGTTTCCTCGAAGGACAGGCGGTGCGCAAGGTGATCGTCGTGCCGGGGAAGATCGTCAATATCGTCGCCGGGTGACGCCGGCTTGCCGGCCCACGGGCCCTCGTCCAGACTGCGCCGATGAAACGACTCCTGCTCGCCGCCTGCCTGCTGCCCGCCCTCGCCGGATGCGGCTTCCACCTGCGCAACGCCCTGCTGCTGCCGCCGGACCTCGGGCCGGTGCAGGTTGTTTCGCAGGATCCGCGCAGCCAGCTCGCCAAGAATCTCGCCGAGGCGCTGGCCCGCGCCGGGGCGCAGATCTCGCCGGACGGCAAGGCGCCCGCCACGACCAACGGCCAGCAAGGCGGGCCGGGCGTGGCGCAGCTGCAGCTCGTCTCCGAGCGCTGGGCCAGCACGCCGCTGTCGGTCGACGCGCAGGGCCGTACGCAGGAATTCACCCTGCGCTATGCGGTGATCTTCCGCCTGCGCCGCGCCGACGGCACCGACCTGGTGCCGCAGCAGGTGCAGGAACTGGCGCGCGACTACATCGCCAGCCCGGAGCTTTCCGCGGGCACGCAGGGCGAGCAGGAAATCCTCACCGTCGAACTGCGGCGCGAGATGACGACCTCCATCCTGCGTCGCATCGATGCGGTCTCGCGCATGGCGCAGGAGCATCCGCAGGCGGTGCGTCCCGCGCCCGCGCAGGACGGCGGCGCGCCCTCGCCCTGAGCGCGTACGCATGGAGCTGACCCCGGACCGCCTCGGCGCGCATCTTGCCGGCGGTGCGCTGCGGCCGGCCTACCTCGTCGCCGGCAGCGAGCCGCTGCTGGTCCTGGAAGCCGCCGACGCCATCCGCGGCGCAGCGCGCGGGCAGGGCATCGTCGAGCGCGAAGTGTTCGAAGCCGAAGGCAACCAGCGCGAGCCGGACTGGAACGCGCTCTCCGCCACGCTCGGCGCGCCCAGCCTGTTCGCCAGCCGCCGCCTGGTCGAAGTGCGCCTGCCGACCGGCAAGCCGGGCAAGGAAGGGGCGAAGCTCATCGAAGACTTCTGCGAGGCGCCGCCGCCCGACGTGACCCTGCTGGTCACCGCCGGTGAGTGGAGCAAGGCGCACGCCGGCAAATGGAGCGACGCGATCGCGCGCATCGGTGCGCTCGTCGTGGCCTGGCCGGTGAAGCCGCACGAGTTGCCGGGCTGGATCGAGCGCCGCCTGCGCGAGCGTGGTTTGCGCGCCGGCCACGACGCCGTGCAGCGCCTGGCCGAGCGCGTCGAGGGCAACCTGCTCGCGGCCGCGCAGGAGATCGACAAGCTCAAGCTCCTGGCCGACGGCGCGCCGCTGGATGCCGCGCGCATGGACGAACTGGTCGCCGATTCCGCGCGCTACGACGTCTTCCGCCTGCTCGATGCCGCCCTCAACGGGCGCACGGCGCAGGTGCCGCGCATGCTCGCCGGCATGCGCGCAGAGGGCGAGGCGGTGCCGGCGCTGCTCGGCATGGTGGTGCGGGAGCTGCAGGCCACGGCGGCGCTCGCGCGCGTGCAGGCGCGCGGCGGCAACCTCGCCGGCGAATTCAAGGCGCAGCGCATCTGGGATTCGAAGCAGGCGATGTACCGGCGCGCGCTGCAGCGACACCCGGCGCCGCGCTGGGAACGATTCGTCGCCGAGGCGGGACGCGTGGATCGCATCGCCAAGGGCCGCGACCGCGCCGGCGAGGATCCGGGCGACGCCTGGCTCGCCCTGGAGCGGCTGCTGCTTGCCGTCGCCGATGCGAAGGCGAAGGCGCTGGTGGCGTGATGGCGCTGCGGATGTTCTACGGCGGCACCTTCGACCCCGTGCACGAGGGGCATCTCGCGATCGCCCGCGCCGCGAATGCCACGCTCGGCGAGGCGGTGCACGTGATGCCGGCGGCCGATCCACCCCATCGCCCACCACCTGGTGCCAGCGCGCGCGATCGCGTGGCGATGCTCGAACTCGCGCTCGTCGGCGAGCCGGGGCTGCTGCTCGACCTGCGCGAACTGCACCGTGCGGGACCGTCGTACAGCGTCGACACCCTGCACGCGCTGCGTGGGGAATTCGGCGAAGACGCGCCGCTCGCGCTGCTGGTCGGTGCCGACAGTTTCCTCGGCCTGCCGACCTGGCATCGCTGGCAGGAGCTGTTCGCGCTGGCGCACTTCGTCGTCGCCGGCCGTCCCGGCAGCCTGCTCGAGTCGGCCTCCGCCGAGCTCAAGGCCGCCACCGATGGCCACTGGGTCGAGGATCCCGCCGTGCTGCGCGACGCGCCCGCCGGCCGCCTGCTGCACCTGCGCCAGCCGCTGCACGTGCATTCGGCGACCGCGGTGCGGCGCCTGATCGGGGAAGGCAAGCCGTGGCGGCACCTGTTGCCGCCCGCGGTGGCCGGGTACGTCCAGGCGCATGGCCTGTACGGCGCGGCCGTCATCGGGCCGTGACCGACCCCTTCGCTATACTGCCGGCGACATCACGCCAGTAGCGCCGAGCAAGCCGCCCTTGACCAGCCAAGCCCAGGTCATCAAGACCCAACTGCCGCACCCGGCCCCGTCCGCCGATGTCCTGCTCGAGGCGGTGCGCGCCGCGCTCGAAGAGCTGAAGGCCCGCGATGCCGTCGAGATCGACGTCCGCGGCAAGAGCAGCGTCACCGACTACATGATCGTCGCCTCGGGCACCTCGACCCGGCACGTCAAGTCGATCGCCGACGAGGTCATCCGCTTCGTCAAGCGGCTGGACGTGCAGCCGCTCGGCGTGGAAGGCGAGCGCGAGGCCGAATGGGTGCTGGTCGACCTCGGCGACGTCGTCGTCCACGTCATGCTGCCGCGCGTGCGGGAGTTCTACGCGCTGGAGCGGCTGTGGACGGTGGGCGACCAGCCGCCGGAAGCCCTGCCGACCCTCGCCGAGGGCGGTCTCTGAGCGCAGCGAGGGGCGCGCGATGAAGGCGCGCCTGGTCGCCGTCGGCGAACGCGCACCCGCCTGGGTCGCGGAGGGCTTCGCCGAATACCGGAAGCGCCTGTCGCACTGGTTGCCGCTGGACCTCGTCGAGATCGAACCCGGCCTGCGCGGGAAAGGCCGCGACGCCGCGCGCGCGACCGCCGACGAAGGCGCGCGCGTGCTGGCCGCGTTGCCGAAGACCGCACGGGTGGTCGCGCTCGACGGGCGCGGCAAGGCATGGACGTCCGAACAGCTCGCGCAACGCCTCGAACACTGGCGCGCGCAGGGGCGCGACCTCGCCTTCCTGATCGGGGGGCCGGAAGGCCATGCGATGGACGTGCTCGCGCGCGCGGACGAAAGCTGGTCGCTCGGGCCGCTCACCCTGCCGCACATGCTGGTGCGGTTGCTGGTCGCCGAGCAGCTGTATCGCGCGGCGGCGCTGCTGGCCAACCATCCCTATCACCGCGGCTGATGCATTCGGCGGCGGCCGCGCGATGGGACGCGCGGCCGCCACAGGTCAGTCGAGGCGGAAATCGACCGGCACCAGCCCGATCGCCTGCACCGCGCGACCGCCCTGCATCGCCGGGCGGAAGCGCCAATGCTGCAGCACCTGCTCGCGCGCGGCGCGGTCGAGGCTCCGGTTGCCGCTGCTGCGCGCGACCTGCACGTCGAGCGGGCGGCCGTCGACGTCCACCAGCACCTTCAGCAGCACGCTGCCCTCGACGCCATCCCGCAGCGCGTCGCGAGGATAGGCGGGCGCCGGCGCCTGCGCGTATTCGAGCTGCACGCCGGCGACCGGACCGATGGGTGGGATGACCGTGTCACCGGTATCGGCCGGAGGCCTGGCCGGGATCGGGTCGGTGACCGTAGCGCGGTCGACGACCTGCTGGTCGGTCGGCGGCAGCGGCTGTTGCAGGGGATGCGCCGCTGCCGGATGCGACGGGTGCTGCACGACCGGGACATGCACGGGCGGTGGCAGGGGAGGCGGAATCTCGCGCTGCTGGATCCAGCGGATCGGCGTGCGTGTGACGTCGGGTGCCGTCGGCGGTGCGGTGATCGGCACCAGCAGCAGCAACAGCAGCGCGCCGTGCACGAGGATCGCGGTGGCGTAGCCGAAGATGCGATTGAAGTCGAGGCGCGGAGCCTCGACGAAGCCGGGAACCTGGGTGGGAAAGCGGGCTGCATGCACCATGGGCCACCTCCTGTCGGTTGAAGGGCGCGTCGCGGCAGGGCGAACGCGCGGGCGGCGGCCGCGGGGTTGGCGCCTGGCGACGCCGCGCCCCAGACTCTGCTCCGTACTTTTGCGTATGGAAAGGGGCCGGGCGCATCGAACGCGTCGCGCGCGACGGGCGGTGCGCCAGCAGCCGACCGACGGCAGCGAAGCGGGCGAACGACGAGGCGTTGCGAAAAGGAAGGCCCGCGCAGGGCGGGCCTTCGTGCGGCGCTCAGTGTCGACCGGCCGGGTCCGGCGGCGGATCAGGATCGCGGCGCAGGCCCGGCTCGTCCGGCGATGGGCGGGGCTTGTGCCGCGCCGGTGCATGGGCATCGCGGCGGTCCTGCAGCTGGTCTTCGGCGTAGCCCGGGTTCTGCCCGCGCCGCGGATCGGCGGCCGGCTGGGGGCCTTCGTCGCGCTTGCCCATGCTGCTTATCTCCCGAGTTCGAACACCACGTCCAGGTCCGCGCCGAGCGTCGTCTCGCCCGGCGACACCGACGTATCGGCCGCCTTCTGCGCGCGCGCCATCGCCATCATCGGCATCGGCACCGGGGGGCGGTAACCGCCGCCTTCGCCGATGCTGACGATGCGCCGCACGCGCAGGCCGAGCGCCTTGGCGTACATCGCCGCGCGCGCCTGCGCCTTGTCCAGCGCGCTGCGGCGCGCCTCGTCGTAGGCCGCATCGGGCTGGTCGATCTCGAAGCTCGGGCCGTTGAGCTGGTTGGCGCCGCTGGCGACCAGTGCGTCGAGCACCTTGCCGAGCCTGCCGATGTCGCGGACCTTCAGGCTCACCGTGTTGGCCGCCTGGTAGCCGGTGATGGCGGGCGGCTGGTTTTCGGCGTAGCGGTACTGCGGGTTCACGCCGATGCCGCTGGTCTGGATGTCGCGTTCGGCGATGCCGGCGGCGCGCACCGCCGCCATCACCTTGTCCATCTGCTGCGCGTTGGCGCGCATCGCGGCGTTGGCGTCGACGGCCTGGGTGACGACGCCCGCGGAGATCGTCGCGACGTCGGGCACGCGATGCACGTCGGCGTGCGCGGAGACCTGCAGGAGGGTGCCGTCTCCCGACGGCGCGGGCGGTGTCTGCGCGCGTGCGTCGAGCGTGGCGAGGGCGAGGATGGCGGCGAGGGCCGTGCGGAGCAGGACGGGCATGCGGAACTCCGTGTGGTGGGAGGGTCGAGGCCGGGCGGTGAACGAACCGTGAGCCGGGACGGGGTCGATGGCAAGGCGCCGGCGGCCCGCCGGCGGTCGCACGGTATTCTTCCCCGGATGCTTTACCTCGCCTCGCAATCTCCCCGCCGGCGCGAACTGCTGGCCCGGCTCGGGCTGCCGTTCGCGATGCTCGACGTCGACGTGCCCGAAGTGCGCGCGCCGGGCGAATCCGCCATCGACTACGTGCGTCGCGTCGCCCGCGACAAGGCGCGTGCCGGCCTGCGCGCCGCGCGCGACATCGGGCTCGTGATCGGCGCCGATACCGAGGTCGTGCTCGACGACGTCGTCTTCGGCAAGCCGCGCGACGCGGCCGACGCCGCGGCGATGCTGCGCCGCCTGGCGGGACGCACGCACCAGGTGGTGTCGGTGGTGGTGCTTGCCGACGCGCACGGCGAGCGCGAGGCGGTCTCGACCTCGCAGGTGACGTTCGGCGCGCTCGACGACGCGACCATCGCCGCCTACGTGGCCAGCGGCGAACCCGAAGGCAAGGCCGGCGCCTATGCCATCCAGGGCGCGGCGCAGGCCTTCATCGCGCACCTGTCCGGCAGCTATTCGGGGGTGATGGGCCTGCCGCTGCATGAAACCGCCGGCCTGCTGCGCGACGCGGGCCTGCTTGGTGCCACGGGCCCCGCCCTCGCCGGGGCGGCGGCATGACCGAAGAGATCCTGGTCAACGTCACTCCGCGCGAGACCCGCGTCGCCGTGGTCGAGAACGGCATGCTGCAGGAGCTGCACATCGAGCGCGGCTGGCGGCGCGGCGTGGTCGGCAACATCTACAAGGGCAAGGTGCAGCGGGTCATGCCCGGCATGCAGGCGGCGTTCGTCGAGATCGGTCTCGACCGCGCCGCGTTCCTGCATGCCAACGACGTGCTGCGTGCCGCGCCCGAGCGTCTCGCCGGCGAGGAAACGCCCGCGCCCAGCGCGCCCGCGCCAGTGCCGCCGATCGGCGAGCTGCTGCGCGAAGGCCAGGACGTGATCGTGCAGGTGGTCAAGGATCCGATCGGCAGCAAGGGCGCGCGCCTCACCACCCAGCTCAGCATTCCCTCACGCTACCTCGTGCTGTTGCCGCAGTCGAAGGTCATTGGTGTCTCCGCGCGCATCGAGGACGAAGGCGAGCGCGCACGGCTGAAGGCGCTGGTCACCGAGCTCGCCGCGCCCGCGGGCGGCCACGGCTACATCGTGCGCACGAACGCCGAAGGCCAGCCCGCCGAGGCGCTCGCCGAGGACATCGCCTACCTCAGCCGCGCGTGGGCGCTGGTCGAGCAGAAGGCGCGCGACAACCCGGTCGGCACGCGCGTGTACGAGGACCTCAGCCTGCCGATGCGCGCGGTGCGCGACCTGATGCGCCGCGACGTCGAGAAGGTCAAGGTCGACTCGCGCGAGACCAGCGAGAAGTTGCGCGTGTTCGCCGCGCAGTACATGCCGGGCCTCGCGGAGAAGATCGAGCATTACAGCGGCGCGCGGCCGATCTTCGACCTGTACGGCGTCGAGGACGAGATCCAGCGCGCGCTCGACAAGGAAGTGCCGCTGAAATCCGGCGGTTACCTCGTCATCGACCAGACCGAGGCGATGACCACGGTCGACGTCAACACCGGCTCGTTCCTCGGCCAGCGCAACCTCGAGGAAACGGTGTACCGCACCAACCTCGAGGCCGCGCAGGCGGTCGCGCGCCAGCTGCGCCTGCGCAACCTGGGCGGCATCATCATCATCGACTTCATCGACATGCACGATGCCGAGCACCGTCGGCAGGTACTGCGCACGCTCGAGAAGGCGATGGCGCGCGACCACGCGCGCAGCACGGTGTACGACTTCTCGCCGCTCGGCCTGGTCGAGATGACGCGCAAGCGCACGGTCGAATCGCTCGAGCGCCAGCTGTGCGAGCCCTGCCATGAATGTGGTGGCCGCGGCATGCTGAAGACGGCCGAGACGGTCACCTACGAGATCTTCCGCGAGATCGTCCGCGCGGTGCGCCAGTTCGAGGCTGCGCGGCTGCTGGTGATCGCTTCCCCCAAGGTCGTGACCCGCATCACCGACGAGGAATCGGCGGCGGTGGCGGAGCTGGAGGAGTTCCTCGGCAAGTCGATCCGCTTCCAGGCGGACGGGCAGTACCTGCAGGAGCAGTTCGATGTCGTGCTGCTCTGAGGCATGGGACCCGGTATCCGCGGGACGCGCTGATTCCAACCGGACCCCGGGCATCGCCTCCCGGAGCCGCGCCGGAGCCGCGGCATGAGCCTGCGCCGGCATTTCCACCTCGCGCACCGCACCGTGCGCCATCTCGTCGTCGGCGCGCTGGTGCTCGCCGCGCTGGTCGGCGTGGCCGTGTGGCAATTGCTGCCGATGGCGGAAAGCCATCCGGCGGAAGTCGCCGCTTTCCTGAGCGCGCGCGTGGGACGGCCGGTCGCGTTCGATGGCGTCGAAACCCGCTGGACCCGACTCGGGCCGCTGCTGCGGCTGGACAACCTGCGTGTCGGCAGCGGCGCGCAGACGGTGCGCATCGGCGACGCCGAAATGCTGGTCTCGCAGTATTCCGGCCTGCTGCCCGGGCATGCATTCACCGAACTGCGGCTGCGCGGGCTCGACCTCACCCTCGAGCGCGGCGATGACGGCCAGTGGCAGGTGCGCGGCCTGCCGGGACAGGAACAGTCGACCGGCGATCCGTTCGACGCGCTGCAAGGCCTCGGCGAGCTGCAGGTGAGCGGCGGCAGGTTGGCGATCGTCGCGCCCGCGCTCGGCATCGACGCGCGCGTGCCCAGGATCGACCTGCGCCTGCGCGTCGACGGACCGCGCGTGCGCGCCGGCCTGCGTGCGTGGATGCAGCCGGGGCGCTCGCCGCTGGACGCGGTGATCGACTTCGACCGCAAGTCCGGCGACGGCCGCGCCTACGCCGGTGCGCTCGACGCCGAACTCGCGCCATGGTCGCCGCTGCTGCATGCCGCCGGCATCACCGCCGTCGGTGGGAGCGGGCGCGTGCAGGCGTGGGCCGACCTGCGCGAGCACCGCGTCGCCGCGGCCAGCGCCGACGCCGGTCTCGACAACCTGCGCCTGCGTGGCGCACCGCGTGCCATGCAGCGGCACCCCGACGAAGCCGTCTTCGACCGCGTGCAGCTGCGCGCGCACTGGCAGCGCATCGGCGGCGGCTGGCGCCTCGACGCGCCGGAGCTGCGCTTCGGCGCGCGCGCCGACCAGCGCGTGCTGGATGGTCTCGCCATCGCCGGCGGCGAGCGCTACGCCCTGCGCGCCGACCGCATCGAGGCCGGCCCGCTGTTCGCCGTGCTCGCGCTC
>JABFWF010000012.1 GCA_013362405.1 Lysobacter sp. | reverse complement strand
AGAAGATCATGCTGGAGGGCAACGTCATCCCGTCCGAGGAGCTGCACCGGCTCGGCCTGGTCGACGTGCTGGCGCGGCGCGGCGAGGGCGCGCAGGCGGTGGAGGAAGTCATCCGCGCCAGCCGTCGCATCCCGCATGCGCAGGCCGCGATGCAGCAGGTGCGCGAACTGGCGCAGCCCGTCACCCTCGACGAGATGATGCGGATCACCGAGATCTGGGTGGACACCGCGCTGCAGCTCGGCGACAAGTCGCTGCGCACGATGGAGCGGCTGGTGCGCGCGCAATACCGGCGCCAGGACGGTCGCGAGGCGATGGCTTGAAGCCGTCGCTCCGGAGGGAACCGATCAGGACGGATCCGAGCCGGGCAAGGGAGCCCCTCCGCGCTGGCCGCGCGACAGCAGCTCCTGGACCTCGGCCCGGGCCCGCCGGGCGGTGAGTTCCACCAGCGGCCCGAGGTCTGCGGTGAGACGCAGGCCATCGCGGGCGAGCGCCTCGTTGCCCATCCGCATGAGTTCGCGACAACGCTCGACCAGCGGCCCGGCGCCCAGGTTCTCGGCCACGCCGCGCATGGCGTGCGCCGCCTCGTGCAGCGCCTCGCCATCGCGCGCCGATGCCGCCTGCTGCGCATTGCTCATGCAGCGGCCGAGGTCGCGCAGGCACTGATCGACGAACTCCTCCAGGAACCGCTCGCCCAGCTGCATGCCGGCCAGCTCGCGCAGCACGCTGCCCTGCGTGTTGCGACTGGCCGCCTGCTCGCCGACCTCCGCGGTCGCCGTGGCGCCCAAACCGCCCGCAGCCCGCGCCAGCGTGTCGAGCAGCTGCAGCACCACCACCGGCTTGGTCAGGAAGGCGAACGCGCCGGCGCGCTCCGCCTCGCGCCGCGCTTCCACGGTGGCGTCCGCCGACAGCACGATGATCGGCGTGCGTGCGCGCCCCGCCTCCATCACCCGCGCCTGGCGGATCACGTCGAAGCCGCTCATGCCCGGCATGTGGAGATCGAGGAAGATCGCGTCGAAGGATTCGGCGAGCAACCGGTCCAGCGCCTGCTCGCCGTCCTCGGCGAAGGCCACGCGGTGACCGGCGCGCTCGAGCAGGCGCTGCAGCACGGTGCGGTTGGCTTCCTGGTCGTCGGCGACCAGCACGGTCAGCGACGGCATGCGCGCGCGATGGCGCACGAAGGGATCGTCGAAGGCGATGACTTTTGACGCCCCTCCACCCGCTTCCGCGCCCGGCGCGGAACGCTCGGTTTCCGGCGCCACCGCCAGCGGCAGCTCGACCCAGAACCGGGTACCACCACCCGGGTTGTCCTCGACGCCGATGCGTCCGCCCATCAGGTCGGTCAGCGTCTGCGCGATGGTCACGCCGAGCCCGCTGCCGCCGTAGCGGCGGTCGCGGCCGCTGTCCACCTGCTCGAAGGCGTGGAAGATCCGCTCGCGCGCGTCCTGCGGGATGCCGATGCCGGTGTCGGTGACCGAGAAGCGTACCCGTACGCTGTCGCCTTCGCGCCCGGCCAACTCCGCGCGCAGCAGGACGTAGCCCGCGCGGGTGAACTTGATCGCGTTGCTGAGCAGGTTGAGCAGCACCTGCAGCAGGTGTTGCGGATCCCCGCGCACGCCGCGCGGCAGCGCGAGATCGAACTCGCTGCGCAGGTCGAGCTGCTTGGCCTGCGCCTGCTGGGCCAGCATCCGCCGCGCGCGCTCCAGCACGGCCGGCAGGTCGAAATCCTGCACCTGCACGCGCAGCTTGCCGGCCTCGATCGCCGAGATGTCGAGCACGTCGTTGACCAGCAGCAGCAACGCCTGCGCCGAACTGCGGATGATGTCGGCCGACTCGCGCTGCTCGCGGTCGAGCTTCGTGCTGGCGAGCACTTCGGACATGCCGATGATGCCGTTGAGCGGCGTGCGCAACTCGTGGCTCATGTGCGCGAGGAAGCGGCTCTTGGCCTCGTTGGCGCGGCGCGTGTCGTCCATCGCGCGGTTCAGCGCGTGCAGCAGCGAGTCGAAGTACAGCGGCACGGCGGCCAGGCCGAGCAGCAGGCCCCACGACAGGAACGGATTGTCGCGCCAGTAGGGCGAGATGCGGATCACGCACAGGAACGACAGCGTGGCGAGCGCGGTGGCGATGCGCAGGTAGCGGTGGCCGTAGCGCATGCCGTTGCCGACCGTGACCCACAGGTACACCGAATACAGCGGCGAGACCGGTTCACCTTCGAGGCACATGATCGCGCCGATCGCGCCGTAGTCGGTCAGCATGCCGATCCAGCGCCGCAGGTGCGACGCGCCCGGGTCGTTCAACTGCAGGGCGAGCAGGCCGAAGGCGACCGTCAGTTCGCCGAGCAGGATGGTCCAGGTGATGGACAGCGAATCGCCGACGGCGCCGCGTGACATGCGCCAGCCGAGGTACATGCAGAACAGCGCGGTGATCACCAGCCGCACGAAGTTCTGCGCATGCTCGCTGTCGGGCCGGTTGGAAAGCCGGTGACGCAGCCACTGCGCGCTGGAGCGCAGGGTGCTCATTCCAGGCTCGGCCGGGCGCTGGCGGATGCGTAGCAGGCGCAGATCTCCTCGAGCCGCGCGCGTCCGCGCAGCAGCGCGTCGACGCAGCGTGGATCGAACAGGCGCCCGCTCTCCTCGCGCAGGTAGGCGAGCGCCTCCTCGAGCGGCCACGGGCCCTTGTACGGACGGGGCGAGAGCAGCGCGTCGAGCACGTCGGCCACCGCGACGATGCGCGCCTCGACCGGGATCGCGTCGCCGAGCAGGCCATCCGGGTAACCGCTGCCGTCATAGCGCTCGTGGTGGCGCAGGGCGATGATCGCGGCGGTCTGGATGAAACGGTTCTGGCTGCTGCTGAGCAGTTCGTGGCCGATCAGCGGATGCCGGCGCATGATGCGGACTTCATGCGGGTCCAGCGGACCTGGCTTGAGCAGCACGGCGTCGGGGATGGCGATCTTGCCGAGGTCGTGCAGCGGCGCGGCGATCTCGATCAGCCGCACCTCGTCCTCGAACATGCCGAGCTCCTCGGCGATCAGCCCGGCGATGTGGGCCATGCGTTCGAGGAAGGCGCTGGTGCCCGCGTCGCGATACTCGATCGCGCGCGCCAGCCGCGACAGCGTCTCGCGCTCGCGCTCCTCGACCTCGTGCATGCTCGACAGCAGGCGCTGCTCGAGCGACAACGCCCGCTGCTTCACCGACTCCGACTGCTGGCGCAGCTGCAGCAGGTTGCGGCAGCGCGAACGCATCTCGCGCGGACGCACCGGCTTGACCAGGAAGTCGATGACGCCGGCGTCGAGCGCGGCCTGCCGCACCGGCTCGTCGCCGACCACGGTGACCAGCACGATCGGGACGTCGCGGTGCATCAGCGGCCGGCGGAAACGGCGCGCGAACTCCAGGCCGTCCATGCCCGGCATGCGGTAGTCGAGCAGCAGCAGGTCGGGGCGGTTGTCGTCGCACCAGGTCAGCGCCTGCTGCGGTTCGCCGAAATCGTAGACCTGCAGTTCGGGACTGATGTCCTCGAGGATGTGCCGCAGCATGGTGCGGGCGGACGTCTGATCGTCGACGATGACGATGTTCACGTTGGCCATCCCGGGTCCGGGCCCGCGCGCGGCGGGCGTTGAAGGCATCGTGGCGGCGGCAGCGGTTGCAGGCAAGCCCTCCCCACGACGACCGTCCGCCCCATCCGACGCTGGATGGCGACGCGGCCGGCCATTCCCTCCATATCGTCAGCCGGCCGGCCGCATGTAGGGAAACAGCAGCACGTCACGGATCGAGGCCGAATCCGTGAGCAGCATCACCAGCCGGTCGATGCCGATGCCGAGCCCACCGGTTGGGGGCAGGCCGACCTCCAGGGCCCGGATGTAGTCCTCGTCGTAATGCATGGCCTCGTCGTCGCCGGCTTCCTTGGCCTCGACCTGGGCGCGGAAACGCGCGGCCTGATCCTCGGGATCGTTGAGTTCGGAGAAGCCGTTGGCGAGTTCCCGGCCGCCGACGAACAGCTCGAAGCGGTCGGTGATGCCGGGCTCGGTGTCGCTCTCGCGCGCCAGCGGCGAGACCTCGACCGGATAATGGGTGATGAAGGTCGGCTGGACGAGCCCGCCCTCGACCGTCTTCTCGAAGATCTCCAGCAACAGCTTGCCCCAGCCGTAGCCCGGCTTGACCGGGATGCGCAGGCGCTCGCAGTGGCGCGCGAGCGCGTCGCGATCGCGGCAGTCGGCGACCGTGATCTCCGGGTTCTTCTCGCGCACCGCCTCCTCGAGTTTCCAGCGACGGAAGCGCGGGCCGAGGTCGATCGCATTGCCTTCCCACTGCACCGCCGCGGTACCGAGCACTTCCAGCGCCACGTCGCGGATCAGGTTCTCGGTCAGGTCCATGATCTCGTCGTACGTGGCGTAGGCCTCGTACAGCTCGAGCATCGTGAACTCGGGGTTGTGGCGCGTGCTGACGCCTTCGTTGCGGAAGTTGCGGTTGATCTCGTACACGCGCTCGAAGCCGCCGACCGTCAGGCGCTTGAGGTAGAGCTCCGGCGCGACGCGCAGGAACAGGTCGAGGTCGAGCGCGTTGTGGTGGGTCGTGAACGGACGCGCGGTGGCGCCGCCGGCGATGTAATGCATCATCGGCGTCTCCACTTCGAGGAAGCGGCGCGCGTCCAGCCAGCGCCGCATCGCGCCGATGATGCGCGAGCGCTTGACGAAGACCTCGCGGGCTTCCGGATTGACGATCAGGTCGACGTAGCGCTGGCGGTAGCGCTGCTCGACGTCGGCGAGGCCGTGCCACTTGTCCGGCAACGGACGCAGCGACTTCACCAGCAGGCGCAGCCGCTCGGCCTTGACCGACAGCTCGCCCGTCTTCGTCCGCATCAGCGTGCCTTCGGCGGCGACGATGTCGCCCACGTCCCAGCCCTTGAAGGCCTCGTAGGTGTCGCCGAGCGCGTTCGACTGGAGGAACAGCTGGATGCGGCCGGATACGTCCTGGACCTGCGCGAACGCGGCCTTGCCCATCACCCGCTTCGCGAGCAGGCGGCCGGCCAGCGAGACGCGCTTGCCCTCGCCTTCCAGCGCTTCGCCCCGCCAGCGCTCCGCATCGGCGTATTCGGCCTGCAGGTCGCCTGCGTGGTCGATGCGGCGGAAGTCGTTCGGGAAGGCGATGCCCTGCGCGCGCAGCGCGGCCAGTTTGGCGCGGCGTTCCGCGATCAGGTGATTCTCGTCGACGGGCGCTTCGGTGCTGGCGCCAGAAGTCTTCTGCTCGGTCATGGCGGTTGGGTTGCCTTTGTCGTCATCCCCGCGCACGCGGGAATCCAGTGTCTATTGCGCTTTTCCCGTCGCCCTGCGGGGCCCATCGAAAGTCGCTGGATGCCGCCTGCACGGGAATGACGGGACGATTCGCAGCGACGCGAGTGCGCAGCCTACGCTGCGTCGCTCCGCTTCGATCCCGCTTCCAGCCCCGCCTTCAGGCTCGCCTCGACGAATCCGTCGAGGTCGCCGTCCAGCACCTTCTGCGTGTCGCTGCGCTCGACGCCGGTGCGAAGGTCCTTGATGCGCGACTGGTCGAGCACGTAGTTGCGGATCTGGCTGCCCCAGCCGATGTCGGACTTGGTCGCCTCGAGCGCGTCCTTCTCGGCGTTGCGCTTCTGGATCTCGAGCTCATAGAGCTTCGCCGCCAGCATCTTCATCGCGCGGTCGCGGTTGGCGTGCTGGCTGCGCTCGGTCTGGCACGCGACCACCACGCCGCTCGGTACGTGGGTGATGCGCACCGCCGACTCGGTCTTGTTGACGTGCTGGCCACCGGCACCCGAGGAACGGTAGACGTCGGTCCGGAGATCGGCGGGATTGATGTCAATGTCGATGTCGTCGTCGACTTCCGGCGCGACGAACACCGAGGTGAAGCTCGTGTGCCGGCGGTTGTCGGAATCGAACGGCGACTTGCGCACGAGGCGATGGACGCCGATCTCGGTCTTGAGCCAGCCGTAGGCGTAATCGCCCTCGACGCGGAAGGTGGCCGACTTGATGCCCGCGACTTCACCGCCCGACACTTCCATCAACTCGGCCTTCCAGCCGCGCGACTCCGCCCAGCGCAGGTACATGCGCAGCAGCATCTCGGCCCAGTCCTGCGCCTCGGTGCCGCCGGCGCCGGCCTGGATGTCGACGAAGGCGGAATGCGAATCCATCTTGCCGGAGAACATGCGCTGGAATTCCAGCTGCTCGACGCCGCGCGCGTAGCGCTCGACGTCGTCGACCACGGCCTGCGCGGTCTCCTCGTCGTTCTCCATTTCGGCCAGGTCCAGCAGTTCCCCGCCGCCAGCGAGGCCCTCGGTCAGGCTGCGGATGCCGGTGACGGTCTTGTCCAGCAGCGAGCGCTCGCGGCCCAGTGCCTGCGCCCGTTCTGCGTCGTTCCAGACGTCGGGGCTTTCGAGTTCGCGATTGACTTCTTCCAGACGCTCGACCTTGGCGTCGTAGTCAAAGATACCCCCTCAGCGCATCCAGCCGACCCGTGAGGTCGGCGATGCGCTGGCGGACGGGATTGAGTTCGATCATCGGGTTTCTGCCGGCAAATCAAGGGCGCAATTGTAGGGCGGGTCTGGAGCGGCCGCCATGCTGGCGAGGCCGATTGCGACGCCACGACCACCTGCCGAGGGCCGCACTACGCCGGTTCGCGGTGGACCACCACCAGTTGGATCGCATCGCCCCCGCGCCAATCGTCCGGTTCGAGACGGAAGGCGATGCGGACGCGGGGCGGCGGCGGTTCGCCGCGCCAGCCGCCGAATTCGATGGCGTTGATCCGCCGGCCCCAGCCGTCGAGTTCGAACTTCAGGTGCTTCCCGCCGACCACGCGCCAGCCGTGCAGGGCGAACACGCCATCGAACAGCGGCTCCGGCCAGGCCTGTCCCCAAGGGCCGCCGTCGCGCAGCAGGTCGGCATGGGCGCGGTCGCATTCGTGCGACGCGAGTTCGCCGTCGCTGAACAGTTCGGCCTCCAGCAGCGCCGGATCGAGCGCCTGCCCGACGTGCGCGCGCAGCGCGACCTGGAAGCGCGGCAGCTGTTCGGCGGTCAGGCTCATGCCGGCCGCCATCGCGTGGCCGCCGAACCTGCCGATCAACCCCGGCTGGGCGATGTCGACCGCCGCCAGCACGTCGCGGATGTGCAGGCCGGGAATCGAGCGCGCCGATCCGCGCAACTGGGCGCTGCCCGGTTCCGACGGCGCAAAGGCGAATACCGGGCGGTGCACGCGTTCCTTCAGCTTCGACGCCACCAGGCCGACGACGCCGGGATGCCATTCCGGATCGAACAGGCACAGCACCGGCGGCAGTGCGCCCTCGAGCGCGATGCGCGCGAGCGCGGCCTCCGCCTCGTCGACCATCTGCTGCTGCACGCCCTGTCGCTCGGCGTTGATGTCGTGCAGGCGCTGCGCGAGTTCGCGGGCGATGGCCGGCTCGTCGCTCAGCAGGCACTCGATGCCGAGCGCCATGTCCTCCAGCCGGCCCGCGGCGTTGATGCGTGGCGCGATGGCATAGCCGATGTCGCCGGCGCCGAGCGTGCGCGCGTCGCGTCCGGCAACCTCGACCAGCGCCCGCAGGCCCGCACAGCCCTGCCCCGCGCGCAGCCGGCGCAGGCCCGCGGCGACCAGCGTGCGGTTGTTCGCATCCAGCGGCACGAGGTCGGCGATCGTGCCGACGGCGACGAGGTCGAGCAGCGACGACAGGTCCGGCTCCTGCGCGAGCACGCGCGCCTCGCGCAGGCGGCGTCGCAACGCGAGCAGCACGTAGAACATCACGCCCACGCCCGCGAGCGCCTTGCTCGGAAAGCCATCTCCGCGCAGGTTCGGGTTGACGATCGCATCCGCCGGCGGGAGTGCGTCGCCCGGCAGGTGGTGGTCGGTGACCAACACCTGCCAGCCGC
The DNA here is from genome assembly GCA_013362405.1 of Lysobacter sp. Classification (GTDB taxonomy): domain Bacteria; phylum Pseudomonadota; class Gammaproteobacteria; order Xanthomonadales; family Xanthomonadaceae; genus JABFWF01. The sequence goes on along the minus strand of JABFWF010000012.1, from coordinate 9,594 downwards.
GCGCCTTTGCCGCGGCAATGCCCGCGTGGCAGGCGATGCCGTGGTCGACGGTGACCAGCAGGTCCGGCTGCAGCGCGGCGAGGTCGTCGACGAGGCCGGGCGACAGCCCGTAGCCATGCACCATGCGATTCGGCACCGCATGCGAGACGCGACGCGCGCCGAGCATCCGCAGGCCGCGCACGCCGACCGCGCACGCGGTCGCTCCGTCGCAGTCGAAATCGCCGACAACGACGATGTGGCGATCCTGCGCGATTGCACCGGCGAGCAGTGCGGTGGCCGCATCAAGCCCGCCCAGCGCATCCGGCGGGTGCAACTGGGCCAGGCGCGGTTGCGCCTGCTCGATCGACAGCGCACCTCGCGCGGCGTAGATGCGGCGCAGCAGCGGCGGGACGTGGTCGGGCCAGGCAGCGGCGTCGGCCGGCACGCGGCGGCGGATGGTGCGGGCGATGCTCATGCCCGCAGATGCTGCGCCGGCCGGCGCCAGACGCGCCAGCGGTGCGCGCGGGTGAGTTGCCAGCGCGCACCGTCGGCGAAATCCAGCACGAGGCGTGGGATTTTCCCGGCACCGACACCGGCGATCCAGTCGAGCAGCGCCTGGTCGAAGCCGGCCAGCGCCCGGTAGTCGACCAGCACGTCGCCTTCTCCCGTCGCGCCTGCGTCGATGCCCGCGTTGCGCGCGAGCGCCTCCAGCAGCACGTCGTCGCTGCGCACGCGCGCATGTGGGCTGCGCACCTGGTCCGGCAGCACGCCCGCGCCCCAGAACCACAGCGAGTTGACCGGCGGCAGCCCGAGCGTTGCGCGCTCCGCGTTGCGCGGGTGGTTGTGCAGCGCGACCTGGGCCTCGCTCAGCAGCGCGCGCCAGCGGCGCCCGTCGGGGCCGTCCGGCAGGTGTTCGAACAGGTCTTCCCCGAGCGCATCGCCGGGCCCGGCGAACATCGGCAGTTTCGCCTCGCGCGGCAGGCGCAGGTACCAGCGCGACGGCGAGGGCGCATCCAGCGGAAAGCCGGCGTCGCCGAACAGCGGACGCAACGCAGGCAGCAGCGCATCGACGTCGGCCTGGGTGGGGCGCAGCGCCTCGCCGATGCCGAGCAGGCGCACGCCGTTGATGTCCGGGCGCACGTAGGCGGGGTCGGCGCGCAGCCACGCCGCGCCGGCGGCGTCGCCCGCGTCACGCTGGCGCGTCAGCGCGGCGACGGGCCAGACGCGCGGCAGCAGTTCGAAGTGGCGCAGCAGTTGCGCGCGTTCGCCCGACTCGCCGTCCGGCAGGCGGTCCGCGCGGCCGATCGCTCCCGCCAACGGCTCCGGCAGCCGCTGGCCGGCGAAATGCTGCCGTGCGGGCAGCAGCAGCGTCGCCGTGGCGGCGGCCACGTCAACTCTCGTAGCGGACGCCGACGATCTCGTACTCGCGCTGCCCGGCGGGCGCGTCGATGGTGATCGTGTCGCCCTCGTGCTTGCCGATCAGCGCACGCGCCACCGGCGAGGAGATCGCGATCATGCCGAGCTTGATGTCGGCCTCGAGGTCGCCGACGATCTGGTAGGTCTTCTCCTCGTCGGTCTCGATGTCGGCGAGATCGACGATCGCGCCGAACACCACCTTCGAACCGGCGTTGAGCGCGGCGACGTCGATCACCTGCGCATGCGACAGTTCGGCCTCGAGCTGCTTGATGCGGCCCTCGATGAAACCCTGCTGCTCGCGCGCCGCGTGGTACTCGGCGTTTTCCTTGAGGTCGCCGTGCGCGCGCGCCTCGGCGATCGCCTGGATCACCGCCGGCCGCCTGACCGACTTCAGTTCGTCCAGCTCGGCGCGCAGGCGCACCGAGCCCTTCAACGTCATGGGCGCTCTCATGCCTCGAGTTCCTTGTGCAGCTCCTGCAGCGACCATACCGGACCGCTGTCGCGGAAGTCGAGCGAATGCAGCAGCGCCTTGGCGCCGGCGATCGTCGTCGAATACGTCACGCGCTGCTGCAGCGCCTCGCGGCGGATCGAGAAGGAGTCCGAAATCGCCTGGCGGCCTTCGGTCGTGTTGACGATGTAGGCGATGTCGCCGTTCTTGATCAGGTCGACGATGTGCGGCCGGCCCTCCATCACCTTGTTGATCACCTCGCAGGCCAGCCCCTGCTCGCGGAGGACGTCCGCGGTGCCACGCGTTGCGACCAGCGTGTAGCCGCGTCGCGCGAGGTCGTGCGCCACCGGCAGCACGCGCTGCTTGTCCGGGTCGCGCACCGAGATGAAGGCCTTGCCCGGGCGCGGCGCCTTGATGTTGGCCGCTTCCTCGGCACGCGCGAATGCGGCCACGAAGCTGCGGCCGACGCCCATCACCTCGCCGGTGGAGCGCATTTCCGGGCCCAGAATGGGATCGACGCCCTGGAACTTCGCGAACGGGAAGATCGCCTCCTTGACCGAGAAGTAGTCGGGAATGACTTCCTCGGTCGCACCCTGCTCGTCCAGCGAGCGACCCGCCATGCAGCGCGCGGCGATCTTTGCCAGCGGCACGCCCGTCGCCTTCGACACGAACGGCACCGTGCGCGAGGCACGCGGGTTGACTTCGAGCAGGTAGATCGTGTCGTTGCCCGCGTCATCGAACTGCACCGCGAACTGGGTGTTCATCAGGCCGACCACGTCGAGCGCGCGTGCCAGCGCCACCACCTGCTCGCGCAGGCGTTCCTGGACGGCCGGCCCCAGCGAGTACGGCGGCAGCGAGCAGGACGAGTCGCCCGAATGCACGCCCGCTTCCTCGATGTGTTCCATGACGCCGCCGATCACCACGCGCCCGCTCTTGTCGGCGATGACGTCGATGTCGACCTCGACCGCGTTGTCGAGGAAGCGGTCGAGCAGCACCGGCGAATCGTTCGACACCTTCACCGCGTCGCGGATGTAGCGCGACAGGTCGGCGTCCGAATGCACGACTTCCATCGCGCGGCCGCCGAGCACGTAGCTCGGGCGCACCACCAGCGGGTAGCCGATCTCGCGCGCCAGCGCGAGCGCCTCGTCGGGATTGCGAGCGGTGCGGTTCGGCGGCTGCCGCAGGCCGAGCTTCTCGACCAGCTGCTGGAAACGCTCGCGGTCCTCGGCGAGGTCGATGGACTCGGGCGACGTGCCGATGATCGGCACGCCATTGGCCTCCAGCGCGCGCGCCAGCTTGAGCGGCGTCTGCCCACCGTACTGCACGATCACGCCCTCGGGCTTCTCGACCTCGACGATCTCGAGCACGTCCTCGAGCGTCAGCGGCTCGAAATACAGGCGGTCGGAGGTGTCGTAGTCGGTCGACACGGTTTCCGGGTTGCAGTTGACCATGATGGTCTCGAACCCGTCCTCGCGCAGCGCCAGCGCGGCGTGCACGCAGCAGTAGTCGAATTCGATGCCCTGGCCGATGCGGTTGGGTCCGCCGCCGAGCACGATGATCTTGCGGCGGTCGCTCGGATTGGCCTCGCACTCGTCCTCGTAGGTCGAATACATGTAGGCCGTCGTCGTCGCGAACTCCGCCGCGCACGAGTCCACGCGCTTGTACACCGGGCGCACGCCGAAGGCCCGGCGCAGCGCGCGCACCGCCGACTCGCTGGTGCCGGTGAGCTGCGCGAGACGCGCGTCGGAGAACCCCTTGCGCTTGAGGGCGCGCAGGCGGCGCGCATCGAGCGTGTCGATGCCGGCCGCGGCGACGTCGCTCTCCAGCGCCACCAGTTCCTCGATCTGGTCCAGGAACCACGGATCGACGAAGGACAGCGCGTGCACATCCTCCACCGACATGCGGGCGCGGAAGGCGTCGGCGAGATAGAAGATGCGTTCGGGACCCGGCTCCTTCACCTCGCGCTTCAGGCGTGCAAGGCCGTCCTCGTCCGCAAGATCGAGACCCGTCGGGTCAAGGCCGATCTTGCCGGTTTCGAGGCCACGCAGCGCCTTCTGCAACGATTCCTGGAAGGTGCGGCCGATCGCCATCACCTCGCCCACCGATTTCATCTGCGTGGTCAGGCGCGAGTCCGCCGCCGGGAACTTCTCGAAGGCAAACCGTGGAATCTTGGTGACGACGTAGTCGATGCTCGGCTCGAACGAGGCCGGCGTCAGCCCACCGGTGATCTCGTTCTTGAGTTCGTCCAGCGTATAGCCGACCGCGAGCTTGGCCGCGACCTTGGCGATCGGGAAGCCGGTCGCCTTCGACGCCAGCGCCGAGGAACGCGACACGCGCGGGTTCATCTCGATGACCACCACGCGGCCGTCGTGCGCGTTGATGCCGAACTGCACGTTGGAGCCGCCGGTGTCGACGCCGATCTTGCGCAGCACCGCAATCGAGGCATCGCGCAGGCGCTGGTATTCCTTGTCGGTGAGGGTCTGCGCCGGCGCGACGGTGATCGAGTCGCCGGTGTGCACGCCCATCGGATCGAGGTTCTCGATCGAGCAGACGATGATGCAGTTGTCCGCGGTGTCGCGGACCACTTCCATCTCGAACTCCTTCCAGCCGAGCACCGATTCCTCGACCAGGATCTCGTGTACCGGCGAGAGCTCGAGGCCGCGCTTGGCGATATCCTCGAACTCTTCCCTGTTGTAGGCGATGCCGCCGCCGCTGCCGCCGAGGGTGAAGCTCGGGCGGATGATGGTCGGGTAACCCACGCGCGTCTGGATGTCGACCGCCTGCTCGAACGAGCGGGCGACCTCGGCCTTCGGGCACTCCAGCCCGATCTCCTGCATCGCCTGCTTGAACAGCTCGCGGTCCTCGGCCATGCGGATGGCGTCGCGCGACGCACCGATCAGCTCGACGCCGTACTGCTCCAGCACGCCGTGGTCGGCGAGGTCGAGCGCGCAGTTGAGCGCGGTCTGGCCGCCCATCGTCGGCAGCAGCGCGTCCGGCCGCTCCTTGGCGATGATCTTCTCGACCGACTGCCAGTTGATCGGCTCGATGTAGACCGCGTCCGCCATGTTGGGGTCGGTCATGATCGTCGCGGGGTTGCTGTTGACCAGCACCACGCGGAAGCCCTCGTCGCGCAGCGCCTTGCAGGCTTGCGCGCCGGAGTAGTCGAACTCGCAGGCCTGGCCGATGACGATCGGGCCGGCGCCGATGATCAGGATGGTCTTGATGTCGGTGCGCTTTGGCATGTCAGTGCGCCCCTGCGCGTTGGTCGAGCATGGACGCGATGAAACGATCGAAGAGATAGGACACGTCGTGCGGCCCCGGGCTCGCTTCCGGGTGGCCCTGGAAGCTGAAGGCCGGCGCGTCGGTGAGGGCGAGGCCCTGGTTGGATCCGTCGAACAGCGAGCGATGGGTGACGCGCACGTTCGACGGCAACGTAGATTCGTCGACCGCGAAGCCATGGTTCTGGCTGGTGATCAGCACGCGGCCGCTGTCGACGTCGATCACTGGATGGTTGGCGCCATGGTGGCCGAACTTCATCTTCAGCGTGCGCGCGCCGATCGCCAGGCCGAGCAGCTGGTGGCCGAGGCAGATGCCGTACAGCGGGATCTTCTTCGCCAGGAACTCGCGGGTCGCGGCGATCGCGTAGTCGCAGGGCTCGGGATCGCCGGGGCCGTTCGAGAGGAACACGCCATCCGGAGCCAGCGCGAACACCTCCGACGCCGGCGTCCGCGCGGGTACCACGGTCACGTCGCAGCCGCGCTCGGCGAGCATGCGCAGGATATTCGTCTTGATGCCGAAGTCGTAGGCGACGACGTGGAACCGGCCGCCGCCGGGCACGAAGACGTTGCGGTCCAGGTCGAGCTGGCCCGCGTTCCAGCGGTAGGGCTCGCGCACGCAGACTTCCTTCGCGAGATCCATGCCCTTGAGGCCGGGGAACTTGCGCGCGGCTTCGACGGCCGCATCGACGTCGATGTCGCCCGCCATCAGCGCGCCGTTCTGCGCACCACGATCGCGCAGCAAGCGGGTCAGCTTGCGTGTGTCGATGCCGCTGATGGCGACGACGTTGCGCTGGCGCAGCCACTCCGGCAGCGACACCTCGCTGCGCCAATTCGACGGCCGGCGCGGCACGTCGCGCACGATCAGGCCGGCAGCCCACGCGCGCGCGGACTCGTCGTCGGCCGCGTTGCAGCCGGTGTTGCCGATGTGCGGGTAGGTCAGGGTGACGATCTGCCGCGCGTAGGAAGGATCGGTGACGATCTCCTGGTAGCCGGTCATGGCGGTGTTGAACACCACCTCGCCGACCGCGAGGCCGGGCGCGCCGATGGAATCGCCCTCGAACACGGTGCCGTCTTCGAGGGCGAGGATTGCGGGCTGGGTCACGGGCATCGCCTTGGGTTGCGCCGTCGCCGGTGCGCGCCTGCGGACGCAGGTTGCACGAAAGCGCGGACGCGGTGCAGGACCGGTCCGTGCTGGCGACAGCCAGTGATGGGGAATCAGGGCGAGCGGGAATTCTACCGGCGCGGCGCGCGCGACGCCAGCGAGATTTCAATCGAGCGGGCGTTCAGCCGAGCAGGTCCGCAAGCCGGTACGCGCCGGGTGGCCGGCCTGCCAGCCGCAACGCCGCATGCAGCGCGCCGCGCGCGAAGATCTCGCGGCTGGTGGCGCGGTGCACCAGCTCGATGCGCTCGCCAAGCCCGGTGAACTGCACGGTGTGTTCACCGACGATGTCGCCGGCCCGCAGCGAGGCATAGCGCGGGTGCGCCCCGCCCCGTTCCGCCGCCTGGCCCAGGGTCAGCGCAGTGCCGGAAGGCGCATCCTGCTTATGCACGTGGTGGGCCTCGACGATGTCGCAGTCCCAGCCGTGCAGCGTGCGCGCGGCGCGCTCCACGAGCTCCGTCAGCACGGCCACGCCGAGGCTGAAATTGGACGCCCACAGGACCGGGATACGTGCGGCGGCGGCTTCGATCGCCTCGCGCTGCGCCTGCGCCAGGCCGGTCGTGCCCGACACCAGCGCCGCGCCACGCCCAAGGCACAGGCCGAGGATCCCGTCGAAGCCATCCGGCAGGCTGAAATCGATCGCGGCGTCGAACGCCGGCAGCCCGCCGAGTTCGCCGGCGCCGAACCACGGCACGCCCTCCACGACCCGCTGTGCGGGCGTGCCGCGCGAGACCGCGGCCACCACGCAGGCGTCGGGCCGTGCCGCGCACAGCCGCAACAGGGCCTGGCCCATGCGGCCGCTGGCACCGTGGATCAGCAGGCGCGTTGGATCGGGTGGCGTGTTCATCCGCGCAGGCTAGCGAATGCGCCGCGCGCGCCACAAGCCTCGCCCGCGCCTAGAATCCGCGCATGCCGCCGGAGGCCGCCGCCATGCTCGACCCCGCCCGACTCGCCGGGCCGGACACCCTCGTCCTGCGTGAGCCCTTCGCGCTGCTGGTCGCCCACGACCAGCTGCCCGCCGACGCGGTACGGGCGCTGGAGGACGATTTCCCCCGCTACGGGAGCGCCGGCTTCTTTCCCTACGACCCGCGGGACTGCGGGCCGTCGATGCGCACGCTGGTCGAAGCGATCACCGCGCCTGCCTTCGCCGACGCGCTGGGCGCACAGCTGGGCGTGGACCGGCTCGGGCAATACCCGACGCTGGTGACGCTGTGCCAGTCGCTGAACAAGCGCCACGGCACGATCCACACCGATTCCTCGTCCAAGGTCGTCACCGCGCTGGTCTACCTGAACGAAGACTGGCCGCAGACCAGCGGCGGCTGCCTGCGCTTCCTGCGTCGGATCGACGACATCGACGCGCTCGTGCTGCCGGAAATCCGGCCGCTTTACGGCACGCTCACGGCCTTCCGCCGCGCCGACAACTCCTTCCACGGACATCTTCCCTATGAAGGCGAACGGCGCGTGGTGCAGATCGCCTGGTTGACCAGCGAAGCGGAAAAACTGCGCAAAACCAAGCGTGGCCGCTTCTCCCGCGGGGTGAAGAAACTGTTCGGCGGCGCCGACCGTCGGCTCGGCGCGGGACGCGACCGCAACGCCTCGCATCGCGGCTAGCCGCGCGTCTTCCTCACACGGATTGCACGCATCGTCGGCGATTGGCCGACGCGTCGGCGCGCGCGCGTGTGTTGACTCTGTAATCACCGCGTTAGCCGTTTGCTATTTCGCGAGCAGGCGCGGGTACCGGTGTGGCCCACGCGCTCGTCGCGAGACGTGCAGGTGGTGCACGCCCGCCGTTTCCAAGGAGGATTCCGTGTCTACGCTTTCCCGCCGCACGTTCGTCAAGGGCGTTGCCGCAATGCCGCTGTCGCTGTGGCTGGCGCGCAACGCCAGCGCCGCCAATCCGCTGGTGCGTTACGACGCCGCCAGCGCCGATGGCCTCGCCATGCTGCAGGTCTACGCCAACACCGTCCAGCAGATGCAGGCGCTCGGGCCGGACAACCCGCTGAGCTGGATGTGGCAGTGGTACACCCACTTCGTCGACGGCTCGACGACGAAATCGGCGGAGATCACCCGCATCTTCGGCCCGTCGCCGACGACGCAGAGCGCACTCGCCAACGAGGTCTGGAACACCTGCCAGTCGCATTCGGGCCAGAACAGCAACTACTTCCTGCCCTGGCACCGGATGTTCGTGCTGTTCTTCGAAAGCATCGTGCGCCAGGTCAGCGGCGTGCCGAGCTTCACCCTGCCGTACTGGAACTACACCTCCAGCGATCCGGCCCTGCGCGGCATCGTGCCGCCGCAGTTCCGCATGCCGACCGACCCGGTGTTTTCCCCGCTGTATCGTCCCGACCGCGGCTCCCTGGCGAACAGCGGCCAGCGCATCGACAAGTACCAGACCTACGACGTGATGGACATCAGCGCGGCGATGGCCACCGCGAACTACAGCACCGTCGACACCGTGCAGGGGTTCTGCCGCTCGATCGACAATGGCATCCACGGCCGCATCCACGTGCTCACCGGAACCACGAAGGACATGGGCGCGGTTCCGTACGCCGCGCGCGATCCGTTGTTCTGGACCCACCACATCAGCATCGACCGCATGTGGGCCAGCTGGAACCTCAACGGCGGCGTCAATCCCGCGACCGCGACTTGGGCGACCAAGACCTTCGTGTTCGTCGATGCCAACGGCCAGCGCGTCACCGGCCGCATCCTCGACTACTTCGACATCGCGCCGCTCGGCTACACCTACGACAACTTCATCCCGCCCGCGGGCACGACCGGCGCGACCACCACGGCCAAGGCCGCCACCGCGCTCGCGCCGACGGGCGTGACCTCGCAACGCGTCGCGGCGACGCGCAACGGCGTGAACCTCGGTGCGGTGCCGGTGCATGCGCCGCTGCTTCCCGTGCAGACGACGCGCAGCGGGCCGGTGCTGGGCCTGGACGCGCGGCATCCCGCGCAACGCACCTACCTGGTGGTCAAGGACCTGCACACCTGGGCGCAGCCCGGCGTGCTCTACCACCTCTACCTCAACCCGGGCCAGGGACGCGCGAAGCTCGATCCCGACCACTACGTCGGCAACATCAACTTCTTCGACGCGCAGTTCCACGACCACGGCAACAGCGCGCTCGACATGGCGCTGGGCGAGAACTTCTACAGCTTCGACGTGACCGACCTGCTGCGCCGCCTCGAACGCGCCGGCGGCGCCGCGGCGCGCGATGCGCTGCTCGTCAGCATCGCGCCGGGTGGCCGGCCGGAAGGCGGATCGCCCCTGATCGGCACGATCGAACTCAGGCGCCGCTAGCGCGCCACGCTCC
>JABFWF010000221.1 GCA_013362405.1 Lysobacter sp. | reverse complement strand
CCTCGTCGTGGAATGGCGCGGCTGGCGCATCTGCCCGCTGGTCTGCTACGACCTGCGCTTCCCGGTCTTCTCGCGCAACCGTTTCGACGTGGAGCGCCCGGGTGCGCTCGACTACGACCTGCTGCTGTACGTCGCGAACTGGCCATCGGCGCGCGCCTACGCCTGGAGGACGCTGCTGCGCGCGCGCGCGATCGAGAACCTCTGCTTCGTCGCCGGCCTGAACCGCGTCGGCACCGACGGCAACGGCCTGCACTATTCGGGCGACAGCGCGGTGCTCGATTTCCTCGGCCATCCGCTTACCGAATGCACCGACGAGGAAGTCGTGGTGACCACCACCCTGCCCGCGGCGGAACTGCAGGCGCACCGCGCGCGCTTCCCGGCGATGCTCGACGCCGATGCGTTCGCGATGACGGACGGCACGCTGGCGGGCACCGTGCCTACTGGCTGATCCGCACGCGCATGGCATCGGGCAGGCGCTCGGCGCTGACGTGCAGGGTTTTCGCATCGCGGCCGGCGCGCACCGTCAGGTCGCTTTCGCCCGGCTTGCGGATCACCAGGGTCGCGCCGTCCGCGTGGCGGGTGATCGCGACCATCTCCGGATCGCTGGCCGCCCAGTCGCCGCTGACGTCCGTGCGCGTGCCGCGCGCGTCGATGTCCTGTGCCTTGGCCTCGACCACGAACTGCGCGCCGGGCTGGGCGAAGTAGAACTCCGGTGGCGACACCCACCGCTGGCCGAGGTAGATGCCCTGGGTCAGCGCGGGATCGAGGCGGAAGGCGACCGCCAGCCGCGCCGGGCGTGTGAGCGCGCGCGCCTCTGCCTGGACGAGCGCCTGTGCGGGCGGCGGCGTGGCCGTCGCGGCCGCGTTGGCTTCGCCTTCCTGCGGCGTCGGCGCCAGGCGGCGGGTCACGGCGAAGCCCGCCGCCCCCAGCACCACCAGCAGGCCGACCTGCAGCAGCGTTCGCCTCGACGGATGCATGTTCATTGGTCGAAGTGGTCGTTGTTGCTACCCGAGACCGGCGTGCTGGATACGTTGAGGAAGGCGGCCAGTCGCGCCGCATGCCCGGCCGCGCCCACGGCCGGCAGCTGGCGGAAGCACGCCACGGTGCCGCACACGCTGGTGCCGCCGCTTTGCGTGACCAGCGTGGCGCGGCCGCCGCTGTTGTCGGGCGCGCGGCCGTCGACCGGCAGGAAGATCTCCGGCCGGTCGAACGGCGCCTGCTCGTGCGCCACGCGCTCGTCGGTGAGGCTGAGCAGGAAGGCGGTGAGCGCGATGCGGTCCGGCGAGGACAGCGTGGACTGCACGTCGTGGTCGAGGTCGACGATGTTGAAGTCGCGCTGGGACGCGTTGGTCACCGGGAAGTCGCCGCCGTGGGCGTAGAAGTTCACCACCTGGCGCAGCGTGAGCTTGCCGCCGCTGTGGAAGTACGGGCCGGTGAGCTCGACGTTGCGCAGGCCGGGTACCTTCGCGCTGCCCATGCGGCCGACGCGGTTGGGGTCCGGGCCGGTGCCGAACAGGAAGCCCTTCGCCGAGTTCTTCTCCGGGTTCAGCCGCGCGCGCGGATTGAACGGCCCGAGGATGTCGAGGTAGCTGTCGACGATGGGCACCGGCGTCACGGTGTTCAGGCCCGCGGCGACTTCGCCGAGCTCGGGGTGCGAGCGACCGATGTACGGCGGATTGATCCACGGCGCCAGGTGCGGCGGCAGGCGCGGATCAAGCAGGCGCCCGCGGAAACCCGGGTTGAGGTGCTGGTCCTGCGCCGTCGGCGGGAACAGGCCGCCGGTGGTGCAGCGCGGCGCGCAGTCGCTGCTGGCGCTCGGATCGAAGGTCGGCAGCGCGGTGCCGGGCACCACGTTGGTGCCGCCTGCGTTCTTCAGCATCAGCGTCGCCAGCGACAACGGCCAGCCGAATCCGTCGTTGCCACCACGCAGGGCGTCCTCGTCGATCGGCCGCACGCCGATGTTGTACATGCCGTTGTCGAAGAACGCCGCGCCCTGCGGACGCGAGAGGCCGTTGGCGTCGACTTCGGCCTGGTCGATCACGCTGCGGCGGATGCCGCCCTCGGCGTTGCCGTTGATCGCGGCTTCGAGCAGGAAACCGGTCAGCTGCCGCGGCCGCCCCACCGGGCGATGCGTCAGCAGCGTGCCGGGCGTGGAGAACTTCGGCATGAAATCGGGAACCGTCAACCGGCTGGTCAGCACGATGGAGTTGTCGGTGAGCGCGCCGCCGGCATGGCAGCCACCGCAGCGCGCGGTGCGGAAGTTCGGATTGCGGCTGGTGAGGTTGGTGCCGAAGAACAGGTCGAAGCCGAGCAGGCGGTCGGCCTGCAGCGACGCCGGCGCCGGGCGGTTGAATCCCTGCGTCTGGGTCAGGCACGGCTGGCGGTTGCCGGTCGAGGTGCACAGCGGCATCGCCGCGCCGGCGAAGCCCCGGAAGGCCTCCGGGTTGCGGTCGAGGAAGCGGTCGAAGGGCGTGTCGTCGGAGATCAGCATCTCCAGCCACGACTGCAGGCCGAGACCGGCGAACAGGGAGAAGTTCGCTTCCATCTGGGTGAACTGCAGCCGGTCGGTCGGCGACGCCGCGCCGCCGGCGAGCGAAAGCACGAAGCCGTCGAACGGATCGCAGCCGGCGGGCGACACGACGCCGTCGCTGGCGCCGTCGGCGTCGGTCGGCACGCCGCTGTTGGTGCAGACCGCCGCCGCGCCGTTGAGGTGCTGGGTGGTGTTCTGCCACAACGTCGGGAAGAACGCCCGCTGGATGATCTCGCCGTAGGTCAGGCACAGGCCGGGGCGGCCCGATGCCGTGCTGCGCCCGAGCGCGATGCACTGCGAACCGCCCTGGTTGGAGAACGGCCCCAGCACGCTGTCGCTGATGGACACGAGCTGCAGCGCGAGCGGCGTGACACTGGGGCGCGTCGCGGAGCCATCGCCCTGCAGCATCTTCTTGCCGATCTTCGCCCAGCTGCGCCCGCGGAAGGACATCTCGAATTCGGAGATGGCGGGCCCGACCATCTGCGACGCGACGCTCGCGAAGCGGATCAGCTGGCGCGTGCGCACCAGCGTGCCACCCTGGTCGACCATGACGTGCGGTTGCGGATCGGTGGCGCCGAACACGCTGCCGCCGTTGAAGTCATGTCGCGCGCGGCCGTCCCAGAAGTTGTCGTAGCTGAGCGCGGCGTTGATGATCGACGGCGTGTTGCGCGGCTCGACGCGGCGCAGACCCTGGAAGATCGGGATCGGGTCGGTGATGACCGTGCCGAGGTCGGGCAGCAGCGCACGCACGCCATTGCTGGCGGGGCCGAAGGCATTGCTGCCGGGCGTGGGAATGTCGTCGAAGCGGCGCAGGCGCACGCCCATCGAGGAGACGATGTCGTCGGTGTCGCGCGAGACGTTGCCGGGATTGAGCTGCGGCTCGCCGGGGATGCTCTGGTCGATCAGCCGGTGGGTGGGGAAATCGCTGGCGGCCAGCGTCTGGTTCGGGTTCTGGTCGGACGCGGTCGGCGGCGTGCCGAGGTGGCGATTGCGGAATACCTCCAGGCGCGTATCGCCGCCGAGGTGGTCGGGATTGAGCTGGTCGCGCGTGCGCGTATCGGCGCCGGCGGAGAAGTGACAGCTGGCGCAGGCCTGCACGCCGTCGCTGCCGAGCTGCATGTCCCAGAACATTGCCTTGCCGAACACCGCGGCCATCTGCCGGTCGCGGATGTAGTCGTCTGGATTGGATGGCACCAGCGCGTCGGCGCGGCCGGCCAGCGCGCCTTCGGAATTGACCGTGTAGTTCTGGCCGACCGTCGGCTTGTGCAGCCGCGCGATGATGCCGCGCGCGCGACCGTTGGCGAGCGGCGTCGGGTCGACCAGCTTGCCGGTCTGGTTGGTGCAGCCCGAGCGGTTCTCCACCCAGTTGGTGATCGGATCGTTGCCGCAGACCGCGGCGGCGGAATAGCCGTTCGGCTCGCCCGCATCGCCGCCGTCGTTCGCGATCGGGCTGTTGAAGTCGAGCGCGGGATCGTCGCCGGCGTGGATGCGCGTCGAGCCGGAAGAAATCGGCCCGAGGTTCGCACCGGAGGGATCGAGGAAGGTATTCACCCCCGCGAAGGCGGGCCGCAGCAGCCGCATCTGCTCGCCGGTGAGCGGGTTGTAGTTGAGCGGATGCACGAGGAAGGGCTGCAGCAGCGCATCGTTGCAGGCCGGCAGGCCGGTGCTCGGGTCGTAGGTGCAGCCCGCCGGAAGGAAGGACCGGCGGCGGTGGATGGTGCTGCAACGTGCTGGGAATCCCTGTGCGTTGCCGGCGATCGGCTGGCCGTTCGCGTCGTTGGGGCAGGCGCCGATCGCGTCGGGATTGTCGAGCAGTTGTTCCAGCTCGTTCCAGATCGGCACGTCCTTCAGCGACTCGAACGGGATGTCGGGATGGAAGGCGAATTCCGGTTGCACGCCGTCCGACTGTCCGGGCGTGGTGATCAGGTCACCGGCCGCGGCGAGCAGGGAGCCGGCCGACAGCGCAGCGATGGCCCAGGCGCAGGTGAGGGCGGTGCGGTGTTGCTTGGCGTTCATGACGACCACCCTTGGCGCTGTGCGGTGTCTGCGGAATGTGTGCCAAGGAAGCGGATTGCTCTCTTCGACCATCCGCCGCTTGCACTGCGCGCGCTACGCGCGCCCGTGTGTTCCAGACCAACGTCGCCGGACGGGAGGAAAGGCCGAAGAAGGACGCGCCGCATCGCGAGGCAATTGCCGGGGATGCAGGCATCAGACGCCTGCCGCCGTCGCAGCCGCGTGTGCAAGCAGGCGCTGCGCGCGTGTGTTCAGTTAGAAGAATGCGCGGGCCGGCGTCGACGCTGCACGCGCGCGTGTTCAGCGCGTGCATGCGCGGCCGCTTCGACGTGGATGTGCTGCGTCAGGCGCGGTGAGGCGAGGCGATATCGAAAGTGGCACCGGTGTGCAGCGCACGCAAAAACGACGAGGGCGCCAGCGGCGCCCTCGATGCTTCGGATCGAACTTCAGCGCGGCCCGCGACCGCCGCCGGGACGACCGCCACCACCACCACGCGGGCCACCCGGGCGCGGACCACGGCCGCCCGGCGGGTTGCCGCCTGCACGATTCCCCC
>JABFWF010000248.1 GCA_013362405.1 Lysobacter sp. | reverse complement strand
CGACGGCATGCGCGTGGACAGCAGCGCGACCACCTCCGACAACCGCACCGCCGGCGGCGGCTCGCGCAGGGCGAGCAGCGCGATGCCGATGCCGTAGGCCACCGCCAGCGCCGCCAGCAGCACCAGGAAGGTGCGGGCGAAGATCGGAAGGCCGCGGGTGTTCACCGGCGCGTGCTCACAGGCGGGTGACGGTCGGCAACAGCATGTAGCCTTCGTTGCGGACCGTGCGGATCAGTTCGGTGTGGCCGCGCTCGTTGATCTTGCGACGCAGGCGGCTGATCTGGCTGTCGATCGCGCGATCGAACACCTCGCTGTCGCGGCCGCGCGCGCAATCGAGCAGCTGGTCGCGGCTGAGCACGCGCTGCGGATGTTCGACGAAGGTGCGCAGCAGCGAGAACTCGCCATCTGACAGGTTGATGTAGGTGCCGTGCGGATCGCGCAGCGCGCGACGGATCACGTCGAGGTGCCAGCCGGCGAATTCGTACAGGTGACCGCTCGCCGCATCGGCCGCGAGCTGCCGTCGCCGCAGCACCGCGCGCACGCGCGCGAGCAGTTCGCGCGGATTGCACGGCTTGGCGAGGTAATCGTCGGCGCCGATTTCCAGCCCGATGATGCGATCGGTATCGGTGCCCAGCGCACTGAGCATGATCAGCGCCGGCCCGCGTTCGGAGGTCAGCCGTCGCGCGGCGCTCAGGCCGTCCTCGCCGGGCATCATCACGTCCAGGATCACCAGGTCGGGGCGTTGTTCGTCGAGCACGCGCCGCATCTGCACGGCGTCTTCGGCCGTCTCCACGCGGTAGCCGTGTTCGGTCAGGAAGCCGGAGATGAGCCGGCGAAGGTCGGGGTCGTCGTCGACGACGAGCAGGAGCGACTGCAGATCCATGCCACCACGGACAGAAGGACGTAACGGAGTGTAGGCAGACCGCGAACCGGATGTCTTGGTTCTCGCCGGACCGCGAATCGGACAGAAAAATGCCGCCATCGGGGGATCTCCGATGGCGGCAACGGGACACATGGGTCCACGACTCGCCCTCGATCCTGCCGACGCGATGTTGTTCGCCGATGCCGCTTTATGTCAGCGCTGACACATCGAGCCGCGCAGCGCTGGATGAATGCGGGGCGGGACGGCGGATCCGGTGACTCTTCGCAGGCTGCAGCCCAGCGGGTAGCGAAACGACCGATGAACGCTTGCGCCGACATGGCGCCATCGACACGCCCCGGCAATCGCGGGCAACACCGCGATCGCACCGTGCGGCACCCGGTCGCTGGCCGTGCATGCCCTCCATGCGCAGCGCCCGGGCCGAGGGTGGCGTCCGCCGGTTTCCACTTCCCGGCCGGCGGGCGCCCTCCTCCCCTCGCCGCCCCACGTTCGAAGGAGACCATCCGATGCAACAGGATTTCCCCAGCCAACTGCGTCTGCGCCTGGCGTTGGCCGTCGCCTCGCTCGGCGTGGCCGCGCTGGCGCACGCGGGCGAACGCCCGCCCGCCGACCGCGACGCCTTCCGCGAAGCGATCACCGCCTGCGCCGCGGAGCAGGGCCTGCCCCCGCCGCCTCCGCCGGGCGAACGCCGCGAGCCGGAGGACGGCCAGCGTCCGGACCGCGCGAAGCTCGACAAATGCATGAGCGCGAAGGGCTTCAAGCCGCCGGCGGGCGGCGGACGTCCGCGCCCGCACGCGGACGACATCGACGAGGAAGAGGAGTGGTGAGAACGGTCGCGCGCCGAAGTCGCGGCGCGCCGGCGCGATCGCCTCAGCGCGCGCCGATCTTCCCCAGCCGCTGCAGCCACTCGCGGTTCATGCGTCGCGCGTAGGCGGGAAGACGCCTGGCCTTGCGCAGCGCCTCGTCGCGCAGGCGGATCGCGGAGTCCATCTCGCCCCAACCGGCCAGCACCTGCGCGTAATGCGCCTGCGCTTCGAAGCCGCTGAAATAGCCGACCAGCGTGTCGAACTCCTCGCGGGCCTTCGCGCGCGAACCCTCCGCGGCAAGCGCGCGGGCGTAAAGCAGATGCCCGGCGGGCGACCGGAAATCGGGCTTGCGGCGGATCAGGTCATCAAGCCGCTGGCGCGCCGCCTGCGGTCGGCCCGCCTCCAGTTCGGCACGTGCGATGCGCACGTGCAGTTCCGGATCGTCGGCATACACGCCACGCAGCGTGGCCTCGTACTGCGTCAGGGCCTCGTCGGCGCGGCCGGCTTCGATCAGCGCGTCCGCCAGGCGCACGCGGTTGTCCACGGTGGCTGCGGTCTCGAACGCGTCCTGCGCCTGGCGCAGCTCGCGCGTGGGGTCGAGCCGGCGCTGCACGCCGCGCACGACCTGACGGCCAGCGTGGCTGTGGCGCCATTCGGGCAACCAGATCGCGACGCCGTACACGACGCTGCCCAGCAGCGGGAACGCGAACAGCACGAACAACCAGTAGCGATCCTGTCCGCTACGAACGGCGTGGACGGCGAAGCACAGTGCGATGACGACGTGCAGACCAAGTACGGGCATGTCCGTTGCTCTCCCCAGAGTGGGGAGAGTTTCCCGAATCGGCGCACGCGACGCCAGCGGCATCCGGACGGACGTCCGCCCTCAGAACCGCGACGCCACCAGCTTCACGTCGGCCCACTGCCATGCGGCGGCCTGGCGGCGTTCGGTCTCGGCGGCGGCGTCCTTCTGCTTGAGCTTGCGCTGCGCCTGCGCCAGGCCGTACAGCGACCACCCGTTGTGCGGGAAGCGCTTGAGGTCTTCCTCGTACACCGCGACCGCTTCCTTCGCGCGGCCTGCATCGAGCAGCGCCGCGCCGAGGAACGGCCGCACCGGCAGTGGCCAGTCCGGCGGCTCGTTGTAGTTGAGCAGGTCCTCGGCCGCGACGGCCTTCTGCAGCGAGGCGATGCCCGCCTTCGTCTGCTTCGTCGCCAGCGCGATCTCGCCGGCGAGCA
Organism: Lysobacter sp.; assembly: GCA_013362405.1. Taxonomy (GTDB): domain Bacteria; phylum Pseudomonadota; class Gammaproteobacteria; order Xanthomonadales; family Xanthomonadaceae; genus JABFWF01. Next base: position 2,204 of record JABFWF010000248.1, on the reverse strand, counting down.
TGTGCTGGGCGACGTCGAGCACGCGGTCGGCGCGGTTGATGTCGAACAGCACGACCTTCTCCAGCGCCGGGTCCGATGCGATGGCCTGCAGGGCCTTCAGTTCCTTCCTTGCCTCGCTGGGTTTGTCGGTGCGCACGAACGCCATGCCGCGCGCGAAATGCCAGATCGCCTTGGGGAACGGCACCTCGGACGGCGGCGCGTCATCGGCGAGGATCTGCTGCCATTCGCCGAAGCGCACGCGCGCGAACAGCGGCGCGACCAGGAACTGCTGCATGAAAGGCATCGCCTCCAGCTGCTGCGCGTCCACGCGCTGCGCGGTCTGGTCGGCGGCTTCGATCGCCAGCGTGCGCGAGCCGTGCAGCGCCGCGGTCATCGCCGCGAAGTGCCAGTTGTGCGGCACGTAACCCAGCGGATACGCGCCGTTGCTGCCACGGCATACCGCGAGGAAGGCCTTGTCGGCGGTACTCGCGGCGAGGTTGCTCAGCGTGGCGTCGTGATAGCGGCCCACGCGGATGTAGACGTGCGCCGGCATGTGCACCAGGTGCCCCGAGCCGGGCGCGAGCGACGCAAGGCGATCGGCGTACGGCTCGGCGCGTTCGGGCTGGTGCGAGGCTTCCACCGCGTGGATGTAGTAGTGCACGGCGCCGATGTGGCGCGGGTTGCGCTTGAGCACGCCTTCCAGCGTCGCCAGCAGCGTGTCGGTGTATTCGGTCGGCTCGCCCTGCGCGTGCCAGTACGCCCACGGCGTCAGGTCCATCAGCGACTCGGCGTAGAGCGCGGCGATGTCGTCGTCGTCCGGGAACAGTTTGTGCGCCTCGCCCATCGCCTGCGCGTAGGCCTTGTCGAGCGGCGCGCGATCCGCCGGTGCGGGCGTTTCGTAGCGTTTGACCAGCGCGGCGATCAGCGCCTGGTCGGCGGGCGTCGCGTTCTTCGACAGCTGCCGCGCGCGCAGCGCGAGCGTCGTCGCATCCGCGGCGAGATCGGGCGACATCGGCAGGTTGATGTTCGGCCCCAGCACCAGCGCCTGTCCCCACGCGCACATCGCGCAGGTGGGATCGAGCCGTTCAGCCTCGGCGAACGCGCGGCCGGCGGCCTCGTGGTTGAAGCCGTACGCCAGCCGCAGGCCCTGGTCGAAGTAGCGCTGCGCCTCGGGCACCTTCGATGCGATGTCGCGATGCTGCTCGCCGAACGTGTCGAACAGCGGCGGCGCGTTCGCCTGCGCAGCGTCCTCCTTCGGGGCCTTGGGACAGCCGGCCAGGGACAGGCAGGCGACGGCGAGGCCGAACAGGCGGATCCGCAGCGTCATGGCGCACTCCAGCGCGAGGGTCATCAGGAAAAGACAACGCGACCGGCGAAGCCGGGCGGTCACCGCCGGACCGTTGCAGCCGCAACCGTCGCGCCGCCTCATGTTGCAGTGCGGTAGGCTCGGCGGATGACCCGACAAAACCCGCCCGCCGAGTCCGCCAACGACCCCCTGCGCGTCGTCGATTTCGCACCGCACGACGCCCTGCTGCGCGAAGACGTCAAAACCGTCGGCGCCCTCGTCGGCGACATCCTCGCCGAGCAGCGCGGGCCGCAGTTCCTGGCCGAAGTGGAGAACTTGCGTCGCGCCGCGATCCGTCGCCGCGAGTCGAACGCGCCGGTGGCCGAACTGGCCGATGCGCTCGCCGGAGTCGAACTCGAACACGCGGGCGATCTGGTGCGCGCCTTCGCCACCTATTTCCAGGCGGTGAATGTCGCCGAGCGCGTGCACCGCATCCGCCGTCGCCGCGATTACGAGCGACAGGGCGCGAGCCGGCAGCCCGGCGGATTGCGCGACGTGCTCGCGACGCTCGCCGCGCAGGGCGTGAGCCTGGAGGAAGTCGTCGCGCTTCTGCAGCGGCTGCGCATCGAACCGGTGTTCACCGCGCATCCGACCGAAGCCGTGCGCCGCGCGCTGCTGGAGAAGGAGCGCCAGATCGTCACCTGCCTGATCGACGACATCGACCGCACGCGCACGCCGTACGAACACCGCGCCGACCTGGAACGCATGCGGCTGGCGCTCACCGCGAGCTGGCAGACGGCGGAAACGCCGCCGGTGAAGCCCAGCGTCGCCGACGAGTTCGAGCACGTCGGCTTCTACCTGTCCGACGTGCTGTACCGCGTGCTGCCGGTGTTCTACGAACTGTTCGAGGACGCGCTGCGCGAAACTTACGGCGAGCACG
>JABFWF010000035.1 GCA_013362405.1 Lysobacter sp. | reverse complement strand
CGGGCGCCGGCGCTTCCTCGCGGGGCTCGCGGATCGGCGCAGGCTGCGCAGGCTTGACGTTGGTCACCGCGGGTGCCGTCGGCACGTTGAGGTTGGCCTTGGTCAGCGCGATCGTCGCGAGCTTGCGCGGCGTGCCGCGCTGGTAGCTCGGCCTGCTGGTTTCCTCGCCAAGCTCGTTCTCGCGGATGCGCGTGACGTCGTAGTGCGGCGTCTCGAGCTGGTCGTCGGCGACGATCACGATCGGCGCGTCATGGCGCTGCTCGATCTCGCTCAGCGCGCGGCGCTTCTCGTTGAGCAGGTAGTTGGCGATCTCCACCGGCGCCTGCACCAGCACCTGGCCGGTGTTGTCCTTCATCGCGTGCTCCTCGGCGACGCGGATGATCGACAGGGCAAGCGACTCGATGCTGCGCAGGCGGCCATGGCCCTCGCAGCGCGGGCAGACGATCTGGCTGGCTTCGCCGAGCGACGGACGCAGGCGCTGGCGGCTCATTTCCAGTAGGCCGAACTTGGAGATGCGGCCGATCTGCACGCGCGCACGGTCGGAGCGCAGCGCGTTCTGCAGGCGGTTCTCGACCTCGCGCTGGTGCTTGGTCGAGGCCATGTCGATGAAGTCGACGACCACCAGGCCGCCGAGGTCGCGCAGGCGCAGCTGGCGGGCGACTTCCTCCGCCGCCTCGAGGTTGGTGTGGAACGCGGTTTCCTCGATGTCGCCGCCCTTGGTCGCGCGCGCCGAGTTCACGTCGACCGCGGTCAGCGCCTCGGTCTGGTCGATGACCAGCGCGCCGCCCGACGGCAGGCGCACGTTGCGTTCATACGCATTCTCGATCTGCGATTCGATCTGGAAGCGGTTGAACAGCGGCGTGTCGTCGGTGTAGTGCTTGAGCTTGCGCTGGTTGTGCGGCATCACCTGCTCGACGAACTCGCGCGCTTCTTCGTACATCTCCTGGGTGTCGACCAGGATCTCGCCGATGTCCGGGCGCATGTAGTCGCGCAGGGCGCGGATGATCAGGCGCGATTCCTGGTAGATCAGGAAGGGCGCCGGCTTGGTGAGCGCGGCTTCCGCGATCGCCTTCCACACGCTGAGCAGGTAATCGAGGTCCCACTGCAGTTCTTCGGCATCGCGGCCGACGCCGGCGGTGCGGATGATCACCCCCATGTCGTCGGGGATGGCCAGCTTGTCCATCGCTTCCTTGAGCGCGGCGCGGTCGTCGCCTTCGATCCGGCGCGACACGCCGCCGGCGGTCGGCGAATTCGGCATCAGCACCATGTAGCGGCCGGCCAGCGAGATGAACGTGGTCAGGGCCGCGCCCTTGTTGCCGCGCTCTTCCTTGTCGACCTGCACGACGACTTCCTGGCCTTCGCGCAGCAGTTCGCGCAGCGTGCCCTTGTGCGGGTCGACGCCGGCCTGGAAATAGTCGCGGGAGATTTCCTTCAGCGGGAGGAAGCCGTGGCGCTCGGCGCCGTATTCGACGAAGGCGGCTTCCAGCGACGGCTCGAGCCGGGTGATGCGGCCCTTGTAGATATTGGACTTCTTCTGTTCCTTCGACGGCTGCTCGATGTCGATGTCGTAGAGCGTCTGGCCGTCGACGATGGCCACGCGCAGTTCCTCTGCCTGCGTGGCGTTGATCAGCATGCGTTTCATTGTGCGTTCCTCGCGCGCTGTCCTGCGCGGAAACGCCATGGGCGTTTGCCTCTGGATACCGCGAGCCGCTCCGTCGCGCATGGCGCGGCCGGGGCGGCTTCAAGTGTTCCAGCGCTACGACACCACGGCGGACCGCGGGAGCGCTTTCGATGTCTAACAAGGTTGCAAGGCCGGGGCGGCGGCGTAGGACGCTGCTGCCACGCGGGTCGTGTTCAGCACGGAGGTTGTCAGCCGTCCGGCGATGGCCGGGCCTGCCGACGAGCCGCTAACATGGCCGCCCCGGGGGCGGTGGTCGCGTACTGCGTCGGGATCGCAACGGAGGCGGGCTTTCGGCCCCGCTTTCCCGGCGCCATTGGCGCCCGGTCGGCAACTCCCTGCGAAATCAAACCCTTATCTCGCCCGCCGAGTGTATCAGATCAGGCTCCCCGGATGACCCCTCCCGACCCGGCCGGCACGGCCAGCGCCGCCCGCACCATCCGGGTCCCCGAGGACCGCGCGGGCCAGCGCCTGGACAACTTCCTGCTCGGCCAGCTCAAGGGCGCCCCGCGCTCGCTCGTCTACAAGCTGGTGCGCTCGGGCCAGGTGCGGGTGAACGGTGGGCGGGCGAAGGCGGAGCGCAAGCTGGAAGGCGGCGACGAGGTGCGCATCCCCCCGGTCCGGTTGGCGGAGCAGGGCGAGAAGGGCGTTCCGGCTAGGGGCCTGCTGGAGGCGATGGAAGCCAGCATCGTCTTCGAGGACGCCCGGTTGCTGGCGATCAACAAGCCGTCGGGCGTGGCCAGCCATGGCGGCAGCGGGATCTCCTTTGGTGCGATCGAAACCCTGCGAGCACTTCGGCCGAAGGAATCGCTGGAGCTGGTCCACCGGCTCGACCGCGATACCTCCGGCCTGCTGGTCGTCGCCAAGAAGCGTTCCGCGCTGACCGAACTGCAGGCGCTGATGCGCGAGGAAGGCGGCATCAGCAAGCGCTACCTCGCGCTGCTGGTCGGCCGCCTGCCGGACGGCGTGCTGACGGTCGACGCACCGCTGCACATCGGCCTGCGCCAGGGTGGCGAACGCCACGTGCAGGTGCATGCGTCGGGCAAGCCATCGCGCAGCCATTTCCGGGTGCTGGAGCGGCGCGGCGGGCAGTCGTATTGCGAGGTGCGGATCGAGACCGGCCGCACCCATCAGATCCGCGTGCACGCGCAGCACCTCGGCCATCCCATCGCCGGCGATGCGAAATACGGCGACGAGGCGGCCAACCGGCGATTGCGCGACCAGGCCGGGCTCAAGCGGCTGTTCCTGCATGCATCGACGCTGGAGTTCGCGCTCGAAGGCGGCCGCGCGCTTTACCTCCTCAACGCGCCGCTGGTGCCTGAGCTGGTCGACGTGCTCGACCGGCTGGGGTGACCGTCAGGCGAGCAGGGCGTCGGCCTTGGCGGCGCAGATGAAGTCGTTCTCGCTGAGGCCGCCGACATCGTGGGTGGAATAACGCACGACACAGCGGTCGTAGTGCACGCCGAGGTCCGGATGGTGGTCCTCGCGGTGGGCGATGAAGGCGAGGGCGTTCACGAAGGCCATCGTGCGGTGGTAGTCGGGAAAGCGGAACGTGCGGGTCAGCGCATGGCCGTCCTCGACCAGCTCCCACTCGGGCACCTGCGGCAGCAATTCGCGCACGCTCGCTTCCGCCAGCTTGTGCTCGCTGCCACGACGGGGCAGGCAGTGGGCGTCGGCGAGGGCGATCAGGTCGGACATGGCGGCTTCCTCGGCCCGCGGCGGGGCATGAACCAGAACACATCGGGCGTGGGCGGCGGGTGCAGCCGGCATCGGCGCGCCCGCAGGGGGCCGCTAGAATAGCCGCCATGATCCATATCTCCGAATCCGCGCAGGCGCATTTCCGCAAGCTGATCGAACGCGAGGACCTCCCGGGCCTCGGCGTGCGCCTGTCCGCCGTGCACGCGGGCACGCCGCGCGCCGACGTGCACCTGGAGTTCGCCGAACCGCGCGACCTCGCCGGCGACGAATGGGCGGTCGACCTGGAAGGCTTCACCCTGTGGGTCGAGGCGGCCAGCGTGCAGTACCTCGACGGCGCCGAGATCGATTACGCGCAGCAGCCGACCGGCGGTCAGCTGCAGATCCGCGCGCCGAAGATCAAGGGCGAGGCGCCCGCCGAGAGCGCGTCGCTGGTGGAGCGCGTGCGCTGGGTGGTCGAACACGAGATCAACCCGCAGCTCGCCCAGCACCGCGGCAACGTGGCGGTGCAGGAAGTGACCGGCGAAGGCGTGGTGGTGCTGCGTTTCGGCGGCGGCTGCCATGGTTGCGGGATGGCCGACGTCACGCTCAAGCAGGGCATCGAGAAGACGCTGCTCGCGCGCGTGCCCGGCGTGACCGCGGTACGCGACGCCACCGACCACGCGAGCGGCGACGCGCCCTACATCCGATCGGACCAGCCGCGCGACGCGGCCTGACCCCATACCGGCGGCGCTGACGGGTGTTCACCTCCGCCGATTTCATCGAAGCCCTGCACCGGCGCGGCCGCAAGTCTTTGCGGCCGGAGACGCCGGCGGGTGAATTCCCGCCAGGCTGGCAGGGTTGGTTCGACGCGATGGCCGCGCGCATCGACGCGGTGAGCGGCGCCGCCGCGGGTGGCTTCGTCGAACTGCTGCTCGAACGCGAACCGTCGCTGCCGCCGCCGAGCGTCGGCGCGCTCACGCGTTGGCAGGCGTTCGCCACGCTGTGGCGCCAGCAGTGGCAAGCGCCCGCGCCGGAAGAGCGCCGCGAGCGCGTGCTGGCGATGGCGATCACGCTGGCCGTGCACCTCGTGTTGCTGGTGCTGCTGCTGTGGATCGCATTCGTGCGTTTCACCGCCACGCCGGCGCCGCGTGGCGAGGAAGTGGTGCAGGTCGAATTCATCGGCCGGGGCACGCCGGAGAACAACGGCGGAGCGCCCGCCGGCGGCGCGAAGGCGACTGCGCCTGCCCCACAGGCATCGCGCGCGATGCAACGCGCGGCCGCCGCACGCCATCGAGCCGGAACAGCCACCGCTGCCGCATCACCGCCCCGGCAACCGGCGACGGAGCAGCCGCCGTCTCCCACGCCCGCCACGCCTCCGCAGCCGCTGCAGGTCAGCGAGGTGCCACAGCCGAACAGCGACTTCGTCCTGCCGCCACCGACGCCGCGCACCGTCGAAGTGCCGCAGCTGCAGGCGCCGGCGCTCCGGGTCGAATCGCGCGACGTGCAGGTCATCGAACAGGCGAGGCCGCTCGAGGCGCCGCGTGCGCAGTTGCCTACGGCGGGGCTTGCCGCGCCCGCGCTGCGACCGGACATCGAACCGACGCTGCCCGAGGTCCAGGCGCGCAGCGTGGAGGTCCCGCAGCTGCGCGCGCCGGAACTGCAGGCGCAGCAACGCGACGTGCCGCTGCGCGAGCCGTCGCCTGCGACGACCGCGCCCGCCGCCACGCCGGCGCCACAGACGGCATCCGCCACCACGCCGTTGGCCGTCACG
>JABFWF010000227.1 GCA_013362405.1 Lysobacter sp. | reverse complement strand
CTGCTTTCCGAATATCGCCCGCAGGCGATCGTCAACTTCGCCGCGGAAAGCCACGTCGATCGCTCGATCGACGGCCCGGCCGCCTTCGTCGAGACCAACGTCGTCGGCACCCTGGCGCTGCTGGAGGCCGCGCGCGACTACTGGAAGGCGCTCGACGGCGCGGCGCGCGAGGCGTTCCGTTTCCTGCACGTGTCCACCGACGAGGTCTACGGCTCGCTCGGCGACACCGGCAAGTTCACCGAGACCACGCCGTACGCGCCGAACTCGCCGTATTCGGCGTCGAAGGCCGCGTCCGACCACCTGGTGCGCGCGTTCCACCACACCTACGGCCTGCCGGTCCTCACCACCAACTGCTCGAACAACTACGGGCCGTTCCAGTTCCCGGAAAAACTCATTCCGCTCGTCATCGCCCGCGCACTCGCCGGCGAGCCGCTGCCGGTGTACGGGGACGGGAAGAACGTCCGCGACTGGCTGTACGTCGGCGACCACTGCGCCGCGATCCGCGCGGTGCTGGCGAAGGGCCGCGTCGGCGAGACCTACAACGTCGGCGGCGACGCCGAACGGCAGAACATCGAAGTCGTGCGCACGATCTGCGCGCTGCTCGACCAGCGGCGCCCACGCGCCGACGGCAAGCCGCGCGAGAGCCAGATCACCTACGTCGCCGACCGTCCGGGCCACGATCGTCGCTATGCGATCGACGCTGGCAAGCTGCAGGGCGAACTGGGCTGGAAGCCGGCGGTGACCTTCGAACAGGGCATCGCCCATACCGTCGACTGGTACCTCGGCCACCAGGAGTGGGTGGGACGCGTGCTCGACGGCAGCTACCGGCTCGAGCGCATCGGCACGGCCGCCTGAGGCGTCGCGCCACGCCACGAAGCGAGCACATCAGGCAAGCAGCACCAACCGCACAAGGAAGGCAATGAACGACCGCAAGGGCATCATCCTCGCCGGTGGCTCCGGCACCCGGCTGTACCCCATCACCCAGGCGATCAGCAAGCAGCTGCTGCCGGTGTACGACAAGCCGATGATCTACTACCCGCTCAGCGTGCTGATGCTGGCGGGCATCCGCGACGTGCTGGTGATCAACACGCCGCACGAGCAGGCGCTGTTCCGCAACCTGCTCGGCGACGGGTCACGGTGGGGCATGCGCATCGAATACGCGGTGCAGCCCAGCCCGGACGGGCTCGCGCAGGCCTACCTGATCGGCGAGGAGTTCGTCGCCGGCCAGCCGAGCTGCCTGGTGCTCGGCGACAACATCTTCTACGGCCACGGGCTTACCGCGCTGCTGCAGCGCGCGGACGAACGCGCGGCGGGTGCGACGGTGTTCGGCTACTGGGTGCGCGACCCCGAACGCTACGGCGTCGCCGAGTTCGACGACAGCGGCAAGGTCATCGGCCTGGAGGAAAAGCCCGCGCAACCGAAATCCAGCTATGCCGTCACCGGCCTGTATTTCTACGACGGTCGGGCCAGCGCGTTCGCGCGCGGCCTGAAGCCGTCCGAGCGCGGCGAGCTCGAGATCACCGACCTCAACCGCTGCTACCTCGAGGAAGGCGCATTGCAGCTGGAGAAGCTGGGACGCGGTTTCGCCTGGCTGGACACCGGCACGCACGAATCGCTGGTCGAGGCCGCGTCCTACGTCGAGACGATCGAGAAGCGGCAGGGACTGCGCGTGTGCTGTCCGGAGGAGATCGCCTACTCCAACGGCTGGATCGACGCCGCGCAGCTGCGCGCGCTGGCCAGGCCGCTGGCGAAGAACGGTTACGGCCAGTATCTGCTCGGCCTGCTCGAGCATGGTCCGGTGGCCTGAGCGCGCATGAAGGCCCTCCCTTGAAAGTCGTCGAAACCGGCCTGCCGGGCTGCCTCGTCCTCGAACCGCAGGTGTTCGGGGACGCGCGCGGCTTCTTCTACGAATCGTTCAACCGCGACAAGCTGCGCGCGAGCGGGCTCGACCTGCAGTTCGTGCAGGGCAACGTGTCGTCGTCCACGCAGGGCGTGCTGCGCGGCCTGCACTACCAGTGGCCGAAGCCACAGGGCAAGCTCGTGAGCGTGCTGGAAGGCGAAGTCTGGGACGTTGCCGTCGACATCCGCCGCGGCTCGCCGACCTTCGGCCGCTGGACGGCGGTCGTGCTCAGCGCGGACAACAAGCGGCATTTCTGGATCCCGCCGGGCTTCGCGCATGGCTTCGCGACGCTCAGCGAGCGCGCGCTGTTCACCTACCTGTGCACCGAAACCTACGACCGCGAGGCCGACGCCGGCATCCGCTGGAACGACGCGCGGCTGGCGATCGACTGGCCGCTCGGTGCGCCACTGCTGTCGGACAAGGACGCGCGCGCGCCGTTCCTTGCCGACGTCCCGGACGAACGCCTGCCGGTCTACGCGCCGTGAGCGGCATGGCAAGGGCGCGCATCCTGCTGCTCGGCGCGGACGGCCAGCTCGGCACCGAACTGCGCCGCAGCCTGTCGCCGCTGGGCGGGATCGTCCCCGCCACGCTGGCCGGCACCCTGGACGGCCAGCCGTGCGAGCGCGCCGACTTCGCCGATCCCGGCAGCTTGCCTGCCCTGGTCGAGCGGGTCGCGCCCGACATCGTCGTCAATGCCGCCGCGCACACGGCCGTCGACCGTGCCGAAAGCGAGCGCGATCTCGCCTGGCGCATCAACGCCGACGCGCCGGGCGCGCTCGCGGACGCCTGCGCGCGCCGCGGTGCGTGGCTGGTGCATTACTCCACCGATTACGTCTTCGACGGCAACGGCACGCGACCGTATCGCGAGGACGACCCGCCGGCGCCCCCGGGCGTGTACGGCGCGAGCAAGCTGGCGGGCGAGGACGCCGTGCGCGCCAGCGGCGCACGCCACATGATCTTCCGGACCGCGTGGGTGTACGCGGCGCACAGCCACAACTTCCTGCGCACGATGCTGCGCGTCGGCGCCGAGCGCGACGTGCTGCGCGTGGTCGCCGACCAGGTCGGCACGCCGACGCCAGCCGCGCTGATCGCCGACGTCACCGCGCATGCGCTGCAGCATCCGCCGGCCGGATCCGGTACCTGGCATCTCACTCCCACCGGGCAGACCAGCTGGCACGGCTTCGCCGAGGCGATCTTCGCCGGCGCTGTGGAGCGCGGCCTGCTCCCGCGCGCGCCAAAGGTCGAACCGATCACGACGGCCGACTACCCGACCCCCGCCGCGCGTCCCGCGTATTCGGTGCTGGACACCCGCCGCTTGCGTGCCGATTTCGGAGTTGCCCTGCCTTCGTGGCAGGATGGATTGGGGCGCGTCCTCGACCAGCTGGCCAGGGACGCGGGTTAGCGCGGAACCGATCCGCGCTTTTCATGGAAGGGGACAACACGGTATGCGCTCTCTGGTCATGGCCGGGATGCTGTGGGCGTGCGCGTTCGGCGCACTGGCCGCGAACACTGTCGACGTGGCGCCGTTCATCAAGCGCGACGGGTTCCAACAACTCAAGATCTCGCCCCACGGCGAGTATTACGCGGCTTCGGCGTTGATGGACGACCGCTCGGCGCTGGTGGTGATCCGCCGCGCCGACAACAAGCCGGTGGCGCACTTCAATCTTGGTGCGAACAAGTACGTAAACGGTTTCTGGTGGGTGACTCCCACCAAGGTCATGGTGACCATGGCCGAAAAGATCGGTGCCCTCGAAAACCCGGCGCCGACCGCGAACCTGTATACCGTCGATGCCGGCACCGGTGGCGTCGATATCCTGGTTGGACAGGACGTGCAGGCGATGTCGACCGGCACGCACATCGAAACCAAAAAGCAGGAATACGTCGCGGCCGAGCTCATCGGGCCGATACCGGGCGACCCGGATGACGTGCTGGTATTGATCACCCCCTTCAACACCAACCCGTACGACGTGGTCAACAACACCGCGGGCAACCTGTCGCGGGTCGACAGGATGAACGTCAATAGCGGCAAGCGGGTGACCGTCGTCCGCGCTCCCGTCCATAACGTGCGATTCCTGCTGGACCACCATGGGGCGGTGCGCATGGCCCATGGCTGGGACATGTCCGGCGACCACAAGCTCTTCTACCGCGCCGGCGACGGCGCCGACTGGCGGGAACTGAACGACGAGCGCGCGAGCGGACATGACGAGATCCCGCTCGGCTTTTCGGCGGACGACCGCACGGCCTACCTGCAGGTCGAGCAGGCCGACGGGCCGGACGCGATCGTCGCGATGGACCTGGCCACCGGCAAGCGCACCAAGCTGTTCCAGGACGACGACAGCGACCCGTTCTTCGTCATCGAGGACCAGGCGCACGCGCCGGTCGGCGTGGGCTTGATGGACGGCAAGCCGCGCACGGTCTTCTTCGCGGGCGACGGCAGCGAGGAACGACTCTACCGCAGCCTCGAGGGCGCCTTTGCCGGCAGCGCGGTGGAGGTGACCTCGACCACCGACGACGGTCGGCTCGCGCTGGTGGAAGTCAGCAGCGACCGCAATCCCGGCGACTTCTACCTCTTCGACACCGTCTCGAAGAAGGCGGCCCTCGTCCTCAGCCGCCGCGACTGGCTCGATCCCGAGAAAATGTCGGAAAAGCGTCCATTCGCCTTCAAGGCTCGCGACGGGATGCTCCTGCATGGCTATGTCACCCTGCCGGCCGGCGCGGGCGACAAGCGGCTGCCGATGGTGGTGCTGCCGCACGGCGGGCCTTTCGGGGTAGCCGAGGAGTGGACGTTCGACGACGAGACGCAGATGTTGGCGGCCGCCGGCTACGCCGTCCTGCAGCTCGACTACCGCGGTTCCGGCAACCACGGCCGCGCCTACCAGCAGGCCGGCGCGCGCGATTGGGGCGGAAGGATGCAGGACGATCTCACCGACGCGACCCGGTGGGTGTTCGACCAGGGAATCGCCGATCCGCAGCGGATGTGCATCTATGGCGCGAGCTATGGCGCCTATGCGGCGCTGATGGGCGCGGCGCGCGAGCCCTCGCTCTACCGGTGCGCGGCCGGCTACGTCGGCGTCTATGACCTGCCGCTGCTGGTGTCCAGCGCAACCGCGGGTGGATCCTCCGGCAAGGCCTGGAGGCGCGAATGGATCGGCGAGGCGGCGGCGCTCGGCGAACGTTCGCCGACCACGCTCGCCAGCCGGATCAAGGTGCCCGGGTTCCTCGCCAGATCGGCAGAGCGTCGGG
>JABFWF010000207.1 GCA_013362405.1 Lysobacter sp. | reverse complement strand
ATGGCGCCCGGGCGCGAGGTCGAGCGCGAGCACGCGCGCCTTCGGCCAGCGCTTCTGCAGCGCGACGCTCGCACGACCGGGGCCGCAACCGACATCGAGTACCACGCGCGGCGTTGCCCGGTGGAATTCGAGCGACTCCAGCAGCCGCGCCTCGATGTGGTGCTGCAACCGCGCCGCGGCGTCATAGCTGCGCGCGGCGCGGGCGAAGGCGCGGCGGACGTGGCGGGTGTCGAAAACGGAGGCGTTCATCGCGTGGCGGCGTCACCGGCAAGGAAGGCGTGCAACTGTGCGGCGACCTCGTCGGCGTGGGTGAGGAAGGGCGCGTGCCCGGCGTGTTCGAAGACGTGCAGCAGGCTGCGTGGCGCGAGCTCCGCGGCATCGCGCATCGCGCGCGGATCGACCAGGCGGTCGCGGCGGCCGGCCAGCCACACGCTGGGTACCGCGAGCGTCGGCAGCGCATCGCGCAGGTCGGCGTGTTCGAGCAGCCCGAGGCCATCGGCGAGCACCGCGCCGGAGGGCTCGCCACGCGCGAACAGGTCGTCGCGCAGGCTGCGGATCTCCTCCTTCGCATGGTCCGAGCCGAACGCTTCCAGCGCGATGAAGCGATCGAGCGTGCCGCGGTAGTCGGCGCGCAGGCCGGTGGCGAAGTCGCGGAAGATGTCCGCCGACACGCCGAAGCGCCAGTCTTCCCCGCGCACGAAGCGCGGGCTCGCGCACAGCATCGCCAGCGCGGGCACGCGCTCGGGCAACCTCGCCGCCGCACGCAGCGCCAGCAGGCCGCCCAGCGACCAGCCGCACCATGGCGCCACCGGCACCTGCGCGGCGATCGCGTCGACGCAGGCATCGAGCGCGAGCGGCACGCCGCTGCCCCGACTGAGACCGTGGCCGGGCAGGTCGACGATGTGCAACGTGTAGCGGTCGTGCAACCGCGCCACCAGCGGCGCGAACACGCCGCCGTGCATCGCCCAGCCGTGCAGCAGCACCAGCGGTGGCCCGGCGCCGACGATGTCGACATGCAGCGCGTGCGTGTTCATGCGCCGCGGTCCGTGCGCAGCACGCGCGCCTGCAGCGGTGCTTGCGGCCGCGCCACCAGCAGCGCGAACGCGATGATGCCGGCGACCACCAGCACGCCGCCCCACAGCGCGACGCCGCGCGGCCAGGCTTCGTGCAGGAACAGCGCGCCGAGCACGCTGGCGAACAGCAGCTCGGCCGCCTGCATCGCCTCGGCCGCACCAAGCGCCGCGGGCAGGTCGCGCACCATGCCGGTGGCCTGGAAGAACAGGATGGTGGCGATCACCCCCGCGCTCAGCGCGACGCCGCCGGCCAGCCACACCTGCGCGGGCGGCGGCGCACCGGCCTGGATCCACGCATAGCCCGCGACCAGCCACCACAGTGGCTGGCTGGCGAGGGTCATGCCGAACACGCGCTGGGTCGCGTTGAGCGGCTCGGCGGTGCGTTCCAGGTGCAACAACAGCAGGCGGTTGCCGAGCGGGTACAGCACCGCGGCGCCGAGCACGCAGGCGAGCGCGACCCACGCGGCAGGATCCAGCCCGCCGTGCGCATGCCCGAACTGCAGCAGCAGCACGCCGGCGAAGATCAGCGCGCCGACGCCGAGCGCCGCGGCGGGCACCTTGCGGCGCGCGTCGCGATACAACAGCGGCGCGCACAGCATGCCGGCGATCACCGTGAACTGGAACGTGCCGGCGACCAGCCACGCCGGGCCACTGTCGGCGGCATATGCGAGCAGCACGTAGAAGGCGACGAAGCCAATCCCGCTGCAGCGCAGCCACGCGCCCGGATGGGCGCGGATCGCGCGCCATACCGGCGCGATGCCGCCCTGCCAGGGCATCAGCGGCAGCAGCAGCGGGAGCGTGATCAGGTAGCGCAGCGCGGCCGTCCACGCCCAATGCCCGCCGGCATCCGCGCTGGCGCGGTTGAGCACGTAGGTCATGGTGAAGAACAGCGCCGACAGCAGCGCGATGCCGATCGCCGCGAGCGCGCGGCGCGCGTCCTGCGGTTGCGTCATCGGCCTGCCTGCGCGAGTTCGGCGCGCGACACGGCGAGCGCGCCGAGCAGGCCGTCGACGTCCGCTTCGGTATGCGCCGCGCCCAGCGTGATGCGCAGGCGCGCGCTGCCCTCGGGCACGGTCGGCGGACGGATCGCGGCGGCCCAGTAACCGCGCGCCTCCAGTGCGGCAGCCAGCGCGAGCGCGTCATGGTCGCTTCCGACCACCAGCGGCTGGATCGGCGTGTCCGAAGGCAGCAGCTGGAAGCCGGCGCGCGCCGCGCCTTCGCGGAAGCGCGCGACGAGCGCCTGCAGCTTCTCTCGCCGCCACGCGTCCTTGCGCGCGAGCTTCACCGCGGCCAGCGACGCCGCGGCCAATGCGGGCGGCAGCGCGGTCGTGTAGAGGTAGGGACGCGCGGTTTCGGAAAGATGCCCGATCAGCGTTTCGTCGCCGAGCACGACCGCGCCGTAGCCGCCGAGCGCCTTGCCGAGCGTGGCGAGCTGCAACGGCACCCCCTGCACGTCGAGCTCCGCCGCGGCGACACTGCCGCGCCCGTCCGGGCCGAGCACGCCGACGCCGTGCGCGTCGTCGACGTACAGCAGCGCCTCCTGCACGCGCGCGGCCAGCGCGAGCTCGCGCAGCGGCGCGACGTCTCCGTCCATGCTGAAGACACCGTCGGTGATGATCATCGCGGCCGCGTCGGGCGTGGCGCGCAGCTGGCGCAACGCGCCTTCCGCGTCGTTGTGCGGGTAACGCCGCAGGCGGCAACCGGCCAGGCGGGCGGCATCGATCAGGCTGGCGTGATTGAGCCGGTCCTGCACGCACAGGTCCTCGTCGCCGAGCAGGGCCTGCACGACGGCAAGGTTGGCGAGGAAACCGCTGCCGAACAGCAGCGCGCGCGGCGCACCGAGCCAGTCGGCGAGTTCGCGCTCGAGCGCGTCGTGCAACGCGTGGTGCCCGCAGACGAGGTGCGAGGCGCCGCTGCCGACGCCATGCTGCGCGGCCGCGTCCTGCAACGCGCCGGCGACGGCGAACTGCGAAGCGAGGCCGAGGTAGTCGTTGCTGCAGAAGTTGACCAGCCAGCGTCCACCGAACTCGACGCGCACACCGTCGCGCCGCGTCACCGTGCGACGCGCGCGCACGCGCCCCTGCGCCTCGCGCTGCGCGCGCGCGGCGGCGATGCGATCAAGCAATGCAGGGCGCGACATGCTCGCTTTACTCCTCCCCCTGCTTGCAGGGGGGCGAGCAAGCGCGTTTGCGAGCCACCGGCTCGCGCGCTGCGCAGCGATCGCGCGCCGTGCGCGCGGGCCTGACGGGCGGGAGGGGGTGCAAGCCGCGCAGCGGCGAGTTCTCCGCGAAGAAGACGATGAAACCCCTTCCCAGCCTTCCCCTGCATTCGCAGGGGAGGGAACAGGCGCAGGACGTGGTCCGTGCGAAACGCATCGTTACGCCGCGTCGGCGTCCGCGGTGATCGCAGCGTGCACGGTGTCGCCGCACAGGCCGGCCGGCGCGGCGTCGACGGCATGCTGTTCCACGATCTGCATCGGCTTGAGGCCAAGGCGCGCGAACAGCGCCTGGTCGCGCTCGGTGTCCGGGTTGCCGGTGGTCAGCAGCTTCTCGCCGTAGAAGATCGAGTTGGCGCCCGCGAGGAAGCACAGTGCCTGCAGCTCGTCGCTCATCGTCTCGCGACCCGCCGACAGCCGCACCATCGACTTCGGCATGAGGATGCGCGCGATCGCAATCGTGCGCACGAACTCGAACGGATCGAGCTCCTTCGTGCCGGCGAGCGGCGTGCCGGCGACCTGCACCAGGCGATTGATCGGCACCGAGTCCGGATGCGCCGGCAGGTTCGCCAGCGACTGCAGCAGGCCCGCGCGCTGCTCGCGCGATTCGCCCATGCCGACGATGCCGCCGCAGCAGGTCTTCATGCCGGCGCCGCGCACGTGCGAGAGCGTGTCGAGGCGATCCTGGTACTCGCGGGTATGGATGATCTCGCCGTAGAACTCCGGCGCGGTGTCGAGGTTGTGGTTGTAGTAGTCGAGGCCGGCGTCCTTCAGCGCATGCGCCTGCGTGTCGCTGAGCATGCCGAGCGTCGCGCAGGTCTCGAGGCCGAGCGCCTTCACTTCGCGGATCATCGCCGCGACCTTCGGGATGTCGCGGTCCTTCGGCGAACGCCACGCGGCACCCATGCAGAAGCGCGACGCGCCCGCGGCCCTCGCCTGCTTCGCCTTCGCGACGACGTCTTCGGTCGACATCAATTTCGTCGCCTCGACGCCGGTGTGGTAGCGCGCGGCCTGCGGGCAGTAGCCGCAGTCTTCCGGGCAGCCGCCGGTCTTCACCGACAGCAGGGTGCTGACCTGCACCTCGGTCGGGTCGAAGTGCGCGCGGTGCACGCCGGCGGCGCGGTGCAGCAGCTCGGGAAAGGGCAGCGCGAACAGCGCCAGCACCTCGTCGCGGCCCCAGTCGTGGCGCAGGGCGGGCGACGCATGGTCAGGGAGCGGACTGACGACGGGCATGGGGGTTTTCCGACGGCGACGGGCAGATGAGCCCGGCAGTCTGGAAAGCATGTCCGTTGCTGTCAACCAAACCCCGCCCGTCGAAGTTGACGGCCTGCGCCGCCGGCTCGGCTTCTGGCTGCGCAACGACGCCAGCCGCCTGCTGTGGCCGACGCGCTGCCTGGTCTGCGGCGAGGCGGGGGGCGAGGCCTGGGACCTGTGCCCGGCCTGCGCCGACGCCCTGCCCTGGCACGGCCATGCCTGCCTGCGCTGCGCGCTGCCGCTCCCGGGAAGCGACGCGGGCGCGGTGTGCGGCACCTGCCTGGCGTCATCACCGCCGCTGCAGGAGGTGCACGCGGCCTGCCTGTACGCGGCGCCGGTCGACCGCCTGCTGCCTCGCTTCAAGTTCCACGAAGACCTCGCCGCCGGCCGCCTGCTCGCGCAGCTGATGAGCGACGCCTTCACCGGATTGGCGAAGCCCGGCGCGCTGGTGCCGGTGCCGCTGCACGCCTCGCGCCTGCGGCGGCGCGGCTACGACCAGGCGCTGGAACTCGCGAGGCCGCTGGCGCGCGCCCTGCGCGTCCCGTTGCGCGACGACCTGCTCCAGCGCGTGCGCGCGACCGCCGCGCAGAGCGAGCGCGATGCGG
>JABFWF010000160.1 GCA_013362405.1 Lysobacter sp. | reverse complement strand
ATCTGCAACAGGACACCGATGCGCTGCAGGCACTCGACGCGGCCGCGCGCGCGGCGCGCACGCGCCGGTCGCTCGGGCTGGCGAGCGGGATCGATGTCGCCGATGGCCAGATCGACCGCGCGCAGGCGGCGCTCGAGCTGGCGGATGCGCAGGCCGGCCACGCGCTCGCCTGGGTCGCGCTGTGCAAGGCGCTCGGCGGCGATCCGGGCAGCACGTCCACCGCGCAGGCGCCCGCGGACGCCGCCACCGGCGGGACCCGCTGATGGTCGCGCTCGCGCGCCGCACGCTGCGCTACGAATGGCGGCGCTTCCTGCCGGCGACGGTGGCGATCGCCTTCGCCAGCCTGCTGCTGCTCCTGCAGGCGTCGCTGGTGCTCGGCATCTTCGGCAGCGCCAGCGTGTACGTCACCGGCTCCGATGCGGACCTGTGGATGGGATATCCCGGCACGCAGAGCGTGGACCAGGGGCGGCCGATCGACCCGGACGCGGCCACGCTGCTCGAGGGCACGCCCGGCGTCGAACGGGTGGAACCGTTCCTGTGGTTCGACGGCGACTGGCGCGGGCCGGCCGGAACCGGCGGCGTGTCGGTGTTCGTGTCCGGCATCGACGCGCGCCCGGACGGCCTGATGTTCGCGAAGGTGCTGTCGCCCGCGCTACGCGCGGCGCTGCAGACGCCGGACGCGGTGGTGGTCGACCGTGCGGAACTCGCCAAGCTCGGCGTCGCCGTCGGCAGCCAGGCCTACATCAACGGCCAGCCGGTGCACGTGGTCGGCGTGGGCAGCGGGTTGCGCGCGCTCGGCGGGGTGAACGTGCTCGCCTCGCTGGACACCGCGCGGCGCCTCGACGCCGACTCCGAGCATCCGGACTGGCCGACCTACCTGGTCGCCAGGCTGCAGCATCCCGACGACGCCGGTCGCCTCGCGCACGAGCTCAGCCATCGCCCCGGTGGCGGCCCGCACCAGGCATGGAGCGCGCGCGCCTTCGCCCGCCGTTCGATGCTGTTCTGGCTGTTCGATACCGGCGCCGGCGCCGGCGTGCTGTTCCTCGCCGGCGTGGTCTGCCTGGTCGGCGCGGCGATCACCAGCCAGACGCTGGTGGCGGCGGTGTTCGGCTCGATCCGCGAGTACGCCACGCTCAACGCGCTCGGCGTCGGCATCGGCGCGTTGCGCTGGGTGGTGCTGGAGCAGGCGCTGTGGGTGGGCGCGGTCGGCCTCGTCGCGGCGAACGTGTCGGGGCTGCTGGTGATCGAGGTGGCGCGCCTGCGCGATATCCCGGTCGCCTTCGACGCATCGCTGTGGCTGTTCTGCGGCATCGTGGTGATGCTGCTCGCGGTGCTGTCCGGCATCGTCGCGCTCCGCGGCCTCGGCCGGGCGGACCCGGCGGAACTGCTGCGATGAGCGCGCTGCCCGATCGACAGCAGGATTCCCTGGTCGCGCTCGAGGCGCGCGACGTCGGCAAGGCGTTCGTGTCCGGCCAGGTCCGAACGGTGGTGCTGGAGCGCGTCTCGCTGCAGATCAACGCGGGCGAGCTGACCCTGATCGCGGGGCCGTCCGGCTGCGGCAAGAGCACGCTGCTGTCGATCCTCAGCGGCCTGCAGCGGCCGGACTCGGGCGAGGTGTTCGCGCTGGGCGAGCGGCTCGCCGGCCTCGGCCTGTCCGCGCTGGAGCGCTTCCGCCTGCGCCACACCGGCTTCGTGTTCCAGGGCTTCGGCCTGTTTCCCGCGCTGCAGGTCGCCGAGCAGGTCGAGCTGCCGCTGCAGTACATGGGCCTGTCGCGCACCGAGATGCGAGAACGCGCGACCGAAGCGCTGCAGGAAGTCGGCATGTGGTCGCGCCGCCACCTGCGCCCGCTGGAGCTGTCGGGCGGCGAGAAGCAGCGCGTCGCGATCGCGCGCGCGCTGGCCAAGCGGCCGGCGCTGCTGTTCGCCGACGAGCCGACCAGCTCGCTGGACGCGGCCAACGGCCAACTCGTCATCGACATGCTGCACGATATCGCCCGCCTCCACGGCAACACCGTGCTGTGCGTCAGCCATGATCCGCGCCTGATCGCCCATGCCGACCGGGTGCTGCGCATGGAAGACGGGCGCATCCTCGACGACCAGCGCATCAACCCCCTGCCCGCGGCGCAACCCACGCCCACCTGGAGCTCCACCTGATGAAGCATCGCGCCCGCGCGCTCCTGTCGGTCCCGCTGCTGGCCTCGCTGCTCGCCGCCTGCGGCCACGGCGACCGCACGGCCCCGGCGCGCGTGCTGCCGCCGCCCCCCGGCGTGGTCGCCCGCGGCCAGGTCGACATCCAGGGCGGCACGCTGGCCCTTGGCCTGCCGGTCGACGGCACCGTCGCCGAGGTCGGCGTCGTCGAGGGCGCCAGCGTGCATCGCGGGCAACCGCTGTTGCAGGCCGACCCCACCCCGGCCCGGCTCGAGGAGACCCTCGCCGAGGCCAAGCTGGCGCAGGCGCAGGCGCAGGTCGGCCTGCTGCAGCCGAAGGTGGGGGCCGCCGCGCTGCGCGCGCAGCGGCTGGAGGAAGCCGCACGCAACGGAGCCGGCGACGGCCAAAGCGCCGACGACGCACGCGAGGCCGCCTCCGAGACCCGCGCCGAGCTGACCAACGCCCAGGCCGGCGTCCGGCTCGCCCGCGCGGAGCTGGAACATGCCCGCTACCAAGTCCGCCAGCAGGTCCTGCGCGCCCCGGTCGATGGCCAGGTGCTGCGGGTGGCGACCTGGCCGGGCATGCGCGCCGCCGCCGGCGCGCCGCTGCTGACCCTGTTGCCGGCGGGCGCGCGGATCGTCCGTGCCGAGCTGTCCCAGGACGCGCTCGCCCAGGTCTCGCCGGGCGAGGTCGCCCAGGTGTTGAGCGACGACGGCCGGCAGACACCGCTGGCCCGCGCGCGGGTGCTGCGCGTCGGGCCCGTCTTCGGCCAGTCGGTCCTGCAGGCCGACCCGATGCAGCGCGTCAATGAACGCAGCGTGGAATGCGTGCTCGCGCTGGAACCGCCGGACACCGGCCTGCGCGTGGGCCAGCGGGTGCTGGTCCGGTTCGAACGCCCGGCCGCCGCGAAAGGTCGGTGAAACCGGCCCGCGGCATGCTTCCGGCCGGAGACCGCGCATTCCGGGCGGTCGGCCCTACTGACTGACTAGCCCGCCATGATCCAGAGCGCAGGATTCCATTTCGAAGGCGACCGCCGCGGCGTGCTGCTGGTGCACGGCCTGACCGGCACCCCCGCCGAGATGCTGCTGGTCGGCAAGCGCCTGCACCGTGAAGGCTTCACCGTGCACGGCGTGCAGCTCGCCGGCCATTGCGGCGATGCGTCCGACCTGCTCGCCACCGGCTGGCGCGACTGGTACGCCAGCGTCGAGGACGCGGCCGTGCAGCTGCGCGGGCGGGTCGACCGCCTGTTCGTCGCCGGCCTGTCCATGGGCGCGCTGCTGTCGCTGATGCTCGCGGCCGAGCGCCCGTCGCTGGTCGACGGCGTCGGCGTGCTCGGCGCGACCTTCCGCTACGACGGCTGGAACATCCCGTGGATCGCGCGGCTGTCCTTCCTGCTGCCGGCGATCAAGCGGATGGGCCTCGCCCGCGAGCGAAGCTTCCAGGAGGAGCCGCCCTACGGCCTGCGCGACGAGCGCATCCGCAGCCAGGTCAGCAACGCGATGCTGGGCGGCGACAGCGCCGCGGCGGGACTGCCGGGCAACCCCTGGCATTCGCTGGCCGACCTGCACCAGCTCTCGCGCCACGTGCGCGGGCGCCTGGCGCAGGTGACCGCGCCGTGCCTGGTCGCGCACGCGGTCGAGGACGACATCGCCCACGTGCGCAATGCGCACCTCGTCGCCGATCGCGTCAGCGCGCCGGTGGAGATGCTGCTGCTGCCCGACAGCTACCACATGATCACGCTCGACCGCGAGCGGCGCGTCGTCGCCGACCGCCTCGCCGGCTTCTTCTCCGGCATCGCCCACCGCGAAGCCGCGTAGGACACCTGCGCATGGCGTCCGCCGTCTGGGTGTGGCTGCTCACCATCGTGCTCGACACCACCGGGCAACTGGCCTTCAAGGCGGTCGCGGTGGACCCGCACGCGGGCGAAGGGCTGGCGCGCTGGCGCCGCATGGCCGCCAATCCGCGGTTGTGGCTCGGCATCACCTGTTACGTCGGCGAGTTCCTGGCCTGGACCGCGTTCCTGTCGCTGGTGCCGCTCGGCCGCGGCGTGCTGCTCGGCTCGATCAACATCGTCGCGATCATGCTCGCCGGGCGGGTGCTTTTCGACGAACGCCTGACCCGCATGCGCCTGCTCGGCATCGGCCTGGTCGGCGGCGGCGTCGCGCTGGTGGGGGCCGCGCTGTGAACGGCGGCGCCGTGAACAGTGGCGCCGCAAACAGCGGCGCCGGCAACGGCCGCGCGGGAATCGCGTTCGGCTTCCTGCTGCTGATGGCGTTCGACACGCTCGCGCAGGTCAGCTTCAAGCTCGCCGGCGAGCATGCCTTCCCGCCGCAGGCGAACCTCGCCTGGGTGCTGCGCGTGATGGCCCAGCCCTGGGCCTACGGCGCGGTCGCCGGCTACGTCGGCGCGTTCTTCACCTGGATCTCCCTGTTGCGGCGCGCGCCGATCGGCCCGGCGTTCGCCGCCTCGCACCTCGAGGTGGTGAGCGTGCTGCTGGTGTCGGCGATGTTCTTCGGCGAACGCATCGGCCCGCTGCAGGCCGCCGGCGCCGCCTGCATCGTCGCCGGCATCGTCTGCCTCGCGCTCGGCGAGCGCGACGCGCCCGACCATGCGTGAGATTCCGCCGACCGCCGGCCTGCCGCTGCGCGGTCGCGACCTGCTCCCCGGCCGCGCGCGTCCATCCCTCGCGCAATGGCTGGCCGGACTGCTGCAGGCCGAGGCGGTCGAGGTCACCTGTTCCGGTACCGCCGCGCTCGTCGTCGCGCTGACCGCGCTCGCCCGCGACAGCGCGCGGCGCGAGGTCGTCATGCCGGCCTATACCTGCCCACTGGTGGCAATGGCCGTGCGCCATTGCGGCCTGGTCACGCGCGTGTGCGACCTCGACGCGTCCGGGCTGGCGATGGACCGCGACCAGCTCGCGGCCGTCGTCGGCGCCGATACGCTGGCGGTCGTTCCGACCTATCTCGGCGGCCGCGTGCACGACATCGGCGCGGTGCTCGAATGCGCTCAGGCCGCCGGCGCCTGGGTGATCG
>JABFWF010000264.1 GCA_013362405.1 Lysobacter sp. | reverse complement strand
CCGCAGTCGCGCAGGGACGCGACGTCTTCATCTACTTCATCAGCGCGGCCAAGGAACGCAACCCGGCCGCCGCGATGGCGCTCATCGACCGCCTGCAGCGCCAGGCAGCCACGGAGTGACGATCATGGCGACTGCAAGGCCGGACCTGAAGGAACGCGCGGTGGATTTCCTCCGCATGGCCGCATCGGGGCAGGCGCGGGAGGCGTTCGCCCGTTTCGCCGCGCCGGGTTTCCGCCATCACAACCCGTGGTTCGCCGATGGCGCGGACACCCTCGCGGCGGCGATGGACGAGAACGCCGCCGCGCATCCCGGCAAGCAGCTCGACATCCAGCGCGTGCTGCGCGACGGCGACCTGGTGGCGATCCATTCGCGGGTGCGGATGCAGCCCTCGGACCGTGGCATCGCGGTCGTCCACATCCTGCGCTTCGAGGATGGGCGGCTCGCCGAGCTGTGGGACATCGGCCAGCCGGTCCCCGAGCAGTCGCCGAACGGCGCCGGGATGTTCTAGCGGCAATTCGTCCGGTGCGCCTACACGGACGCGGCTACTGCCGCGCCCGCTGGCTCAGTGCCACGCTGCCAAGGATCAGCGCGCCGCTGATCGCCATCGTCGGCGTCAGCGGTTCGCCGAGCAGCAGCCACGCCCACGCCACGCCGAACACCGGGATCAGGTAGGTCACGGTCGAGGCACGGCTGGCGCCGATGCGCGCGATCAGCCGGTAGTAGAAGACGAACGCCGCGCCGGTGCAGAGCACGCCGAGCATGCCGGCCGACAGCCACGACGTCGCCGGAATCGCATGCGCCGGCCATTGCGACAACGCGAACGGCAGCGTGAGGAGCGCCGAGGTGCCGAGCGTCGCCGAGGCCACCGCCGCCGGCGGCAGGCCGGTGAGGTGGCGTCGCACCAGGTTGATGCCGATGCCGTACAGGAACGACGCGGTCGCGCCCGCCGCCACCGCGCCGCCGATGTTCGCGCCGCTCGTCTTGCCGCTGGCCAGCACGACCACGCCGGCGAAGCCGACCAGCAGCGCCAGGGCACGCGTGCGTCCGATCTTCTCGCCGAAGAACAGGAAGCCGACCAGCGCGGTGAACAGCACCGTCATCGCATTGGCGATCGCGCCGATGCCGGCCGGCGCGCGCTCGGCGCCCCACGCGAACAGCAGGAACGGCGTCGCCGAATTGATGGCGCCGATCAGCGCGAGTTTCGGCCACAGCCGCAACGGGAACTGCGCGCGCGCCTTCCACAGGAACGGCAGCAGCACCAGGGAACCGAGCGCGAGCCGCACTTCGACCAGCGCGAACAGGCCGAAGTCCTTCGCCGCCACGCGCATGAACAGGAAGGACGCGCCCCAGATCGCGCCGAGCACGCCGAGTTCGAGCGGCGTGAGCCAGGCGCGGCTGCGCTCGGCCGGGAGGGAAGAAGCGAGCGTGCTCATGGCGACTCCGCGGCGTGGAGCGGGAAGGACGGGATCGGATTGATGCCGAACAGGCGCACGCCGGTATCGGTGCGCGGACGGTGCATGCTGCCGGGTGCGAAGTGCACGTAGCTGCCAGCGCCGTGGCGCGCGTCGCCCTCGATGACCTCGCCTTCGAGGACGACATAAAGCTCGCCGTGCGGATGGTCATCGACGTGCGGCCACCGGCTGCCGGGCGCCATCTCCACCACCCACGCACGCAAGCCGGCGGGTGCCGGCAGGGCGCGGCGCGTGCAGCCGGGACCCACCTCGACCGCCGGGGCGCGATCGAGCGCAAGTACCTCCGTCCCGTGTCCCTGCTCCACCACGTGCCATCTCCTGCCCTGCGCCGAGTTTGCGGGCCTGGCGCCATTGTCCGTGCGGCCCATGACGCGGCAAGCGCATACTTTCCGGGCCAGACACAAATCCTGCTTGAGGCTCGATCGATGGCCCTGCGTTCCGACTGGCTGCCCGCGCTCGCCGCGTTCGAAGCGGCCGCTCGCCATCAGAACTTCGCCCATGCGGCGGAGGAGTTGCACCTCACCGCCAGCGCGGTCAGCCACCACGTGCGACGGCTCGAGGCGCGCCTGGGCGTCGCCCTGTTCCAGCGCCATGCGCGCGGTGTCGCCCTCACCGCCGAAGGCCGCGAACTCGCCGATACCGCCGGCAGCGCGCTCGCCGACATGGAAGACGTACTGCGGGGCCTGCGCGCCCGGCGCGAAGCCGGGCCGATGGTGCGGATCGCCACGCTGCATTCGTGGAGCTGCGGCTGGCTGCTGCCGCGTCTGTCGGGCTTCGCGGCCGCGCATCCGGACATCGCGCTCAGCATCGAAACGGGGTTCGCGCTCGCGCGCTTCGACGACAGCGGACCGGACCTCGGCATCCGCCATGGCGCCGGGCAATGGCCGGGGTTGGCCTCGCAACTGTTGCTGCAGGAGGACCTGTTCCCGGTGGCCTCGCCGGCATTGCGCGGCGTCGACAAGGTGCGCAAGGCCGTCGACATCACGAAGCTGCCGCTGGTCGCCGACGCCGCGCGGCAGGGCTGGCACGACTGGTTCCGCGCCGCCGGCGTGCGTGGCGCGAGCTTCGTCGAGCGCTATCGCTTCAGCGATTCCAACGCCGCGCTCTCGGCGGCCGCGCTTGGCCTCGGCGTGGCGCTGGCGCGCGAACACATCGTCGCGCCCTTCCTCGCCGACGGCCGGCTCGTGCCGTTGCCCGGCCCGCGCATGCGCGGCCGCTGGAGCTATTACCTGATCCATCCCGCGCACCGTCGCCTGCGCCCGCCCGCGCAGGCCTTCGCCGATTGGCTGCTCGCGCTGCCGAAGGAATGAGCAGTCCACGCGGGAACGGCCTCTGCCCCTGCAGGAGCGCGGTGAGTCGCGACCGGGGCCGTGGTCGCGACTTACGTCGCTCCTGCAAAAAAGCAAAGCGGCTGCAAAGCCGCTCCTACTGAGCAGGCCCTCGCGCCCGCAGGTGTCCGTCGCCGGCGTTCAGCGGCGTCGCCGCCCACGCCGCCTGGCCGCCTGCTTGCGCAGCGCCGCGGCCCACGCCAGTTCCGCCCACGGCAGCATGGCGTCCGCCGCTTCGAGCGCCTCGGCCGGGACCGACCAGTAACTCAGCGGCAACGGTCGACCTTTCATCGAGTACACGAACGGCGCGCAGCCCGCCGCCTCGAAGCGCGCGCGGCTGTCCGCGTCGACCGTGAGGTAGAGGTCGCCTTCCATGACGATCGCGAAGATCATGCCCTCGCGGTACACGCCATGGCCGCCGAACATGGGCCGCATCGCAACGTCGCCGAAGCCGGCGAGCAGCTCGCGCAGGTGCGCCATGTCTTCTGTCGGCACGTCGCCCTCCTTGCGGTCTGTGACCGGGTCGCGGTTCCCCCGGCGCGACGGTCGCCGCAACCGGGCGATAATTCCACCATGCCGATGACCGACACGCGCAGGGCCTTCCTGCAGATCCATGCCTGCGTCCTGCTCTGGGGCTTCACCGCGATCCTGGGCAAGCTCATCACCCTGCCGGCGCTGCCGCTGGTGTGGTGGCGCATGCTGATCGTGGTCGGTGCGCTCGCGCTGGTGCCACGCGTGTGGCGCGGCCTGCGCGCGATGCCGCGCCGGCTGTTGCTCGCCTACGCGGGCATCGGCGTGCTGGTGTCGCTCCACTGGCTCACCTTCTACGGCGCGATCAAGCTGGCGAATGCGTCCGTCGGCGCGACCTGCATGGCGCTGGCGACGGTGTTCACCGCGCTGATCGAGCCGAAGCTCGCCCACCGGCGCTTCTCGCGCGCCGAGTTCGCGCTCGGCGTGCTGGTGCTGCCGGGCGTGGCGCTGGTGGTCGGCGGCGTGCCGCACGGGATGCGACTGGGCATCGTGGTCGGCACGATCTCGGCGTTGTTCGTCGCCCTGTTCAGTTCACTCAACAAGCGCCTGGTCGAGCACGCCGATCCGCTCACGGTGACGGCGCTCGAGCTCGGCGCCGGCACGCTCGCGCTGACCCTGCTCGCGCCGCTGATGCCAGCGATCTTCCCGGCGTTCGCGGGGCCGCTGCTGGTCGTTCCGACCCTGCACGACCTGCTATGCCTGTTGGCGTTGTCGGTGCTGTGCACGCTGCTGCCGTTCACCTTGTCGCTGGTGGCGCTGCGCCACATGAGCGCATTCGCGGCCCAGCTGGCGGTGAACCTCGAGCCCGTGTACGCGATCGTGCTCGCCATCCTCCTGCTCGGCGAGCAGCGGGAGCTGACGCCCTGGTTCTACGCCGGCGTGGCGATCATCCTCGGCGCGGTGCTCGTGTTCCCGCTGCTGTCGCGGCCGCAGCGGATCGGGCACGCGGAGGTGCTGGCGACGGCCGAGGCGAAGGAGCTGGCGGAATAGCCTCTGCGCGAAGCGCCGGTGGCATTCCACCGCCACCCATGCGCCGTTTCGTGGCAGGCTAGCGCCAGTTCCCGACCACCGGCCCGCGCATGGTCCTCGAGTACTACGGCCTGACCGAGCCGCCGTTCTCGATCACGCCCGACCCGCGCTTCGTCTTCCTCAGCGAGCGCCACCGCGATGCGCTCGCCCACCTGCTGTACGGCATCGGCCAGGGCGGTGGCGGCGGCTTCGTGCAGCTCACGGGCGAAGTCGGCACCGGCAAGACCACGCTGTGCCGACTGCTGCTCGAGCAGGTCCCGGACACGACGCGCATCGCGCTGGTGCTCAACCCGCGGCAGACGCCGGTCGAGCTGCTGGAAACCATCTGCGAGGAACTGCGCCTCGACCTCACGCCCATCGAAGGCAGGGGCAAGCGCGGCAGTACGAAGGCGCTGGTCGACGCGCTCAACGCCTACCTGCTCGAAGCGTACGCGCAGGGCCTGCGTGTCGTGCTGATCGTCGACGAGGCGCAGGACCTGTCGGCCGACGCGCTCGAACAGATCCGCCTGCTGACCAACCTCGAGACGCCGACGCAGAAACTGCTGCAGATCATCCTGCTCGGCCAGCCCGAGCTGCGCACGCTGCTGGCGCGCGAGGACCTGCGCCAGCTCGCCCAGCGCATCACCGCGCGCTACCACCTCACGCCGCTGGACGCCGACGAGACCGCGCAATACCTGCGCCACCGCTACACGATCGCCGGCGGCCGCCGGCTGCCGTTCTCGCGCGCGGCGATCCGCCGCCTGCATCGCCACGCCGGCGGCGTGCCACGGCTGATCAACATCATCGCCGAGCGCAGCCTGCTCGCCGGCTACGCGCGCGACCAGGCGGCGAT
>JABFWF010000049.1 GCA_013362405.1 Lysobacter sp. | reverse complement strand
CGTGTCGCGGGTCTCGATATTTCGATCGAGAACCCGGCGGGCTCGAAGCGGCGCGAGGAGTGGCCCGCGCTCGCCCACCACTACGGTTACATCAAGGGCACGATCGGCAAGGACAAGGACCACGTCGACGTCTTCCTGACCGAGCACGCCGCGGATACGCAGCGCCCGGTCTTCGTGATCGACCAGCGCACGCAGGACGGCCGTTTCGACGAGCACAAGGTCGTCCTCGGCGCTTCGAACATGGCGGCTGCGCGCAAGGCGTACCTGGCCAACTACTCGAAGGGCTGGAAGGGTGTCGGCCGCGTCACCCAGATGACGCACGCCGAGTTCGAGCAGTGGGTGCGCGACCCGAACAACACCACGCGGCCTGCCGCTGCGAGCTTCACCCCGGCGGCAAAGACGGCCGAGCAGGCGCCAACCGCCCCGACGCCGACTGCCGCGGCCACTGAGCCCAAAGCAAGGCAGGTGACGGCGGACGCTGCCTTTGCGGCCAACCGCGCGGCGATCAAGGCGAAGGGCCTGAAGAAGGGCGACGCGGTCAGCTTCACGTCAAACGGCCGCACCTTCACCGGCAAGATCCTCTCGCTCGGTGACGCCGAGCAGGGTGTCGTGGCCGTCGGTGTGGAAGGCGCGCGCGGCGTCGCCGACTATCACGTGGCTGCAGCGCAGCTCACCAAGGGCGTTGGCGAACCTGGCGATGCCGGCGCCGGCGCCACCACCACCGCGCCAGCGCCGGCCGCCAGCGCCGCCTCCGCACCGCAGCCGCGCGTGCGGATGGTGCGGGGCACGAAAGAGTTCGTGGCCAGCGATCGCTCCACGCTCGAGGCGTACTTCCAGCCCGGGCGCGAGATCCCCGGCTACGGCGGCAAGGACCGCGTCGTTTCGTTCGACTGGAACGGCGGCAACTGGGGAGTGAAGGTCCAGGGCCTGACGTTCAACGGCAAGGACGTGTCCCACGAAGCGCCGCGTACGCACAGCACGCTGCCCACCCAGAAAGAGCTGCATGCCGTGTTCGGCAGCGCGGCCCAGTACTCGAGCACGCGCAAGCCGAAGGGTCCCGTGGCCCGGAAGACGTCGCCGGCGACTGCGCTCTTCAGCAAGGCCGGCCGCGCCGGCAGCGATCGCGCCGACTGGCAGGAGTTCCCGCAGGCGGTCATCGCCGAGCCGTTCGGCCCGGGCCAGCAGCAGCTGCGCACCCATCCGGACTACGAGGCAGCGAAGGGCGGGGATCGCGCGGCGGCCGCGCGTCTCGTCGGCGATCGATTGACGCCCGAAGCCGTGCAGCGGGTGCGGGACATGATCGGCGATCGCAAGCCGATCCTGGTGGCGGTGCATGCCGAGGAGGCGAGCGGCCGCAATCAGATCCCACTGGCATACGCCAGCGCGCTCGGCCAGGCGCTTGGCCTGCCGGTCGACCGAGAGATCGTGCAGTCGGTGCGCGCGCACCACACGGCCGCTGGCGCGTTCCACCGCATCGCGTTCCAGGCGGTGTTCGACGGTCCGGTTGAACGCGGCGCGGACTACCTCGTCATCGATGACGCTCTGACCATGGGCGGCACGCTGGCCAACCTCCGTGGCCATATCGAGGCCAACGGCGGGCACGTGGTGGGCGCCACCGTGTTGACCGGCCACCCCAACGGCGCGACGATGGCCCTGCAGCCCGCGACGGCGCAGCGCCTCCGGGAGACCTTCGGCAATGACCTCGATCGTTACCTCGAGAACGAATTCGGCTTCGACAGCTCCCGCCTCACTGAAGGCGAAGCGGGGCACATCCTCGCAGCCCGGTCCCTTGACGCCATCCGAGATCGCATCTCTCAGGCGCGACAAGCAGCAGGCGGCGGACTGGATGGCCGGTTACTTCGCTCAGCATCCGATCGCACCCAGCCGCAAGGGCGACTGACGCTCGAGCGGGCGCAGCAGCTCAAGACCGAGCTCACCCAGCACTGGGGCGACAACGCACCGAGCATCCGCCTGGTCGCGTCCGCTGACGACCTGCCAGCCGCCGTCAAGGCGGATCCAGACTTCCGGCGCGTCGAGGGCGTCTACAACGGCAGCCCGGTGATCTGGCTCAACGTGGGCCGGATCCAGAACGAGCAGCGCTTCGCCCAGGTGCTCGCCCACGAAGCGCTTGGTCACTACGGCGTCGAACGCGTCGTCGGGGCCGAGCAGTGGGGCCGCATCGCCGATTCGATCGAGGCGCTCCGCCAGCGCGGCGCGAGCGCGCAGCTGCGACGGATCTTCAGCGAGATCGAAGATCGCCAGCCGGGACTCGACCGCGACACCTTCGCGCGCGAGGCGATCGCCTTCATGGCGGAGAAGGGCATCCGGAACAGCTTCGTCGCGCGCGTGATGTCGGCGGTGCGCCGGTTCCTGCGGCGCGTCATGCCGAGCGCCCGCTGGTCGGAAACCGAGATCCGCGGCCTGCTCACCCAGGCCGAGAGCTTCCTGCACCAGCAGGCAGCCACGCCTGCCGAGCGTCGCGCGCTGGTCCAGCGTTACGCCTTCTCCGCGGCTGACAACCCGCAGTACGGCGAGAGCGGCCTGCAGGTCGACGAGACGCCCGTGGATCGCGACTTCGTCGCTGGCCTGTCGCCGGCGGAGCGCAAGTCGCCGGCGATGGGGGCATTCGCCAATGGGCTATGGCATGAGCTCGGTACCGCTTCCCCGTTCTTCAAGGACTGGTTCGGCGACTCGAAGGTGGTCGACGGCAAGGGCGAGCCGTTGAAGGTCTACCACGGCACCGGCGAGGAGTTCGCTGCGTTCGATCCGGGGCGCGCCGGCAAGAGCACTGGCCACATGACCGCCCGCCTCGGCATCTTCTTCGATGCCCGAAAGGAGAAAGCCGAGCACTACGCCCGCATCGCGACCAACGACGTGCCGGCCGAGCAGCACGTCTACGAGGTGTACCTGGCGATCCAGCACCCCTACGAAATGTCCAAGGCGCAGTTCATGGACGTCGAGGGCACCGATGACGCGACCGCGCTGCGCGCGCGCCTCGAGCGCGAGGGCTACGACGGCATCCGCCTGCCGGACATCGGGCAATGGATCGCCTTCCGCGCCGACCAGATCAAGGCGACCGAGAACCGCGGCACGTTCGATCGAAGCGACAACCGCATGCTCTTCTCGAAGGCCCCCGGCGACGTCGTGGATGACCTCGCTGCGGTGACCCGAGAAGCGACGCAGTTCGATGCCAGCATCATCGATAAGGCGCGCGCGGCGCTGAAGAGCGCCACGCCGGAGGGCTTGGCCACACTGGCCAAGAAGGTAAAGGACCGCACCCGCGGCAGCTGGCTCGGGTTCCTGACCACCCGCCACCTCACGGAACTGGGCAGCGATCACTTCGCGACGATGCACCACTACTCGGACTACCTGGCCGAGATGGGCGCCGATCGCAACGCGCTGCAGCAGGAGGGCGAGGACGTCGCCGAATCGGTGCGGAAGTGGGCCGGGAAGAACCAGCCGGCGGCTCGGGCGATGTTTGACCTCATGCACGACGCCACGATCCAAGGCGTGGACCCCGCGGAATCGTTCCAGCCACTGCAGTTCCGCTACGCCGGCCAGTTGCATGAGGCCACGCCGAAGAACGTCCGCGAGGCACTGCGCGCGATCAAGGAGCAGATGCGCGGCCGCGCCGGCGACAACAAGACGGACATGCTGGCCGAGGCGAAGGTGATCCGCGGCATGCCGGCTCGGGATAAGGCTCGCCGGCAGACCTATCCGACGCTGGTGGAACGCTGGAACAGCCTGTCGCCCGAAGCGCAGCAGCACTACCGGGTCATGCGCGACCTGTACGCCAAGCGCTCCAAGCAGGTGGAGGACGCGCTGGTGCAGCGCATCGAGGACCTGCGAGGCGATCAGGCCGGCAAGCACAAGGCGCGGCTGATCGCGACCATCCGGGCGCAGTTCGAGTCGGCGCGCCTGCAGGGCGTCTACTTCCCGCTGCAGCGCTTCGGCCAGTACTTCGTTGCGGGCGAGCGCGACGGCACCAACACCTTCCAGATGTTCGAGAACCAGGACGAGCTCGAGCGGGCCGTGAAGGGCCTGCGCGAGCGTGGGTTCACGGTGGTGGCGCAGGGCCGCAAGGGCGAGCAGCGGGCGAAGGACGCACCGAGCGGGACGTTCGTCGCCGACGTGCTCGAGAAGCTCAACAAGGCCGGCGCTTCGGAGAAGATGCAGGACGAGATCTACCAGCTCTACCTGCAGTCGCTGCCCGAGCTGTCGATGCGCAAGCACTCGATCCACCGTCAGACGGTGCCGGGCTTCGACCCGGATGCGCTACGCGCCTTCGCGTTCAACATGCACCACGGCGCCCACCAGCTCGCGCGCCTGCGTTACTCCCACAAGCTGCAGAGCGTGCTCGACACGCTTCGCGAGCAGCAGGAGGCGCGCCGCCGCGAGGCGGGCGGCGATACCCGCGCGATCGTCGCCGGCGACGTCATCCTCGACGAGCTGGCGCAACGCCACGAGTGGATCTCCAATCCGCAGGCGAGCGCGCTGGTCAACAAGATCAGCTCCGCCGGCTTCCTGTACTACCTGGGCGTGACCCCCGCCGCGGCGCTGGTGAATCTGACGCAGGTGCCGTTCCTGGCGCTGCCGCACCTCGGCAGTCGCTTCGGCGGCGTCAAAGCGATGAACGCACTCCTGGCCGGGATGAAGGACTCGGTGCGCACCGGTGGCCACATCCAGCGCACACTCACCGACTCCGAAGAGCTCCGCGCGCACGCCTACCTGCAGCGCGCCGGCGCGCTCGACAAGACGCAGGCCCACAACCTTGCCGGCATCGCGGAGGGTGGACTGGCCGGCTACAACCCGGCATGGGCCACCGCCATGAAGTGGGTCGGCATGCCCTTCCACGTGGCCGAGGTGATCAACCGCGAGGCCACCGGTATGG
Organism: Lysobacter sp.; assembly: GCA_013362405.1. Taxonomy (GTDB): domain Bacteria; phylum Pseudomonadota; class Gammaproteobacteria; order Xanthomonadales; family Xanthomonadaceae; genus JABFWF01. Next base: position 317 of record JABFWF010000049.1, on the reverse strand, counting down.
CCGCCTACCGGCTGGCGCGCGGGCAAGGCATGGGCTTCGACGAGGCGGTGAAGTTCGCGGCCAACGCCATCCAGGACACGATGTTCGACTACTCGAACCAGAACCGCGCCCGCTTCATGCAGGACGGCTGGAAGAAGGTCCTGCTGATGTTCCGGCAGTACTCGCTCAACATGACCTGGCACATGGGCCGCATGCTCTGGCAGGCGACGAAGGGGGAGTCGCCGGACGTGAAGCGGATCGCGCGCCGCAACCTCGCCGGCGTGCTCTGCATGTCGCCGTTGTTCTCGGCCGTCCTCGGCTTGCCGCTAATGTCGGTG
>JABFWF010000168.1 GCA_013362405.1 Lysobacter sp. | reverse complement strand
AAGGAGCTGGAAGCGCGCCTCGCGCCCGCCGGCGCCGCGCTGGTCGGCCTGTACGCCGACGGCATGTGCACCGGCGCCGAGGCCGACGCGCTGCAGGCGAAGTTCGCGTCGCGCGTGGCCGACATCGAAGGCGGCCCGCGCGAGCTGCAGCAGACCGTCGAGTCAATCCACCTGTGCGCGGCGCAGAGGCAGGCGCGCGCCGGCCTGCCGCTGGAGTTTCCGCGGCGCTGACGCGCGCGCGGCGTCCTTCCCTCCAGGGGGAAGGACAGGCCGCGTTCCGTCAGCAGCCCGCACACTCGCAACATGGCCAGCAGGCGCATCGACGAGGCTCTGCGCGAGGCGCGTTCGCGCATCGACGCGACCGACGCCGAGTTGCTGCTCGCGCACGCGCTCGGCGCATCGCGCAGCTGGCTGTTCGCGCATGGCGGCGATCCGCTGCCGGCGGAACTGGAGGAGCGCTTCGGTGCGCTGGTGGCGCGGCGCGGCGCCGGAGAACCAGTCGCTTACCTCGTCGGGCACCGCGGCTTCTGGTCGCTCGACCTCATCGTCACCCCCGATACGCTGGTCCCGCGGCCGGAAACCGAGCTCCTCGTCGAGGTGGCGCTGGAACGGCTGCCGCCAGCCAGGCGGCTGCGTGTCGCCGACCTCGGCACGGGCAGCGGCGCGATCGCGCTCGCGCTGGCACGCGAACGCCCGCACGCGCATGTCGTCGCCACCGACGCCAGCTCCGCCGCGCTCGCCGTCGCGCGCGCCAACGCGGCGCACAACCAGCTGGGCAACGTCGAGTTCCGCGCCGGCGACTGGTGCGCGCCGCTCGGCGAGGCCCGCTTCGACCTGATCGCCAGCAACCCGCCATACATCGCCGAAGGCGACCCGCACCTGACGCGGGGTGACCTGCGTTTCGAGCCGCGCGCCGCGCTTGCGTCCGGGCGCGACGGGCTCGACGCGATCCGCCGCATCGTCCGCGATGCGCCCGCGCATCTGCTGGGCGGTGGCTGGCTGCTGCTCGAGCACGGCTATGACCAGGGCGAGGCCGTGCGCGCCCTGCTGCGCGATGCGGACTTCGCGGAAGTCGCCACCCGCCAGGACCTGGAGGCGCGCGACCGCGTCACGCTGGGCCAGCGTCGCTGAGCGTTACGAACGCCAGCGAAGCAACTCCTGTTCGAGGTCTGCGAAAGCAGCCCGCGGCACCCGGAACGAGCAGCGAAGCGACGCCAGTGCGTGCGGGGCGGTTCCCTCGGCGCCCCACGCTAGAATCCGCGTTCCCCCGAGGCGGAGGTCCCGATGCGCACCCTTTACCCAGAGATCGAGCCCTTCGACACCGGCACGCTGCGGGTCGATGACCGCCACACCCTGTACTACGAGCAGTGCGGCAATCCCGAGGGCAAGCCGGTGGTGCTGCTGCACGGCGGCCCGGGCGCGGGCTGCAGCGCGAAGATGCGCCGTTTCCATGATCCTTCGAAGTACCGCATCGTGCTGTTCGACCAGCGCGGCTCGGGGCGCTCCACGCCGCATGCCGATCTCGTCGACAACACCACCTGGGACCTGGTGGCCGACATCGAGAAGCTGCGCGAAGTGCTCGGCATCGCCCGCTGGCAGGTGTTCGGCGGCAGCTGGGGCTCGACCCTCGCGCTCGCGTACGCGCAGACGCATCCGCAATGCGTGACGGAACTGGTGCTGCGCGGCATCTTCATGCTGCGGCGCTGGGAGCTTGAATGGTTCTACCAGGAAGGCGCGTCGCGGCTGTTCCCGGAGGCGTGGGAGCACTACCTGGCGGCGATCCCGCCGGTCGAGCGGCATGACCTGATCAGCGCGTTCCATCGTCGCCTGACGTCGCCGGACGAAACGACTCGCCTCACCGCCGCGCGCGCCTGGAGCGTGTGGGAAGGCGCGACCAGCTTCCTGCACGTCGACGCCGATTTCGTCGCCGGCCACGAGGACGCAGCGTTCGCGCTCGCCTTCGCGCGGATCGAGAACCACTACTTCGTCAACGGCGGCTTCTTCGAAGTCGAGGACCAGTTGCTGCGCGACGCGCACCGCATCGCCGGCATCCCCGGCGTGATCGTGCACGGTCGCTACGACGTCGTGTGCCCGATCCAGAATGCCTGGGAGCTGCACAAGGCATGGCCGAAGGCCGAACTGGTGGTCACGCCGGCGTCGGGCCACTCGGCCTTCGAGGCGGAAAATGTCGATGCGCTCGTGCGTGCGACGGATGCGTTCGCCACGGGTTGAGCGACTTCAAGGCTCGGCCCAGGGCCGCTGGTCCATGAACTGATGCGATGCCCGCCGCCCCTCTGTCGCGGCCGCGCTCGGGGGCCGGGTCGAGCGATCAGGCTCTCCGTGTTTTCCCGCTACCGGCCGGTGAGCCGTCGGGATCGCGATCGACCAGCCACAGGCCGGTCCACAGCTTGGCATCGAGCGCGTAGCCTTCGCGCGCCTTGCGCATCAGCCAGGCCGGCGCCTCGGCGCGCGGCACGGCGTGCACGACGATGTCCTCCGTTTCGTCGCCGCCGCCTTCGCCGGTCTGTTCCAGGTCGCACGCACGCACGTAGGCGATGCGCTCGTTGGTCAGGCCTGCGGAGGTCGGCCCGATGAAAAGCACCTCGGCGCGCGCGGCGCGCCAGCCGGTTTCCTCTTCCAGTTCACGGATCGCCGACTGCTCGATGGATTCGCCGGCGTCGATGTCGCCGACCAGGCCCGCCGGCAGCTCGATCGCCTTCTGCTGCAGCGGGATGCGGAACTGTTCGACGAAGAGGATGCGGTCGTCCGGCGTCATCGCGACGATGATCGCGGCGAGCCCGCCGGCGTGAGTGCGCTCGACGTATTCCCAGTGACCCTGCACGACCATGCGCAGGTACTTGCCTTCGTGGACGACCTTGCGTTCGCTCATCGCGACGATGCTACCCGGCGGCCGTGACGGATACGGCAAGCCCGGCGGCATCGTGCAGGCGGCGACGGGTGAGCGGGCCGAAACGCAGCGCGTCGCACAGCGCGGACAGCTGCGCGCCATCCACCGCGGCGCGCGTGAAGCCCGCCTGCGGCAGTGGCGCGTCGAGCGCGATGGTGGTCAGGTGTCGCCACAGCAGCACACGCTCGCGTTCCGCGCGCAGGCGCGCGGCGATGCCGGTCGCACCACGCAGGCGGAGGAAGGCGACTTCGTCCACGCGCGCGAGCAGCGCGTCGAGGCTGCCGAAGTGCGCCAGCAGCTGCGCCGCCGTCTTCGCGCCGATGCCCTGCACGCCGGGAATGTTGTCGATCGCATCGCCGGTGAGCGCGAGATAGTCGGCGATCTGGTGCGCGTGCACGCCGTGGCGCGCCTTCACGCCGGCCGCGCCCCAGCGCTGGCCGCGGGCGAAGTCCCATTGCTCGTCGTGTTCGTCGAGCAACTGCGACAGGTCCTTGTCGGCGGAGACGATCACGCCGCGCAGGCCGTGGGCGCGCGCGAGGTGCAGCGCGCTGCCGATGAGGTCGTCGGCTTCGTAGTCGGCGTGCGCCAGCGTCACCAGGCCCAGCGCCTCGCACAGCGCCTTGCAGTGCGCGAACTGGCGCTTGAGTTCCTCCGGCGCCGGCTCGCGGTTGGCCTTGTAGGCCGGGTACAGCGCGTTGCGGAAACAGCTGTCGAGCGCCTCGTCGAAGGCGATCGCGATGTGGCGCGGACGCTCGCGCTCCAGCAGTTCGAGCAGGAAGCGCGCGAAGCCGTGCACGGCATTCGTCGGCCAACCGTCGGCGTCGCGGAACTCGTCCGGCATCGAATGCCAGGCGCGGAACACGTACAGGCTTGCGTCGACCAGGTGCAGGGTCGGGCGGGCGCCGCGGGCACCAGGCGGGGAAGCACCGTCGCTCATGCGGGCGGCGTCCAGTCCTGCAGCAGTGCATCCGGGTCGGGACGTTCGCGTTCGGGCGCGTCGAGCTTCGGCGTTCCGACGTGGATGAAACCGGTGATCCGCTCGTCATCGGCGAGACCGAGCAGGCGCAACACCTCGGGATCGTACGCAGGCCAGCCGGTGAGCCACTGCGCGCCGAAGCCGCAGCCCTGCGCGGCCTGCAAGAGCGCGAAGCACACGCAGCACGCGGTGGAGAAGCGCTCCGACTCGGGGATATTCTCGTCAGGGCCGAGGCGCGCGATCACCGCAAGCACCATCGGCGCATGCGCGAAGCGACGGCGATCCTTTTCGATCACGGCATCGGCCGCGGCGGGATCGCGTGAACGCGTGATCGCCGCGAGCCGTTCGCCGAGCGCGATGCGCGCATCGCCCGCGATGCGCAGGAAGCGAAAGGGCACGCGCTTGCCGTGGTCGGGCACGCGGACAGCGGACTGCAGCATGCGCAGCAGGGTGGCGTCATCCGGACCGGGCGCGCCGAGTTGCTTCGCGGGAACGGAACGACGGGCGTCGAGACAGTCGAGCAGCCCGCTCATCGGCAGGCCCGCGGCGGGACTGGGAATGGCATCACAGAATCCGAAACAGCCGGTGGACGACTTGTATGGTGCCACTATGCTCCAGCCAAAGGCGATCCGGCGCCCCCGAGCCGATCGCGGGGAGGACCCTTGTCGACCCAGCCTGCTGGCGTGTCCGCTGCCGATCCCGTCCGCCTGCTCGAGGACCTGCGACGCATCGCGGTCGAGCAACTCGGCGCCGTTCCCGGCGGGCTGTATCGCCCGATCGAGGAGCAACTGCACGGCGCGCTGCGCCAGGGCTCGCCGGGCGCGCATCGCCGCGACCTGATGACGGTACTCGCGCTGCGCCAGCGGGGCGCCAGCTACGTGATGCGCTATCGCGAACTGATCGCGCGCAGTTTCGAGGATTTCCGCGGACGCTTTTCCATTTCGCGCCCCGGCCTGCCGCTGGGACTCGTGCGCGAGAACGAACTCGACTTCCATCTCGCGGGGCAGCGGCTGGCCGAATCCATCGGCCGCCAGTACCAGCGCCCGCTCGAGCTGCTGGACCTGCGCTTCGAAGCGCTCGCACGCACGCTGAACGCGCCGCCGACCAGCAATCCGGTCGGCGCGACGCGGCTGGCGGGCGCGTTCCTGCAGACCTTCCGCGACGCGGAAGTCTCCGACACGCTGCAGCCGCTGCTGTTCCGCCAGTACGAACAGGAACTCGGCAAGGTGCTCGGCGCGCTGTACGCGCGGATGAACACGCAGTTGGTCGCCGCCGGCTTCCATGCCGACGTGCGCCGCGATGCGCCGCCCACCACATCCATTCCCGGCGTCCCGCCTGCCGGCGCCGTTCCTGGCGCGGCCCCTGCCGCTGCCGCGCCGGCGATGCAGGCGTCGCGCGAGAACGCGACGCCTGCCGACCTCTTCCGTGTTTCCGCCGAGGCGCGCGTGGAGCACCAGCGCCTGCGCGACATGCTGCACGTGTGGCGGGCCGGCCACATGGCGCCGTCGAGCATGCACCCGGACGCCCGCGAAATGCGCCCGCAGGAACTCAACACCGTGGCCTCGCTGCTGCAGGGCGAGGGGGCGCGGCAGTTCGAGGCGGCATTCGCCGGCTCCGGCGAGTTGTCGTTGGCCATCCGCCGCCAGCTGGACGAGGGCGCGCGCCGGCTCGGCATCGATCCCGAGACCACGCGCCTGGGCGAGCAGCAGCAGGACGCGATCGACCTGGTCGGCCTGATGTTCGAATCGCTGGTGCAGAGCCATGCGCTGGTTTCGCAGGCGCAGCGCCTGTACGCGCGCCTGGTGATGCCCTACGTGCGCGTCGCGCTGTCGGACGAGAACCTGTTCGTGCGCGCCGACCATCCGGCGCGTCGCCTGCTCGACGCGGTGACCCTCAGTTGCGAGAGCAACGACGGCGCCTCGCCGCAGGATCGCGAACTGCTGCAGAGCGCCAGCCGCGCGGTCGAACGCGTGGTCGCCGAATACAACGAGGACCTCGCGATCTTCGAGCTGGCGGCGAACGAGCTGCACGACCTGTTGCAGCAGCAGCGCCGCCGCGCGGAAATCGTCGAGCGTCGCTCGATGGAAACCGTGCATGGCCGCGAGCGCCTGCTGCAGGCGCGCCTGCAGGCCGCCGCCGCGCTCGCGCAGTGCACGAGCACGCAGCCGCTCACCGAAACCGTCGCCGGGTTCCTCGAGCAGCACTGGCAGCACCACGTGGTGCAGGTGGGACTGCGCGAAGGCACCGCTTCGCACGCCTGGGCGCGCGCGATGGAGATGGCCGACGAACTGGTCGCCATCGACGCCGCGGCCGCGCGCCGCGAAGGCGGCCGGGTGGCCACTCGCGTGCTCGCGCTGGAGCCGGCGCTGGTCGAATGCCTGTCGAGTTCGGGCCTGGACGAACAGGCCGCGGGCGAATGGATGGCCACGCTGGCGCGCACGCTCGGCTTCCCCGACCGCGCGCGCGAGGAGCATCCCGCGCCGCCGCTGCAGCTTGCCGACGACAGCGAGGACACGCGCCTGCTGCAGGTGGTGGGCGGCCACGCCGCGTTGGATTTCGATCCCGTCGTCGCCGACCGCATGCGTGCGCTGCACACCGGCAGCTGGCTGCGGCTGGTCGACGAGATGGGCGAGGAAGGATCGGTCAAGGTCGCATGGGTCAGTCCGCTGACCTCGCGGCTGCTGCTGGTCAATCGCCGCGGCGTGCGCAAGCTCGTGGCCTCGCCCGAGCAACTCGCCGCGCTGGCCAAGGCCGGCAACCTGGTGCTGGAGGCGGCCGACATGCCTTTCGACGAGGCGATGCGCCAGGTGCGCCAGCGTCTCGATCAGGGCGCGCGCGCCGCCTGATTCGCTCCCCGCCGCGCCATCGGCCGCTCGCATTCGCTAGGATGCGGGCGATTCTCCTGTTGGGGGCACGATGGGCGTGATCGTGGGAGTGGCGCGCGAGTCCGCGCCGGGCGAACGGCGCGTGGCGCTCACGCCGGAAACGTGTCGCAGGTTCGTCGCCGCCGGCGCGCGCGTGCGCCTCGCGGCCGGCCTCGGCAACGACGCGGGGTGCGACGACGCGACGTATCGCGCGGCTGGGGCCGAGGTTGTCGCGGACGCGTCCGCGGCGCTCGCCGAAGCCGATCTCGTGCCGTGCGTGCAGCCGCCGTCGGTCGAACGCATCGCGCTGCTGAAGCAGGGCGCCGTGCTCGTTGGCCTGCTGCAACCGCAGGCCGATCCTGCGCGTGCCGGTGCGCTGGCTGCGCGCGGCATCGTCGTCTTCCCGCTGGAGCGCCTGCCGCGCACCACCCGTGCGCAGGCGATGGACGTGCTCAGTTCGCAGGCGGGCATGGCCGGCTACAAGGCGGTGCTGCTGGCGGCATGGCTGGCGCCGCGCTTCTTCCCGATGCTGACCACCGCGGCCGGCACGATCCGGCCGTCGAAGGTGCTGGTGGTCGGCGCCGGCGTCGCCGGCCTGCAAGCGATCGCCACCGCACGCCGCCTGGGCGCGCAGGTGGAGGGGTTCGACGTGCGCCCGGAGACGCGCGAGCAGATCGAATCGCTCGGCGCCCGCTTCCTCGACCTGGGCGTGAGCGCGGCGGGCGAGGGCGGTTACGCGCGCCAGCTCACCGAAGAGGAACGCGCCGAACAGCAGCGGAAGCTTGCCGAGCACCTGAAGAGCGTCGACGTGGTCGTGTGCACTGCCGCGGTGCCCGGGCGGCCGGCGCCACGGATCGTCAGTGCGGCGATGGTGGCGGGCATGCGCGCCGGCAGCGTGATCGTCGACCTGGCAGCGGAAACCGGCGGCAACTGCGAAGTCACCCAGCCAGGCGAAACCATCGTGCGTGACGGCGTGACCGTCGCCGGCCCGCGTGACCTCGCCAGCCAGGGCGCGCTGCATGCGAGCGAGATGTACGCACGCAATCTGTGGAACTTCGCCGCCCTGCTGCTGCGCGACGGCGCGCTGGCGTTCGACTGGAACGACGAACTGCTCGCGAAGACGGTGTATCCGGCGCCGCCGGGCTGAGCTGCGACTCCAGCGGCACCACGTCGCCTTGCCGCGGCGTTACTCGCGTGCGTTTCGCCGGCCGACGCCGCCCGCCTTCATTCCCCCTGCGCGGCGTTCTGCTGCACCCACGCGCGCCGCTGCTCCGGCGTCATGTCGTGCCATTGCGCGCGCAGGGCCTTGCGCTGTTCGGGAGTCATGTCGCGCATGCGATGGAACAGCGCGCGCATCGCGTCGCGCTTCTCCGGCGGCATCTGCTCCCAGCGCCGGAAGCCGTTGTGCGCGTTCGCACGCTGTTCCGGCGTCATCTGCCGCCAGCGCTGCGCGTGCTGCCAGAGGAAGCCGCGCGCGTCCGGGTTGGCGTTCCAGCGGTCGCGCAGCGGCGCGACGAGCTGGTCGCGCTGGGCGGGCGTGAGCTGTTCCCAGGCCGGCATCGCGGGCGTGGCGCCGGAAGGCGGCGGGGCGGCGAACACCGGCGCGGCGCACAGTGCGAGCGCCAGGAGAGCGGTCAGGCGGATGGTTTGCATGGTGCTACTCCGAAGCCAGTGAATCGGCATCGCGCGAAGCGAGCCAGAGGTAGAAGTCCGGGTTGTCGTCGAGGGTTTCGGTTGCGCGCGTGGTGGGCGTGCTGGCGGAAAGCACAGGCGCCGCCGCGTCGTGCGAACCGGGGCGGAACACGCCGATCGCCACCGCGCAGACCGCCAGCATCGCCAACGCCCAGCCGAGCGCGGGGCGGGCATGCGACGCCTGGGTCGTAAGCGCCATCCGGCGCCGCTGCGCCAGTTGCGCCCGCACCTGTGGCGACAGCGAGGCGAGCGCGGCCCTGTGCGCGGCGCGCAGGCGGTTGTCGAAAGCGTCGTGGTCGTTCATCGCCAATCCTCCAGTTGCTGCTGCAGCGCCTCGCGCGCGCGCGACAGATGCGTCTTCACCGAGCCCTCGCCGCAGCCCATCACCTGCGCGGTGGTGGCGACGTCCAGTTCCTCGAGCACGCGCAGGGTGAAGGCCTCGCGCTGTCGGCGTGGCAAGGCGGCGAGCGCGTCGGCGACGCGCGACCAGGCCTCGCGCTGGTCGTGCGCGCGCGAGGGATCGAGCCCATCGCGGTCTGGCGCGCGGTCGTTCCAATCGGGTTGCGCGTCGTCCGCCGGCAGCAGCCAGCGCAGGCGGAACGTACGCCGGCGCTGCACGTCGACCACCCGCGTGCGCAGGATCCGCCAGAACAGCGGCGGCCATTCCGTGGCCGGCCGTGCGCGATAGGCGAGCATGCGCGCCATCGCGTCCTGTACCGCGTCGAGCGCATCGTCGCGCTGGCGCAGCGCGAGTTCCGCGAAACGGAACGCGCGCCCACCGATGCCGGCGAGGAAGGCGTCGAGGGTCGGCGCCACTCCATCCGCGGCGAAGGCGTCCCCGCTGGCCTCGTCGACATCGGCGTTCACGCGTTCGAGCATACGGGACGCCGTGCCTCAGTGCCGGCGTTCCCAGCGGCGATCGAAGCGTTCGCCCCTGCGGTCCAGGCGTTGCTCGGCCCGCTCGCCATGCGCATCCATGCGCGACGCGATGCGGTCGCCGCGGGTGTCGAAGCGTTGCTCGGCGCGCTCGCCGTGCCGCTCCAGCCGCGCTGCCTCACGGGCATGGCCATGCGCCTCCGCGCGCTCGGCACGCCGGTCGAAGCGCTGTTCGATGCGCTCGCCCTTCGCGTCCATCCGCCGGTCGACGCGCTGTCCGTGCTGGTCGAGACGGTGCTCGATGCGTTCGCCGCGCGCGTCCAGACGGTGTTCCACCCGATCGCCGCGGTCCTGCGCCAGCGCGCCGCCGGCAGCCGCCAGCAGACCGAATCCCAGTGCCATGCCAAGCCAGGTCTTCATACGTGTCTCCGTCGAGCAGGTCGATCCTGCGCAGTGGGAAACGTGCGTCCGCGGGGCGGGTTGACGCCGCGCCGGCCGCGTTCAGGGGCCGTTATGATGGGGACGGCCGACCGAGGGGATGACGCATGGGCGACGGGCTGGTGGCGCTGTACATCTTCATGCTGGCGGCCATCGCCGGCCACGTGATCATCGCGCGGGTGCCGGTCATCCTGCACACGCCGCTGATGTCGGGCTCCAACTTCATCCACGGCATCGTGCTGATCGGCGCGATGGTGGTGCTCGGGCACGCCGACACCCCGCTGGAGAAGGCGGTGGGCTTCGTGGCGGTGCTGCTGGGCGCCGGCAACGCGGCCGGCGGTTATGTCGTCACCGAGCGCATGCTCGAGATGTTCAAGCCGAGCCGACGCCCAGGGGCGAAGCCGTGACGGCGTCGTGGCCGGTGCTGGTCGCCTCCGCCAGCTACTTCATCGCCGCCACGCTGTTCCTGCTCGGCCTGCAGCGCATGGCCTCGCCCGTGAGCGCACGCAGCGGCATCCAGTGGGCGGGCGCGGGCATGCTGCTGGCGACCGCGGCGACCTTCCTGCTGCCTGGCCTGCACAACCTCGCGCTGATGGTGGTGGCGCTGGCGCTCGGCACGCTCGGCGCATGGGCGTGGGGGAAGAAGGTCGCGATCACCGACATGCCGCAGATGGTGGCGTTGTTCAACGGCATGGGCGGTGGGTCGGCGGCGGCGATCGGCGCGGTCGAGTTGATGGCGTTCTTCTCGCGCGGCGAATCGCCCGCGGTGGTGCCGCTGGTGCTCGGCGTGGTCGGGGCGCTGATCGGCGCGATCTCGCTGTCCGGCTCGGTCATCGCGTGGGCCAAGCTCGACGGACGCATGGACAAGCGCTACGTCTTCCCGGGCCAGCAGGCGTTCAACGCCCTGGTGTTCGTCGCCGCGCTCGCGCTGGCGGCGCTGGTCGTCTATGCGATGCTGGCGCTGGTGGAGGCGGCGCCGGAGAAACTGGCGCTGCTGCTCGCCGGCTTCTTCCTCGCGGCGCTCGCGGTCGGCGTGCTGATGACGCTGCCGATCGGCGGCGCCGACATGCCGGTGGTGATCTCGCTGTACAACGCGTTCACCGGCCTCGCGGTGGCGTTCGAAGGCTACCTGCTCGGCAACGAGGCGCTGATCATCGCCGGCACCATGGTCGGCGCGGCCGGCATGCTGCTGACGCGGCTGATGGCCCGGGCGATGAACCGGCCGATCCGCAACGTGCTGTTCGGCAGCTTCGGCGGCGGCGGGCAGGCGCAGGCGATTACCGGCGCGCAGAAGCCCATCGAGGCGGCCGACGTGGCCGCGATGATGGCCTACGCCGAGCGCGTGGTGATCGTGCCGGGTTACGGCATGGCCGTCGCGCAGGCACAGCACAAGATCTGGGAGCTCGCGCAGCGGCTGATCGCGCGTGGGGTGAAAGTGAAGTTCGCGATCCATCCGGTCGCCGGGCGCATGCCGGGCCACATGAACGTGCTGCTGGCCGAGGCCGGCGTGCCTTACGACCTGATCGCCGACATGGACGACATCAATCCGGAGTTCGCCAATACCGACGTCTCGCTGGTGATCGGCGCCAACGACGTGGTCAACCCGGTCGCGAAGACCGATCCGGCGTCGCCGATCTACGGCATGCCGATCCTCGACGTCGCCAGTTCGCGGAACGCCGTCGTCATCAAGCGCGGGAAGGGCACCGGCTTCGCCGGCATCGAGAACGCGCTGTTCTACGCCGACAACACGCGCATGCTCTACGGCGACGGCGCGGAGATGGCCGGCGCGCTGGTCAGCGAGCTGAAGGCACTGGACGGCGGCGGGCACTGAGCCCGGGTCGAAGCGCGCACCGCGCGCTGGCGGCGCAGATCAGGCCGAACACGGCGTGCATGGCGATGCTGCTGGCCACCCACGGCAGGTTGTCGAATTTCGGCAGGTGGCCGATGGCCGACAGCGGGATCACCACGAAGTTCATGACGACATACAGCCCAAGCCCGTACACCGCACCCGGCACGAGCGCGTTGCGGACCAGCGACGCGGACCGCGTCGCGGCGAGCGTGTAGGCCACCACGAAACACATCGCGATCGCGTAGTGCAGCGCGACGCCGAGCCACGCAGCCGCTTCGCCGCCGGCGACGCTGGTGTCCGTTCCGAGCACGCCGGCCGCGACCGACTGGAACACGCGGTTCCACGGCACGCCGGCGGCCAGGCGCCAGAACGTGGTCGCGAACGCGGCGTCGAGCGTGGCAAGCGCTAGGCCGCCGAGCACTACCCAGCGCCAGGCGATGGCCGTCGAAGTTCGGAAATGCATGCCAGGTTCCTCCTGGCGGCAGCGTGCCCGTCCCGGCGGCTATCGCATTGGCCGCACTTGGCGACTCGCTAGCGCCCGGCGAGCAGGGCGACCACCAGCGCGATCCACAGCCAGGCCAGGTCCGCGGGCCGGTTGGCGAGCGTCGCCAGCACCCAGGCGAACGACGGGCCGAGCTTGCCCATCGACTCCCAGGGCAGCAGGCCCATCGGCTTGCCCATCTGCGCGGCGGCGATGCCCCAGTTGGCGAAAGCAATCGAGGCCGCCGTGGCCAGCACGGCCAGCGCGGCGCGCGGCCATCCGGCGGGCACGCGCGCCAGGCGCACCAGCAGGATCGCATCGATCGCCGCGAGGACTGCCATCCAGCTGCACTGGCGGTCGCGCGTCCACGCCATCAGCACCCACGCGGCGGCAAAGCCCGTGCTGCCGATCAGCAGCAGGAAGGCCGCGAGCCAGGCGGACGGCGCGGGCGCGGATGGGGTCGGGACGGACTCGTTCATTCCTGCGACGCGACGCGCCGATGCGCGGGGCGCGACAGCATAGCCGCAGGCGGGCGGTAGAATTGCGTCCCGCGCGGCGAATCGCCCGCAGTCTTCCGCGAACCATGTATTCCCGCAGCAGCGAACCCGTGCGCTTCGAGCGCGACTGCGCCGCCGTGCTGGTGCCGCAGGGCGAAGCCGTGACCCTGCCGGCCGGCAGCGTCGGTTACATCACCCAGGCGCTGGGCGGCAGCTGGACGGTAATCGTCGAAGGCAACCTGTTCCGCATCGCCGGTGCGGACGCCGATGCCATCGGCAAGAAGGCGCCCATGCCGATCGAACTGCCGGCGGGGGCCACCGACGAGGACGTCGAGAAGCTGGTCTGGAAGCAGCTGCGGACCTGCTTCGATCCGGAGATCCCGATCAACGTGGTCGACCTGGGCCTCGTCTACGAAGCCAGCGTGAGGCCGCACGAAGGTCAGTCCGGCCAGCGCCGGGTCGAGGTGCGCATGACCCTCACCGCGCCGGGCTGCGGCATGGGCGAGATCCTGGTGGACGACGTGCGCAGCAAGCTCGAGCTGATCCCCACCGTGGCCGAGGCGGACGTCGAGCTCGTGTTCGACCCACCGTGGAACCGGACGATGATGTCCGAGGCGGCGCGGCTGGAAACCGGCATGCTCTGAGGGCCGCCTGGCCTGCCTGCCGCACGGCACAGGCCCCGTATCTTGGGGGTGGAACCGCGTGTGTCCGCCAGATGTGGATACGCCAGCGTGCGGTTCCATAACGAAACTGCATGTCGATATGCGCACATGCATGCTTTGACGCGCATCTTGTTGGATGTGTGATTCAAGTCACAAATTCAGCCCGCATTTATGCTGCGACTGCAGCTTGAGTGTGCCCGGCCTGGCCGCTTAGCGTGTCCCTGCGGTTCGCCCCCGCGGATCGCATCCCCCTAGCCCGTCCCAAAGCACCGTCCGGCTCCCGGCGGCGTCCAGGCGGGTGCACGTCAGAGATGTGCGCGGACATGGACGGCGCCCCTCAAGGGGCTCCGCGCGGACCAGCATCGGGTCGCCCCCGCGACCTCCCATCCCATCCATCCAGGAGTTCCAGATGTTGCAGTCCTCTTATCGCTCGCTCTGCCTGCTCGCGTTGTCGCCGCTCGCGCTCGGCCTTGCCGGCGCAGCCGACGCGGCCAAACGCGTCGACCTGCATGCGCTGTCGGTCGCCCAGCTCAACCACCAGTACCAGGCCGCCACTGCCGGCCTCGCCGTCGCCAGCCAGGCGAACCAGCGCCATGCCGAATTGCTCGGCCTGGACGCCCAGTCCGGCCTGAAGCAGGTCAACTTCGCCCAGGACGCCGACGGCACCAAGCACTACCGCTACCAGCAGACCTTCCGCGGCATCCCGGTGTTCGGCGACCACGTCGTCGTCAGCGAGAAGGACGGCGCGGTGCGCACCCTGTTCGGCCGCAAGGTCGAGGGCCTGGCCTCGGAGATCCCGGCCGGCGCGGCGAAGCTGTCGCGCGACCAGGCGCTCGACATCGGCAAGCATGCCGGCCTCGGCCAGCGCTTCGCCGCGATGCAGTCGCGCGACGAGCACTCGGACCTCATGATCTACGTCGATGACGCCGGCCGTGCGCACAAGGCCTACGTCGTGTCGTTCTTCGCCGACAGCACCAGCGCCGGCGTCAAGGCGAGCCGGCCGTTCGTCATCGTCGATGCCGACAACGGCAAGGTGCTCAAGCAGTGGGAAGGCCTCACCACCGCGCTGATCGGCACCGGTCCCGGCGGCAACGTGAAGACCGGCCAGTACGAGTGGGGCTCGGGCGGCATCTATGGCTACAACGATGTCACCCAGTCCGGCACCACCTGCACGATGAACAACACCAACGTGAAGTCGGTGAACCTCAACGGCGGCACCACCGGCACCACGGCGTTCGCGTACACCTGCCCGCGCAACACCTACAAGACCATCAACGGCGGCTACTCGCCGATCAACGACGCGCACTACTTCGGCGGCGTGATCACCAAGATGTACCCGGCCTACACCGGCTACAACGCGTTGAGCTTCCAGCTGGTCATGCGCGTGCACTACAAGACCGCGTACGAGAACGCGTTCTGGGACGGCTCGGAGATGAACTTCGGCGATGGCGCGACCACGTTCTACCCGCTGGTCAGCTCCGACGTCGCTGGCCACGAGGTGTCGCACGGCTTCACCGAGCAGCACTCGAACCTGACCTACTCGGGCCAGTCGGGCGGCATCAACGAAGCCTTCTCCGACATGGGCGGCGAGGCGACCGAGTACTACTGGAAGGGCACCAACGACTTCCTCGTCGGCCAGGAGATCTTCAAGTCGACCGGCGCGCTGCGCTACATGTGCAACCCGACGCAGGACGGCAAGTCGATCGACAACGCGGCGAACTACTCCAGCACCCTCGACGTGCACTACAGCTCGGGCGTGTACAACAAGGCGTTCTGCACCCTGGCCAAGACGGTGGGCTGGAGCACGCCGAGCGCGTTCAAGGTGTTCGCCCGCGCCAACGCCCTGTACTGGACGGCCGGCACCGACTACAACAGCGGCGCGTGCGGCGTCGAGCAGGCGGCGGTCGACGTGGGCATGAGCGTCAGCAACGTCATCAGCGCCTTCAACGCCGTTGGCGTCGCCTGCCCGAACCCGCCGGGTGGTGGCACCACGCCGCCGCCGCCGACCACCGGCAACCTGATCGCCAACCCGGGCTTCGAGTCGGGCGCGGTGTCCTGGACCCAGACCAGCGGCGTGATCACCAACAGCACCTCGCGCACGCCGCACGGAGGCAGCTGGTATGCCTGGCTCGACGGCTACGGTTCGGCCCACACCGACACGCTGTCGCAGGCGGTATCCATCCCGTCGACCAGCACGGCCGCCACGCTGACCTTCTACCTGAAGATCGACACGGCCGAGACGACGACTGCCTACGCGTACGACACGCTGAAGGTGCAGATCCTCAACTCGGCGGGCACGGTGCTGAAGACCTGCAACACCTACTCGAACCTCAATGCGAGCTCGACCTACTCGCAGAAGAGCTGCAGCGTGGGTGCGTACGCCGGCCAGACGGTGACGATCAAGTTCACCGGCACCGAGGACAGCTCGCTGCAGACCTCCTTCCTGGTGGACGACGTCGCGGTCCAGTAATCAGTTCCAAGCGCCAACCCGGACCCCGGCCTTGCGCCGGGGTCTTTTTTTTCGCAGGGGTTGCGGGCGGCGCCGGCTGGATCCGCCGCGGCTTCAGCCGATCGCTTCGAACCGGTTCGCCGCGACGTTCTTGCGCACCTTGCCCGGGTCCCAGACGCGGCCATTCATGGCGATGAAGACGCCGGGCGGCAGCGATTGCACCGCACCGACCGCGGTGCCGATGTTGAACTCGGCGTCGGAGCCGCGGAAGCGCGCGGGATTCAGCGCGCCGGTGAGCACGATGGTCTTGTCGGCGATGCTGGCCAGCACCCGCGCGGTGTCGATCATGGTATCGGTGCCGTGGGTCACCAGCACGTGCGCTTCTTCCTGCGCGGCGATGGTCGCGCGCAGCAGCTCGCGGTCGGCGGCCTCGATGTGCAGCGAATCCTTGCGCATGATCGGGATCACGCGGAAGCGGAACGCGACGCCGAGTTCCTCGAGGATGCGGCCGATCTGCGGGTCGCCGACCTGGTAGTCCGACTTGTCGTCGAAGTAGACCTTGTCGATGGTGCCGCCGGTGGTGACGATGAGCAGTTGGTCCATGGGCATATTGTCCGCGAAAGGCCGCCGGGGCGCGACGCTCACCCGGCCAGCGCGGCCCGCAGCGGTTCCAGCAGCGGGCCATAGGGCGCGGCGCGGGCGGTGTCGCCGCGCAGCGGCTGGCGCACCTGCGCGGCGCTGGCGGTGCGCACGCTACGCGCGGCCGTGTGGAAATCCAGGCAACGCGGGTCGAACGCCAGCCCGCAGTCGTCCAGCAGGCGCCGGATGCGCGCTTCCGGAGCGGCCAGCAGGTCCTCGTAGCGGTGCAGGTGGATGCGCGCCGGGTCGCGCGCGCGCCAGGCATCCATCGCCCGTTCGCAACCGCGCAGGTAGGCGCCGATGTCGGCGAGGTCGCAGGAAAAGTGCGGCAGCTGGTAGAACTGCTGGCGAAAGCACGACCAGCCGGTCTCGAGGGCGTCGCGGCGCACGTCGAAGACGGTCGCGCCGGGCAGCATCGCGCGCAGCACGCCGGCGAGCTTCCAGTTGTCCGGCATCTTGTCGGTGAAGCGCGGACGTCGCGCGCGCCAGCGGGCGGTGCGCTCCAGGTAATCGGCGCCGAGGCGGTGCCAGTCGGCGGCGGTGGCATCGCCGGTCCATTGCGGGTACGGCTTGCCGCGCCGCCGTGATTCGGCCTGGATGACATCGCCCAGGTCGGACAGCTCGCTCGCGCCTTCGACGTCCGGGTGCGCGGCGAGGATCTGCTCGAACAGCGTCGAGCCCGAGCGCGGCAGGCCGACGATGAAGATCGCTTCGCTGCCCAGCCTCGCATCGACGGGCGGCGGCAATGCCTGCGTCGCGGCGAGCGCGGCCTCGACGAAGCCTTCGAACGCCGTGCGGCTCCACGGCGCGCGCCGCCGCAGCAGTGCGTTGGCCTGCGCCAGCGCGGCGAAGGCCTCGGCGTGGCGGCCGTGGTCCTCCTCGTGCCTGCCGAGCGCATAGGCCATCGCGATGCGGTCCTCCTCGCCGAGGTCGGCGCGCGCCAGCTGCGCGCGCAGTGCTTCTCCGTCTTCGGCCGACAGCGGGCGCGTCTTGATGTTGGACAGCCCGCGCCATGCGTCCCCGCAGCCTGGATGCACGCGCAGCGCATCGCGGTAGCACGCCGCCGCTTCGTCGAAGCGGCCGAGGTGGACGAGTGCATCGCCGAGGAGCACCGACGCCGGCAGGAAATCCGGCGCCAGCCGGTGCGCGGTCGCCAATGCGTCGGCCGCGCCGTGACTGTCGCCATGCAGCTGCAGGTTGCGGCCGAGGTTGAACCACGGCATCGCCTGGGTTGGTGCGAGCGCGCATGCCCGACGCCAGCTGGCGAAGGCGCCGTCGTGGTCGCCGAGCGTCGTGCGCAGGTTGCCGAGGTCGTTGTGCAGCAGGGCGTCGCCGGGATGCAGCGTGATCGCTTGCTCCAGCGTCGTGCGCGCGCGCATCGCGTCGCCGCGACGGCCATGCAGGATCGCCGACACGCGCAGGGCCTCGGCATGCGACGGCGCGATCGCCAACACGCCGTCGAGGAGCCGCTGCGCCT
>JABFWF010000002.1 GCA_013362405.1 Lysobacter sp. | reverse complement strand
CGTCCACGCCGGTGCCGGCCATGCGACGGCGCAGCTCGGCTTCCTGGCGGTCCTGGTAGGCACCGATGCCCGCGCCCGCGAGGCCGCCGATGCCGGCGCCGACCAGCGCGCGCTGGCGGCGTTCGACCGCATCGCCGCCGCTGAGCAGCCCCGCGACCGCGCCGATGCCGGCGCCGATGAACGCGCCGCGGCGCGTGCGGTTGGGGTCGTTCGGATCGTTGGTCTGGCCGGTGTAGCTGGCGCAGCCGACCAGCAGCGTGCCGATCAGGCTGGCGCAGAGGGCGGTCTTCGCGAACGTGCGCATGGCGTCTCCTTCGTGACCTGAATAGGGGGCCACGGTAAGGACGCGCGCGTGGTGGTCGGGTGAGCGTCGTTCAGCCGCGTCAGGCGCGTCGTGGAAGCACCGTGTAGTCGGTGACGTCGATGGCGCCGCGCCGCAGCAACGCGCCGAATTCGCCCGCCGGCACCGGCCGACCGTACAGGAATCCCTGCATCTCGTTGCAGCCGTAGCCGCGCAGCGAGTCGGCCTGGGCGAACGTCTCCACGCCTTCGGCGACCACGCGGTAATCGAGCGCGCGCGCCATCGCGACGATGGCCTGCACGATCGCGGTGTTGCGCGGGTCGTCCGGCAGGCCTTGCACGAAGGAGCGGTCGATCTTGAGCACGTCGAAGCGGTAGCGCATCAGGTAGGTGAGGCCGGAGTACCCGGTGCCGAAATCGTCGATCGCGACCTGCACGCCCAGCGCCTTGAGCTGCGCGATCAACGCCTGCGCACGCTCCATGTGCTTGAACATCTCGCTCTCGGTGAACTCGATCTCCAGCCACTGCGCCTCGAGCCCGGTGGACGCGAGCACTTCCTCGACGTGCGCGAGCAGGCGGTCGGGATCGAAGCGCGCGAGCGAGACGTTGACCGACACCGGGATCACCGGCATCCCCGCCGCCTGCCAGGCCTTGTTCTGCCGGCAAGCCTCGCGCATGACCCATTCGTCGATCGCGCTGATCAGGCCGATCTCCTCGGCGACCGGGATGAAGTCGCCCGGCGGCACCACCTCGCCGGTGTCGCAACGGCGCCAGCGCACCAGTGCCTCCATGCCGGAAATGCGGCCGTCGGGCAACGTGACCTTGGGCTGGTAGGCGAGGAAGAAATCGTTGTTGGCGAGGGCGAAGCGCAGGTCGTGCTCGATGCGCATGCGCTGCTCGGCCTTCGCGCTCATGATCCCGGTGAAGTAGCTGTAGCGCCCGCGGCCGGATTCCTTGGCGTGGTAGAGCGCGGTGTCGGCCTGCTTCATCAGGGTCTGGATGTCGCGCGCGTCCTGCGGGAACAGCGCGATGCCGATGCTGGCGGACACGCGCAGGTCCTGTCCTTCGAACGGGATCGGCTGCTCGATCGTCTGGATGAGCTTCTCCGCGACGCGGGCGGCATCGCGCGGGTCCGCGAGGCGCACCAGCAGCAGCACGAACTCGTCGCCGCCCTGGCGGCTGACGGTATCGTCGGCGCGCACGTTCTCCTTCAGCCGGCGCGCGATCTCCTTCAGCACGTGGTCGCCCGCGTGATGGCCGATGCTGTCGTTGATCTGCTTGAAGAAGTCGAGGTCGAGGAACAGCAGCGCGCCCTTGGAACCGCGGTCGATCGTCGCCAGCGCCTGGCTCAGGCGGTCCTGCAGCAGCACGCGGTTGGGCAGGTCGGTGAGGTAGTCGTGCTGCGCGAGGTGCGACATCTTCTGCGCCATCGCCCGCACTTCGTTGACCTGGCGGAACACCATCAGGCCGCCGCACACATTGCCGACCGCGTCGTGCACCGGCTGCGCCGCAGCCTGGACGGGGACGCTGTTGCCGTCGCGATGCAGCAGCAGCGTCGCCTCCTGCGCGGTGGCCGCGCGGTTGCCGGAAACAGCCAGGTCGAGCGGCAACGGCAGTGGCGCATCGCCCTCGGCGGCGCGCAACCGCAGGACCTGCTGGACGGGCTGGCCGATCGCTTCGGCCTTTGGCCAACCGGTCAGTTCTTCGGCGACCGGGTTGAAGTCGGTGATGCGGCGTGCGGCATCGCAGGTGACCACGCCGTCGGCGACCGCGTGCAGCATCGCCTGCGCTAGCGTCTGCTCGCGGTACAGCACCTGGGCGAGGCGCTGGCGCTCGCTGCCGTCGCGCAGCGCCACCGCGACAAGCGCCTGGCCGGCCTGCGGCATGCACGAGCAGCGCGCCTCCAGCTGCAGGCGACTGCCGTCGCCGTGCCGTGCCTCGAGCCCGGTGACGGCGGCCTGGTCGGCGTCGCCACGGCGGGCGGCGGCGACGGCTTGCGTGAAGGTTTCGCGCGAGGCGCCCAGCAGGAACTGCTCGGCGGGCAGCTGCAGCAGGAGTTCGGGTTGCATGCCGAACAGCCCGGCGGCCGCGCCGTTGGCCTGCACGATGCGCCCAGCAGCGTCGAGCAGCAGCATCGGCTCGGCGGCGGCGAGCAACGCGTCGAACCGGCGCGTGGCCTGCTCGCGCCAGCCGAGGTCCTGCGCCATCACGCAGGCGCCGTCGAGGCTGCCGTCCGCGGCGAACTCGGGGATCGCACGGATATCGAGCGCGCGACCGTCGGCGAGCACGAGTTCGAAGGCCTGCGGCTGCCCCGCGAACACGCGCTGCAGGCGGCTGGCGAGACGACTGGCACCGGCTTCGTCGAGGACTTCGTGCGCGCGGCGGCCGAGTACGGCGTCGGCGTCGCGGCCAAGCCACTGCAGGTATTCGCGATTGGCGGCGCGATGGCGCAGGTCGCGACCGAAGTGGGCGATCAGGGTCGGGGCATGGTCGAGCACCGCCTTCAGGCGGGTGGAGGCCTCCTGCGCCTGCGCGCGGGCGTTGCCGCGTTGCGTGCGCACCAGCGCCAGCAGCCAGGCCGCGGGCGCGAGCAGGGCGGCGGCAAACATCGGCTGCAGCGCGGGCGCCGGCAGCGCGTCGACGAGCACGGCATGCCCTGGCCAGGCGAACGCGGCGGCGCAACCGGCGCAGCCTGCCAGGAAGGCGAGCAGCGCGATGGCACCGCCATCCAGCGCGAGCGCGGCAAGCAGCAGGGCGGGTGCAAGCAGCAGCGCGACCGCGGGGAGGTGCGCGCCGAGCACGCCGACGCCGAGCGCCACGGTGGTGGCGAGCGCAAAGACCAGCGGCGCATCGCGCCACGGCCGCGACGCGGACGTCCACGCCAGCGCCAGCGGCGCGAGCATCAGCAGGCCGGTCGCGTGCCCGAGCCACCAGGCGCCGAGGTCGGCGGGTGGCAGCGACAGCAGCGGCGGAGCGAACGCCGCGAGCGCGGCTGCAGGCAACGGCGCGAGCAGCCCGCCGACCACGACGCCCGGCGCCAGCCAGCGCTCGGGCGCATCGTCCGCGCGGCGGCGCCACGCGGCCAGCAAGCCGAGGGCGATGGCGAGTTCGAGCCCGTCGGCGAGCGTGAGCAGCCCGGCCAATGGCCAGGGTGCGCCGAAGGCACCCCGCAGCGCGCCGTCCACGAGCAGCGCGAGTGGCAGCCACCAGCGCGCGTCGCGCGGCAGGCGCAGCGCGACACCCAGCAGCAGGCCATTGGCGAGCCAGATCGGCGCGCCGAGCCGGGGTGCGACGAACAGCGAGACACCCGCGAGCGCGAGCGCGCCAAGCACGACGCCGCCTGCGTCGCGCAGTCGCGTCTTCAGTGCACTTCCTGTTCCGGATCCGTCCATCGAATGGGCACGCGCGTCCACCGGACCCCCTGCCCGGTTCCGCCTATCTAGCCATGTCACGGCGCACCGAATGTGTGCGCGGGTTCGCCATCCGGCGTGCCAGGGTCGATGTGATCCCCGTGATGCGATGCACGGCACACACTTTCGCGACCCGCTTCACGCGCGTTCGCGACCCGCTTCACGCGCGGGCCGTGGCGGATGTCGTCGCGCTCAGTCCTCGACGAAACGCACGCGCCGGGTGATGGAGCACACCGGCTCGTAGCCGATGGTCCCGGCCGCCTGGGCGATGCGTTCGACCGGCAGGCCGTTCCCCCACAGCACGACCGGATCGCCCGGCTTCGCATCGGGCTGGCCGCGCAGGTCGACCGTCATCAGGTCCATCGACACGCGGCCGATGATGTCGGCGCGCCGGCCATTGACCAGCACCGGCGTACCGGCGGGTGCGTGGCGCGGATAGCCGTCGCCGTAGCCGATCGCGGCGACGCCGACGGGCATGTCCTCGGGGCATTCCCAGGTCGCGGAATAGCCGATGCGCTCGCCTTTGCGGATGCGGTTGACTGCGATCAGCCGCGTGGCCAGGGTCATGGCCGGACGCAGGCCGAAGTCGGCACCGTC
Source organism: Lysobacter sp. (assembly GCA_013362405.1). Classification (GTDB taxonomy): domain Bacteria; phylum Pseudomonadota; class Gammaproteobacteria; order Xanthomonadales; family Xanthomonadaceae; genus JABFWF01. Next base: position 13,573 of record JABFWF010000002.1, on the reverse strand, counting down.
CTTTCCGTCGACGACCGAGATGCCATACAGCGCGCCGCCCGGACGCACCCAGTCCGCGTGCGCCTGCGGCCAGCCAAGCACGGCCGCCGAGTTGGCCAGCGAACGCGCGCCGGGCAACCCCGCCGTGGCCTGCGCGAACGCCTCCAGCTGCGCGTGCGTCTGCCGCCCCTGCGAAGGCGACTCCGCGAATTCGTCGGAGCTGGCGAAGTGGTTCATCAGCACGATGTCGGTCGCGACCGCCGGCAGCGCGGCGAGGCGTGCGTGCGCCTCGCGCACGTCCTCGGCTGGAAAGCCGAGCCGGTGCATGCCGCTGTCGACCTTGAGCCAGCAACGGATCGGTTCGCCCATCGGTGCCTGCGCGAGCATCTCCAGCTGGACCGGATGGTGGACGACGGTCTCGACGTTGAGCCGGCGCAGCTGCGCCAGGTCGTCGGCCTCGTTGAAGCCAGACAGCAGTACGATCGGCTGCGACAGGCCTGCCGCGCGCAGGCGCTCGGCATCGGACAGTGCGGCGACGCCGAAGGCATCCGCGCCCGACAGCGCGCGCGCGACGCGCTCCAGGCCGTGGCCGTAGCCGTCGGCCTTGACCACCGCCATCACCCGGCTGTGCGGCGCGCGGCGACGCACTTCGCCGAGGTTGTGGCGCAGGGCGTCGATGTGGATCGTCGCGGAAGTGGGTCGGGCCATCGCTCTATTCTGCCAGCGGCATGCGCGTGGCGCGCCACGGATGCGTCATCGAGCGGGGATCGCTACAGCTTCTGCAACCGCGCGATCGCCATGTCCAGCGTGACTTCGTTCTTGGCGAAGCACAGCCGCGCGAGCCGCTGCCCCTCCGGCGGCGACTGGTAGAACGGCGACAGCGGGATCGATGCGACGCCGTGCTCGGTCGTGAGCCAGCGGCAGAATGCGAGGTCGTCGAGATCGCTGACGGAGGAATAGTCGACGAGCTGGAAATAGCCGCCCGGCACCGGCAGGGGCCTGAGCCGCGTCGTCTCCAGCTGCGCGCGGAAGCGGTCGCGCTTGGCCTCGTAGAACGCGCCGAGCTGTTCGTAATGCTCCGGTTCGGCGTGGATCATCGCGGCGAACGCGTGCTGCGCCGGGGTGAAGCTGCAGAAGGTGTTGTACTGGTGGACCTTGCGGAACTCGGTGGTCAAGGCCGGCGGCGCGATGCAGTAGCCGATCTTCCAGCCGGTGCAGTGGTAGGTCTTGCCGAAGCTCGACACCACGAACGCGCGCTCGCGCAGTTCCGGCGTCAGCAACGCGGACTCGTGCCGGCGTCCGTCGAACACGATGTGTTCGTAGACCTCGTCGGACAGCAGGTAGATGCCGGTATCGCGCAGCAGTTCGGCGACCGTCGCCATGTCCTGCGCGGTCAGCATCGCGCCCGACGGGTTGTGCGGGCTGTTGATCATCAGCATCCGCGTCTTCGGCGTGATCGCGTCGCGCACGCGCTGCCAGTCGGGCGCGAAAGTGGCCGCACCCTTGCCGCCCGACATCAGCGGCACGTGCACGGCGCGTGCGCCGGCGAGGTCGATCGCCGGCTCGTAGCAGTCGTAGCAGGGGTCGAGCACGACGACTTCGTCGCCCGCGTGCACCACGGCGGCGACCGCGTCGAAGATCGCCTCCGATGCGCCGGAGGTGACGGTGATCTCGCGATCGGCGTCCGGCCGCCAGCCATAGCAGCGCGCCGTCTTGTCGGCGATCGCGGCACGCAGCGCCGGCACGCCGCTCATCGGCGCGTACTGGTTGTGGCCGGCGCGCATCGCCTTGTCGAGTTCGTCGACGAGACGGGCGGGCACCGGGAAATCGGGAAATCCCTGGCCGAGGTTGACCGCATGGTGCTCCGCGGCCAGTTGCGACATGACCGTGAAGATGGTGGTGCCGACGTTCGGCAGCTTGGACGTCGGCAGCGCGTGCATCGACGGCGGGGGAATGGGCATCGCGTTCACGCAATCCGGCGTGGGAGAAGCCGTTACAATGCACGCTTTGTAGCACGCCGGTCCCGCAGTCGCTCGCCGCAGTCCCCCAGTGATCCCCCACCTGTTCGAAGACGCGCACATCACCGCGCTCGCCCACGCCTACCTTGCTGCCGACTACCGCTGGGAGTTCGACGGCCAGTGGCGCGAGCTCGCGATCGGCCAACCGGCGCCCATGCCCGAAGCGCGTTTCGACGCCGCGGAGTTCGGCCTGCTCACCGCCTGGAACCCGCATTCGGTAATCCGCACCGAGCGCGCCAATCGCGTCGCCGACGAGGCGCTGCAGGCCGACCTGTCGGCGAGCGGCTTCGCGTTCCGTCCGGGTTTCGCCGCCGCGCACAACCGCAGCTGGCGCGAGCCGGGCTGGCTGGTGGCCGGCATGCCGATGGCGACGCTCGACGCGCTGGCGCAGCGCTATGGCCAGCTCGGCGTCGTGCACTGGAGGCGCGGCGCGCCGGTGCGGCTGCGGCTCTTCCATGGGCAGCCGGTCGGCTGGCCCGGGTCGGCGTGGATCGACTGGATAGAATGAGCGGCCGCGCCCGTCCGCGCCGTGCCCTCCTCCGATGTCCGAACACCCCTCCGCCCCGCCGCTGCTGGCCGCACGCGGCCTGCGATTCGCGCGCAACGAGCAGCCGGTGTTCGGCCCGCTCGACTTCGCCGTGGACGCGGGAGAAGCGCTGCTGGTGCAGGGCGACAACGGCGTGGGCAAGACCACCCTGCTACGCGTGCTCGCCGGGCTGCTGCGCGCCGACGCGGGCGACATCGATCTCGACGGCCGCCGCGCGAATCCGGGGCTGCGCGCGCGCGCGATCGCCTACCTCGGCCACCTGCCCGCGCTGAAGGCCGACCTGACCGCGCTGGAAAACCTGCGCTTCCTGTGCGGCCTGCATGGTCGCCGCCGCGCGCAGGTGCCGGAAACGGCGATGGCCATCGTCGGCCTCGCCGGCTACGAGGACACCCTCGCCCGCCAGCTTTCCGCCGGCCAGAAGAAGCGCCTGTCGCTCGCCCGGTTGTGGCTCTCGCCGGCGCCGCTGTGGCTGCTCGACGAGCCCTACGCCAACCTCGACCTCGAGGGCATCAAGCTCGTGAACCGCATGGTGCAGGCGCACTTGCGCGAGGGCGGCGCGGCGCTGCTGACCACCCACGGCGCCTACGCGGCGCCGCCGGTGCGGACCCGGATGCTCGTCATGGAGCGCGTCGCATGATGGCCTCCGCCGCCCGTGCCCTGCTCGCCCGCGACCTGCGGCTGCTCTGGCGCCGCCGCGGCGATGCGCTGCAGCCGGCGATGTTCGCGCTGCTGGTCGTCGTCCTGTTCGCGCTCGCGCTGGGCGCGGAGCCGTCGCTGCTGGCGAAGGTCGCGCCCGCGGTGCTGTGGGTCGCGGCGCTGCTCGCCGGCCTGCTGTCGCTCGACACGCTGTTCCGCGGCGACGCCGACGACGGCTCGCTGGAGCAGTGGATGCTCGCGCCGGTGCCGCTGTCGTGGCTGGTGCTGGTGCGCACCTTCATGCACTGGGCGACGACCGCGCTGCCGCTGCTCGTCGCCGCGCCCTTCCTCGGGGAACTCCTGCACCTGCCAACCGCCGAGCTGCCGGTGCTCCTGGCCTCGCTCGCGCTCGGCACGCCGCTGCTGAGCCTGCTCGGCGCGGTGGTGGCGGCACTCACCGTGGGCATGCGCCGCTCCGGCATCCTGGTGGCGCTGCTGGCGCTGCCCCTGTACGTGCCGGTGCTGGTGTTCGGCGCGGGCAGCGTGGCCGCGGCGGCGCAGGGGCTCGACTATGCGGGTGCGCTGCTGCTGCTCGGCGCGGGGCTGGTGGTCGCGCTGGTGCTGGCGCCGCTGGCCGCGGCAGCGGCCATCCGGATCGCGCTGGGCTGACGCCCCCGCGCCCGTTGCACGGGAGCAAGGCACGCGCCGGCGCGATCGGCGAAAATACTCCACCTTCCCGCCCGCCGCGGGCGGAACGCCAATGAATCCACTCGTCCGCTGGTTCCACCAACTCGGCTCGCCCCCGTACTTCGACCGCTTCGCCGCGCGCTGGGCGCCGTGGGCGTACGCGCTCGGCCTGGTCGCGATGGCGATCGGTCTGTACGGGGCGCTGTTCCAGGTGCCGGCCGACTACCAGCAGGGCGACAGCTTCCGCATCCTCTACATCCACGTGCCCAGCGCGTGGATGAGCATGGCGGTGTTCGGGCTGATGGCGATGTATGCCGCGATCGCGCTGATCTGGCGCATCAAGCTGTGCGAGATCCTGGCGATGGCCTGCGCGCCGGCCGGCGCCGCCTTCACGCTGATCACCCTCGCGACCGGCTCGATCTGGGGCAAGCCGATGTGGGGCACGTGGTGGGACTGGGATCCGCGCCTGACCACGGAACTCATCCTGCTGTTCCTCTACCTCGGCGTGATCGGCCTGTACAACGCGATCGACGACCGCCGCGCGGCCGCGCGCGCGGCCGGCCTGCTCGCGATCGTCGGCGTCGTCCTGCTGCCGGTGATCCACTATTCGGTGACCTGGTGGAATTCGCTGCACCAGGGCCAGACGATCAGCCTGTTCGGCAAGTCGCGCATGGACGCGAGCATGTTGCCGCCGCTGTGGTGGATGGTGGGCGGCACGCACCTGTGGTTCGTCGGCTCGCTGCTGTCGCGCGCGCGCGCCGACAACCTGCGCCGCGAGGCCGGCAAGGACTGGGTGGCGAAGCTTGCGGGAGCGGCACGATGACCTACCTGCCCTACGTGGTCGCCGCCTACTGCGTGTTCGCGGTCGTGCTTGGCTGGGATTACCTCGCGCCGCGGCTGCAGGTGCGCGCGCAGCTGCGCGCGGCGCAATTGCGGGCGGCTCGGCGCAAGGACGTGCCGCGCGCGCCGGATGCGCCACTGTCGCGCGAATGAAGACGAGACGCCCGCTCCAGCGGGCGATCGCCCTATCGATGGGATTCCCGCCTGCGCGGGAGTGACGAAGCAAAGAGACCATGCACCCCACCCGCAAACGCCGCCTGCTGCTCATCGTCGCGTTGCTCGCCGCGGCGGCGCTCGCGACCACGCTGATCGCGCTCGCCCTGCAGCGCAACGTCGCCTACCTCTACACGCCGTCGGAGGTGCTCAAGGGCGAGGCCGGCGGCCACGCGCGCTTCCGCCTCGGCGGCATGGTCGCGGCGGGCTCGTTCAAGCGCGCGTCCGGCACGCTGGAGGCGCACTTCGCGGTCGACGACGGCGATGCGCGCCTGCCGGTGGTCTACACCGGGATCCTGCCCGACCTGTTCCGCGAGAAGCAGGCGGTGATCGCGACCGGCCGCATGCAGGGCGACACCTTCGTCGCCGACGAGGTGCTGGCCAAGCACGACGAGACCTACATGCCGAAGGAAGTCGCCGACAAGATGGGCGCCGCCCACAAGAAGCATGGCGTGCAGGACGACACCGGCATGCCGGCGGTGGGCCAGTAAGGTGCTCGGCGAACTCGGTCAATTCGCGCTCGTCCTCGCGCTGCTGGTCGCCGCGCTGCAGTCGATCCTGCCGATGATCGGCGCGCAGCGCGGCATCGGCGCGTGGATGGCGATGGCGCGGCCGACGGCGTACGCGCAGTTCGCGCTGGTGGCGTTCGCGTTCGGCGCGCTGACCTTCGCCTTCGAAGCGCAGGATTTCTCGCTGCGCTACGTCGCCGAGAACAGCAACACGCTGCTGCCCTGGTATTACCGCTTCACCGCGGTGTGGGGCGCGCACGAAGGCTCGCTGCTGCTGTGGGCGCTGATCCTCGCGCTGTGGACGGCGGCGGTGGCGCGCTTCTCGCGCCGGTTGCCGCCGGAGGTGATCGCGCGCGTGCTGGGCGTGATGGGCCTGGTCGCGACCGGCTTCCTCGCCTTCCTGATCTTCACCAGCGATCCGTTCGGGCGCCTGCTGCCCGCGCCGGTCGAAGGCCGCGACCTCAACCCGCTGCTGCAGGACCCGGGGATGATCGCGCACCCGCCGATGCTCTACCTCGGCTACGTCGGCTTCTCGGTGCCGTTCGCGTTCGCGATCGCCGCGCTGCTCGGCGGCGAGGTCGATGCGCGCTGGCTCCGCTGGACGCGGCCATGGACGAACGTCGCGTGGGGCTTCCTCACCATCGGCATCGCGATCGGTTCGTGGTGGGCGTATTACGAATTGGGCTGGGGCGGCTGGTGGTTCTGGGATCCGGTCGAGAACGCGAGCTTCATGCCGTGGCTGGCCGGCGCCGCGCTGCTGCATTCACAGGCGGTGACCGAGAAGCGCGGAAGCTTCCGAGGCTGGACGCTGCTGCTCGCCATCGCCGCGTTCTCGCTGTCGCTGCTCGGCACCTTCCTGGTGCGCTCGGGCGTATTGACCAGCGTGCACGCCTTCGCGGCGGATCCGACCCGCGGCCTGTTCGTGCTCGTCTTCCTCGGCATCGTGGTCGGCGGCTCGCTGCTGCTGTACGCGCTGCGCGCGCCGTCGGATGGCGACGGTGTCCGTTTCGCGGCCTATTCGCGCGAGACGCTGCTGCTCGTCAACAACCTGCTGCTCGCTTCGGCCTGCGCGATGGTGCTGCTCGGCACGCTGTATCCGCTGCTCGCCGACGCGCTCGACCTCGGCAAGATCTCGGTCGGCCCACCCTACTTCGCGTTGCTGTTCATCCTGCTGATGACGCCGCTGGTGCTGCTGCTGCCGTTCGGGCCGCTGACGCGCTGGCAGCGCGAACAGGCATCGAAGCCCTTCGCGATGCTCGCGCCGTGGCTCGCCCTCGCGCTCGCCGTCGGCATCGGCGCGTTCTTCCTCGCGCCGCAGGGGCCGTGGAAGGTCGCCGCGGGCGTCGCGGGGGCCGCGTGGGTGCTGGCCGGCACGCTGCGCTTCGTGTGGACGCGCTTCCGGGCGAACGGTTCGCGCTTCACCGCCGAGATGCTCGGCATGACGTTCGCCCACTTCGGCATCGCGGTGTTCCTGGTCGGCGCCCTGCTGGTCGAAGGCATGAGCCAGCAGCGCGAACTCGCGGTCGCGCCCGGCCAGCGGGTCGTACTCGGCCATTACGCGTTCCGCTTCGACGGCGTGACGCGGCGCGAAGGGCCAAACTACGTCGCCGACAGCGGCACCGTCACCGTGTTCCATGACGATGCGCCGCTTGCCGTGCTGCATCCGGAAAAGCGCCTGTACGCCAGCGGCGGGCAGGTGATGACCGAAGCCGCGATCCGCCCGGGCCTGCAACGCGACCTCTATGTCGCGCTCGGCGAACCGCTCGGTGGCGGCAGCTGGGCGCTGCGCGTGCACGTGAAGCCGTTCGTGCGCTGGATCTGGGCGGGCGCGCTGCTGATGGCGATCGGCGGCTTCGTCACTGCGACCGACCGCCGCTTCCGCCGCGGGGAGACCATGGCATGACGCAAGGATCGAAGACCGCGCGCTGGCTGCCGCTTGCAGTGTTCGGAGTGCTGGCGGTGTTGCTGGCGGCGGGCGTGTGGCTCAGCCGCAAACCCGACCGCGACGTGCTGCCGTCCACCCTGATCGGGAAGCCGGCCCCCAATTTCGCGCTGCCGGTGCTGCACGGGCCCGGGCGGATCGTGCGCCTCGCCGACCTCAAGGGGCAGCCGTTCGTGCTGAACGTCTGGGGCAGCTGGTGCCCCACCTGCCGCGACGAGCATCCGGTGCTCACCCGCTTCGCCGACACCAAGCGCGTGCGCGTCATCGGCGTGGACTGGAAGGACGAGCGCGGGGACGCGCTGCGCTGGCTGGAGCAGTTCGGCAATCCCTACTGGCTGGTGCTGGAAGACCCGGAAGGCGGCACCGTCATCGACCTCGGCGTCGCCGCGGCCCCGGAAACCTTCCTGATCGACGCCCACGGCGTCGTGCGGTGGAAGAAGGCCGGCGCGCTCACCGAAGCGAGCGTGCGCGACGAACTGCTGCCGGCGCTGGCGAAGCTGGAAGCGCGCCGATGAAGCACGTGCTGCTCGCCGCATTGCTCGCCTGCGCTTCGACCCTGGCCATCGCCCAGGTCGGCAATCCGACGCCGCCCACGTTCGCCGACCGCGCCGAGGAAGCCCGCTTCCGCGCGCTGGTCACCGAACTGCGCTGCGTGATGTGCCAGAACCAGTCGCTCGCGGACTCGAACGCGATGGTCGCGCAGGACCTGCGCCGCGAGGTGCTCGCGCTGATGCGCCAGGGCAAGACCGACGCCCAGATCCAGGACTACCTCGTCGCGCGCTACGGCGAATTCGTGCTGTACAAGCCGCGCGTCGAGGAGCGCACCTGGCTGTTGTGGTTCGGTCCGCTGGCGCTGTTGCTGGCCGGCGGTGCCGTGGTCGCACTCGTGGTGCGTCGCCACGCGGGCGGCAAGCCGGTCGCCGAAGACGACGCCCAGGAGTGGTGATGACGGCAACGTTCGTGGTCGCGGCGGCACTGCTCGTCGCCTTCGTGCTCGCGCTGGTGGTGCGGCCGCTGTGGCGCGACACGCGCGGCGTCGCGGTGGCGCTGGGCGTCACCGTCGTCTGTTCGGCGGCCGCGCTCTACCTGCTGGTCGGCACGCCGGCGGCGCTGGATCCGGCCGCGCGCACCGCGCCGGCCACGCTCGCCGACGCCATCTCGCGCCTGGAGGCGCAGCTGCGGACGGCGCCGACCGATATCGAGGGCTGGCGCCTGCTCGGCCGCGCCTACCTCTCCGAGCAGCAGCCCGTGCAGGCGCGCGGTGCGTTCGCGCGCGCGGCGGTGCTGGCGCCGGACGATCCGGACGTACTCGCCGAAGCCGCCGAGGCGAGCGCGCTCGCCGATCCGCAACGCCGCTTCGACGCGCGATCGGTCGCCTGGCTCAGGCACGCGCTGGAGGTGCAGCCACGCCACCAGCGCGCGCGCTGGCTGCTCGGCGTGGCGCAGCGCCAGGCCGGCCAGGCCGCGGATGCGGCGAAGACCTGGGAACCACTGCTCGCGGAGGTCGACGCGAAGACCGCGGTGCCGCTGCGCGAGCAGGTCGACGCCGCGCGCGCGGCCGCGGGGATGCCACCGCTGCCCGCATCCGCCGCGCCTGCAAATGCCGCGTCGCTCGCCGTGCAGGTACGGCTGGACCCGAAGCTCGCCGCGCGCGTCGGGCCCGACGCCAGCGTCTTCGTGATCGCGCGCATGCCGGGCGGGCCGCCGATGCCCATCGCGGTCGAGCGCCATGCCGCACGCGAGCTGCCCTTCACCGCGACGCTCGACGACGGCGACAGCCCAATGCCGACCGGCAAGCTCTCCGCGCAGCGCGAGGTCGAACTCGTCGCCCGCGTCTCGCAGGCCGGCGACGCGATGCCGCAGGCGGGCGACCTCGAATCCGCACCGGTGCGGGTGGCGCTGCCCGCATCGAAGCCGGCCACGCTCGCCATCGACCACGTGCGGGAATAGGCGCCGGCAGGGCGCCATCGCGCCGCGCAGACCGTCGTCTTCTGCGAAAATCGCGGACTCGCCACGTAGCGCATCGCCTGCAGGACGACGGACCTCCCGCATGACCGAGTTCATCCCGCCCGGCACCCGCTTCCTCGCCCTGCCCTCGCCCTTCCCGATGAAGCGCGGCGGCATGCTGCACGGCGCGCGCATCGCGTACGAAACCTGGGGCACGCTCGACGCAAAGCGCGACAACGCGATCCTGATCCTCACCGGCCTGTCGCCCGATGCGCATGCGGCCGCGAACGAAGCCAACCCGGAACCCGGCTGGTGGGAGGGCATGCTCGGCCCCGGCAAGGCGATCGACACCGATCGCTGGTTCGTCGTCTGCGTCAATTCGCTCGGCAGCTGCAAGGGTTCGACGGGCCCCGCATCGATCGACCCGGCGACCGGCGAAGCCTATCGCCTCGATTTCCCCGAGCTGTCGATCGAGGACGGCGCCGACGCCGCGTTCGCGGTCGTGCGCGCGCTCGGCATCGAACGCGTTGCCTGCGTCATCGGCAATTCGATGGGCGGCATGAGCGCGCTCGCCTTCCTGCTGCGTCGTCCCGGCATCGCGCGCAGCCACGTCAACATTTCCGGGAGCGCGCGGGCCTTGCCGTTCTCGATCGCGATCCGCTCGCTGCAGCGCGAGGCGATCCGGCTCGATCCGAGCTGGGACGAAGGCCGCTACGACGACGCAAGCTACCCCGAGGCCGGCATGCGCATGGCGCGCAAGCTCGGCGTGATCACGTACCGCTCGGCGCTGGAATGGGACGGGCGCTTCGGCCGCGTGCGGCTCGAATCCGATCGACGCGACGACGAGGATCCGTTCGGGCTCGAGTTCGAGGTCGAAAGCTACCTCGAGGCGCACGCGCGCCGCTTCGTGCGCCGTTTCGACCCGAACTGCTACCTCTACCTCAGCCGCTCGATGGACTGGTTCGACATGGCCGAACATGGCGGTGGCGATGCCATGCGTGGCCTCGCGCGCATCCGCGTGGAAAAGGCGCTGGCGATCGGCGTGCACACCGACATCCTGTTCCCGCTGCAGCAGCAGGAGCAGATCGCCGACGGCCTGCGCGCGGGCGGCGCCGACGCGCGTTTCCTGCCGTTGCCCTCGCCGCAGGGACACGATGCCTTCCTGGTCGACATCGAGCGCTTCGGGGCGGCCGTCGGCGGGTTCCTGGCGGAGCTGTAGCGCCCGCTTTCCCGACACGCCATCACCGCCTCCCTGGCGTCCCGCGCTGCGCGGGATTCCGTTCCGGGTACGTGGCGTGAAAGCAGGTGCCGCTGCGTCCAACAGTAACCGGCAATACGCGAAACGCGCGCCGCCATCGGCCTTATTCCGGTTTAGAATCAGGCCATGAACGATGCGACTGTCGCCCCCCGCCTCGACTTTCCCGGCCAGGACAAGCTGGTCGATGCGGTCGATGCGGCGGTGGTGGCCGGCGACGAGCACGCGGTCACCGCCGCCCTGCGCAACGCGATGTGCCGGCTGATCCGCGACCGCGACGTGCGGCTGCCGGAATGCGTGCACGAACCCATCACCGACCATTACGCGCGCCGCGAGCTCTATCGCAGCGGCGCGCACGGCTACAGCGTCGTCGCGATGACGTGGGCACCCGGCCAGGGCACGCCGGTGCACGACCACGCGGGCCTGTGGTGCGTGGAAGGCGTGTGGCACGGCGAGCTGGAGATCGTGCAGTACGAACTGCTCGAGCGCGCCGGCGACCGCTGCCGCTTCCGCGCCGCGGGTGGCATGCACGCGGGCCCCGGCAGCGCCGGCAGCCTGATCCCGCCGCACGAGTTCCACACCATCCGCAACGCCAGCCCCGACGGCATCGCCATCTCCCTGCACATCTACAAGGGGCCGATGGACCACTGCACGACCTTCCTGCCGGCCGGCGACGAGTGGTACGTGCGCGCGGCGAAGACGCTCTGTACCGACGCCTGAGCGCGTCATCGCATCCAGCATCGTGATTCCTGCGTGAGTCTTTCCGCGGGCGCGTTGCGTTCGCACATTCACCCGCCTGGCGGCTGACCGCCACACGGCAGGCGTGCCGTTGCCTGGTTATGGCCCTTGCGATCCAGGGGCCAGCACCGGGCCGGCGCCGAGGCGCGGCCGACGGCAGGCGCCGGCGGCAGGTGCGCGTGGTGCCGGCCCCCTCCCTCCCCCAGGAGTCGCCCATGAACAACCGCCCGTTGATGACCTCCGCGCTCGCCGCCGCGCTGCTGCCGGCGCTCGCGTTCGCCGCGCACGCCGGCGTCCCCGGCCGCCTCGTGCCCAGCGGCAGCGCCAGCCTGCAGAACCTGCCTTCCGGCAGCGACGCGCTGCAGGATCCCGAGTTCGACAGCGCCCTCTCCGGGGGCGAAGACGGTGGCAGCTATGGCACGTCGACGCAGATCAACCGCACGATCGCGCCGACCACCGGCCATGGCGCCTCGGTGAACGCCGGCAAGAAGGCCAAGTCCAACCCCGGCCTCGGCGTGCATTTCGATGGGCTCAACTTCCGCAACCAGCGCCTGGCCAACGGCGGCAAGCAGTTCTCGGTGGAACCACCCGACCAGGCGCTCGCCGTCGGCAACGGCTACGTGCTGGAAGCGGTGAACGACGTGGTGCGCGTGTTCGACACCGCCGGCGTTCCCCAGACCGCGGTCGTCGACCTCAACACCTTCTATGGCTATGCCGCCGCGATCGACCGCTCCACCGGCGCGCGCGGCCCCACGATCACCGATCCGGTCGCCTATTTCGACGCCGACACCCAGCGCTGGTTCCTGGTCGTGCTGACGCTCGACCACGTGGGCACCACGTCCGCGCTGAGCGGCACCAACCACCTGGACATCGCCGTGAGCAGCGGCGCCTCGCCGCTGGGCAGCTGGACGGTCTACAGGCTGCCGGTGCAGAACGACGGCAGCGACAGCACGCCGAACCACCATTGCCCGGGCGGCCCCTGCCTCGGCGATTACCCGCATATCGGCGCCGATGCCAACGGCATCTACCTCACCACCAACGAGTTCCCGCTGTTCGCCGACGGCTTCACCGGCGCGCAGGTCATCGCCCTCTCCAAGGCCAGCCTGGTATCCGGCGGCCCGGCGACCTACGTGCAGTTCAACACCGCCGATCCCGCCTACCTGCGCGACCTCGGCACCGACGGCCTCGCGCCAGGCTTCACGGTGTGGCCGGCAACCTCGCCTGCCGGCAACTACGCGACCACGCGCAACGGCACCGAATACCTGCTCAGCTCGGACGCGGTATTCACCAGCAGCGGATCCGACAACCGCATCCGCGTGTGGGCGCTGACCGGCACCGCATCGCTGGACGGCGATGGCTCCGGCGTGCAGCTGCAGGTGCTCACCGTGCCGGTACACACCTACGGCGTGCCCGCGCGCGCCACGCAGAAGGCCGGCGACTACCCGCTCGGCCAGTGCCTCGGCGACGCAACCTGCCGGGCGTTCATCACGTCCGGCACGCCCGTATCGCGCCCGGAAGGCGGGCTCGACGTCAATGATTCGCGCATGCAGCAGGTGGTGTACGCGAACGGCAAGCTGTGGGGTGCGCTCGACACCGACGCGATCGTCGACGGCACGCACCGCGCCAGCGTCGCCTGGTACATCATCCAGCCGCAGATGGGCGACACCAGCTTCCGGGCGAAGACGCTGCTCGACGGCATCCTCGGCCTGGCCGACACCAACCTCGGCTATCCGGCGGTCGCGGTGACGCCGAGCGGGCGCGGCGTGATCGGCTTCACCCTCGTCGGTCCGAACGACTATCCGAGCGCGGGCTATGCGGGCATCGACGCGATCCTCGGCGCCGGCGCGGTGCACACGGCCGCCGCCGGCGCGGGCCCGCAGGACGGGTTCACCGAGTATCGCGACTTCAGCCGCCGCCCGCGCTGGGGCGACTACGGCGCGGCCGTCGCCGACGGCGGCGACATCTGGATCGCCAGCGAATACATCAACCAGACCTGCACCCTCGCCACCTACATGACGGCGCCGTTCGGCAGCTGCGGCGGCACCCGCACCAGCCTCGGCAACTGGGCCACGCACATCAGCAAGGTCACGCCCTGAGTCGGCCGACCGCGATGCCGGGCACCCCGCCCGGCATCGCACGGCGCGGCCGATGAAGCCGCTCGTCTATACTTCCGCTCCGCGCCGGAATGGCGGAATCGGTAGACGCAGCGGACTCAAAATCCGCCGCCCTTAAAAGCGTGTGGGTTCGAGTCCCACTTCCGGC
>JABFWF010000055.1 GCA_013362405.1 Lysobacter sp. | reverse complement strand
CTGACCGGTCTTCACGTCGTTCATGCCAAGGCTGGCCATCGGACTCTCCTGCTGGGCCGTCGCGCGGACGGCTAAAATGAAGGACTTTGGGGTGCCGGGCCGCGCGTCGCGCCTGCCGGCATCCGGTGATACGGACGCGCCATGATACCCGCTGCCTCCCCTGCCCTGCAGCCCGCCGCGGCGCCGCACGCCGGCGCCCCGGACTGGAAACGCCTTTGGCGCGAGGCCGTGCGCGACCCGCGCGAACTGCTCGGCCTGGTCGGCCTGCCGCAGCTCGCCGCACGCATGTCCGACGCCGCGGCGGCGCAGTTCCCGCTGCGCGTTCCGCGCGGCTTCGTCGCACGCATGCGCCACGGCGACCCGCACGACCCGCTGCTGCGCCAGGTGCTGCCGCTCGACGAGGAGGAGCGCGTCGTGGCCGGCTTCGGCCTGGATGCAGTGGGCGACGCCGCCGCGCGCGCCGGCGCCGGCGTGATCCGCAAATATCGCGGCCGCGCGCTGCTGGTGGCGACGGGCAGCTGCGCCGTGCACTGTCGCTACTGCTTCCGCCGGCACTTTCCCTATGCGGAGGAGACCGCCGCGGCGCAGGGCTGGCGCGAGGCGGTGGCGCTGGTCGCGGCCGATGCCTCCATCGAGGAAGTCATCCTTTCGGGCGGCGACCCGCTTTCGCTCGCCACGGCCAAGCTCGCCGAGCTCTCTTCCGCGCTCGCCGCCATCCCGCACGTCGTCCGCCTGCGCATCCACAGCCGCCTGCCGATGGTGCTGCCCGAGCGCGTCGACGCGGAACTGCTCGCGTGGCTGCGCGCCCTGCCCTGGCCGGTCGCCTTCGTGCTGCATGCCAACCATGCCAACGAATTCGACGCGCAGGTCGACGTCGCGCTGGCGCGGCTGCGCGATGCGGGCGTCGGCCTGCTCAACCAGGCGGTGCTGCTGCGCGGGGTGAACGATTCAGTCGATGCGCTCGCCGCGCTGTCGGCGCGCGCCTGGGCCGCCGGCGTGCTGCCCTACTACCTGCACCAGCTGGACCGCGTGGCCGGCACCGCCCACTTCGAAGTGCCCGACGAGGAGGCCCGCGCGCTGCACCGCGCGCTCGCGGCGCGCCTGCCCGGTTACCTCGTGCCGCGGCTCGTGCGCGAGGTCCCCGGCGACACCGGCAAGCGCCCGCTGTGAGCGGCATGGACGCCGGAGCGTCCATCGTGTAGAAACCCGGCGACACGGAGAAACGCATGCCGCACGGCCCCGATACCGCACTGCGCCTGATGATCGTCGACGACAGCGTCGAAGACGCCGAGGCCATCGTCAGCATGCTGCGCAACGCCGGCATCGCCGTGCGGCCGTTGCGCCCGGCGTCGGACGAGGAGATGGTCGAGATGGTCGGCCAGCAGGCGATCGACCTCGTGCTCGCCGCGCAGCAGGGCAAGACGATCGCGATGGACAGCGTGCTGCAGCTGGTCAAGTCCAGCGGCAAGGACCTGCCGGTGGTCGCCGTGGCCGAGCACGTGGACGACGCCATCCTGACCCAGGCGCTCGCCGGCGGCGTGCGCGGCATCGCGCTGCGCCACAAGCCGCAGCAACTGCTGAGCGTGGTCAAGACCGAATGGACCGACCTCGACGCGCGTCGCGCGCTGCGTCGCCTGGAAGCGCAGGTGCGCGAGACCGAACGCCGTTGCGATGCGCTGATCGAGTCCTCGCGCGATCCGATCGCCTACGTGCACGAGGGCATGCACATCCGCGCGAACGCGGCCTACCTCGAGATGTTCGGCTACGAGTCCTTCGACGAGATCGAGGGCATGTCGCTGCTCGACCTGGTCGCTCCGCAGCACGTGGAAGGCTTCAAGCAGCTGCTCAAGTCGCTGAGCAAGGGCGAGGCGCCGCCGCCGCGCTACGAGCTCAAGGCGCGCGACCTGGATGGCAACGACTTCCCCGCGGTGATGGAGTTCACCTCCGCGCTGTACGAAGGCGAGCCGTGCCTGCAGGTGGTGTTCCGCCGGCAGGAGGTCGACCCCGAGCTCGCGCGCGAGGTCGAGGAGCTGCGCCAGCGCGACCAGACCACCGGCCTGCTCAACCGCCCGACCTTCCTGCGCGCGCTCGAGGACGCGGTGGCCGACGCCGCGCAGCGCCAGGCGCAATACGGCCTGTTGCTGCTCGAACCCGACCATTACCAGCGCCTGCTGCAGGAGATCGGGCTCGATACCGCCGACGCCGTGCTCGCCGCCATCGCCGAACGCTTGCGCGGCGTGCTCGGCCCGCGGCTGGAGGATGGCAGCGCGCAGGCCGCCCGCTTCGGCGAGCACAGCCTGGCCGTGCTGATGCGCGGCGACCATACCGTCACCTCCGCGCTTGCCGAAGGCATCCGCGAAGCGTTCGCCTCGCACGTGTTCGAGATCGGCGAGCGCTCGAGCGTGATCACCGCCAGCATCGGCGGCGTGCAGGTCGGCGAGAAGATCGCCAGCGTCACCCAGGTCCTGGCCAAGGCCAACCAGGGCGTGCAGTCGTCGATCGGCGTCGGCGGCAACCGGTTCGAGATCTTCGACCCGAGCGCGGTGGACCGCGCGGAGGAAGAACGCATCCAGGCCTGGGTCGGCCGCCTGCGCGAGGCGCTGGACCACAACCGCTTCCTGCTGCACTACCAGCCCGTGATCAGCCTGCAGGGCGAGCCCGGCGCGATGTACGAGACCTACCTGCGCCTGGATGCCGGCGCCGGCGAAACGGTGCCGCCGCTGAGCTTCCTGCAGATCGCCGAGGAGCACGGCCTGCTGTGGGAGATCGACCGCTGGGTGGTGCAGCGCGCGGTGGCGGTGATCGGCGAGCGCGTGCGCATGGGCAGGCCGACCACCCTGCTGGTGAAGATCACCCAGGCGTCGCTGGTCGACGAGGCGTTGCCCAGGTTCATCGGCGAGCAGCTCGCCGCGCACGGCGTCGACGGCAGCCAGCTGGTGCTGCAGGTGCCGGAGTCGAAAGTGTTCACCAACCTGCGCGCGGCGCAGGAGTTCGTCGCCGCGGTGGCGAAGCACGGCTGCCGGGTGGCGCTGGAGCAGTTCGGCGCCGGCCTCGACTCGTTCCAGCTGCTCTCCCACTTCGACCCGGCCTTCGTGAAGCTCGACCGCAGCTTCATGGAAGAGCTGCCGAAGAATGCCGCCAACCAGAAGCGGGTCAGGGAGATCGCCGACAAGGTGCACGGCCTCGACATCCGCAGCATCGCCGAGTTCGTGCAGGACGCGGCGAGCATGGCGATCCTGTTCTCCAGCGGCATCGACTACGTCGAGGGCTACTTCCTCGCACCCGCGGGGCCGGAGATGAACTACGACTTCGAGTAGCGGTCCCGGGTGCCTCGACCGGACCCCCGCGAAGCAAAAAAGCCCGCTTTATGCGGGCTTTTTTGTGAACGTCGCGCGGAAGAACTCCGCCGGACCGAGGTCTTTTATGCCACCACGCCCTCGCGCACCGCGCGCCCGTCGAGCGGCGCGTTGCGCAGGGCGGCGATGCGCTCGTCGAGCGGCGGGTGGCTCATCAGCAGGCGCTGGACACCGCGGCCGACGCCGCCGCTGATGCCGAACGCCGCCACCTGCTTGGGCAGCGTGCTCGCGCCATAGGTCTGGGCGAGGCGCTCGAGCGCCGCGATCATCTTGTCGCGGCCCGCCAGCGTGGCGCCGCCGGCGTCGGCGCGGAACTCGCGGTGCCGCGAGAACCACATCGCGATCATGCTCGCGAACAGCCCGAACACCATCTCCAGCACGAACACGATGATGTAGTAGCCGAAGCCCGGTCCTTCGCGGTTGCCGCCGAGGAAGCCGTCGACCACGCGGCCGACGATACGCGCCAGCACGATCACGAAGGTGTTGAGCACGCCCTGCAGCAGCGCCATGGTCACCATGTCGCCATTGGCCACGTGGCTGACCTCGTGGCCGAGCACCGCTTCCGCCTCGTCGCGGTCCATCGCCCGCAGCAGGCCGGTCGAGACCGCGACCAGCGCGTGGTTGCGGTTGGCGCCGGTGGCGAAGGCGTTGATCTCGGGCGCGTCGTAGACGGCGACGTCCGGCATGCCGATGCCGGCCTTTTCCGCATGCCGGCGCACGGTGGCGACCAGCCACTGCTCGCCCTCGTTGCGCGGCGTCTCGATCACCTGCGCACCGGTGAAGGTCTTCGCCACCCATTTCGACATCAGCAGCGAGACGATCGAGCCGCCGAAACCGAACAGGGCCGCCATCACCAGCAGGCCGCCGAACTGGCTGGCATTGACGCCGAGCAGCGACATGACCACGCTGACCAGGGCCAGCACGGCCAGGTTGGTGAGCAGGAACAACACGAGACGCTTGAGCATGCGCGCATTCCGTCCGGACCGCGCACCATGCGCGGCGTCCGCATGAAGGTGCGGCAGGCGCCTGCCGATTTCAAGTCGATGACGTCATCCCCGACAGCTTCCATCCAGCCCTATCGCGGGCGTTTCGCGCCCTCGCCAACCGGGCCGCTGCACTTGGGCTCGCTGCTGGCGGCCTTCGGCAGTTGGCTGCTGGCGCGCCACGCCGGCGGCGAATGGCTGGTGCGCATCGAGGACGTCGACCCGCCGCGCGAGGTGCCGGGCGCGGCGGAGGCGCAGCTGCGCACGCTGGCGGCGTTCGGGCTGGAATCCGACCTGCCGGTCGTGCGCCAGGGCGAGCGCGCCGCGCTGTACCAGGCCGCGCTCGAACGCCTGCTCGCCCAGGGCGACGCCTTCGTCTGCCACTGCAGCCGCAGCGTGCTGGCAGTCGATCGCAGCGTGCACCGCCGGTGCGCGGCCGATGCGGCGCGCACGGATCCGGCGGTGCGCTTCCGCGTGCCGGACGACTGCATGGTGGAGTTCGACGACGCGGTGCAGGGCCGCTTCGTCCAGGACGTTGCGCGTGACGTCGGCGATTTCGTACTGCGGCGCGCGGAAGGCTATTGGGCCTACCAGCTCGCGGTGGTGGTCGACGATGCGGCGCAGGGCATCACCGATGTGGTGCGCGGCGCCGACCTGCTCGATTCCACGCCGCGGCAGATCCTCCTGCAGCGCGCGCTCGGGCTGCCGATGCCGCGCTACGCCCATCTGCCCCTCGTCGTCGATGCCGAGGGCCGCAAGCTGTCGAAGTCGCTGGCCGCGTTGCCGGTGGAGGGCGCCGATCCCCTGCCTGCGCTGCGCGCCGCCTGGGCCGCGCTCGGCCAGCCGACCGGCGCGCTCGACGGCGCCGGCTCGGTCGGCCTTGCCCTCGCCGCCGCGCGCCGACACTTCGACCCGGCGCTGATTCCACCCGGGGTCCGACCAGTCGCGACGGCCGACAACACGGCTGCAACGAACGC
>JABFWF010000137.1 GCA_013362405.1 Lysobacter sp. | reverse complement strand
CTCGCCGAGCAACCTTGCGGCCAGTTTCGGATCCTTGCCGCCGCTGCCGAGCGCGGCGAGCGCATAGCGCCAGCCGGCATCGGCCCCGCCGGCCTTGCGCGCGAACAGCACCTGCAGGCCGCGCCGCGCGGCGCGCGCGTCGTCCTGGCGCAACGCCAGCATCACCTCCGCCGCATGCATGGCGGGTGCATCCGGCGCGCGCTGGCGCCACAGCGCAAGCGCCGCGCCGACACGGCGGGAATCGCTGGTCAACAGGGCGATACGGGTGGCGCGCTCGGCGAGGCCGGCGTCGCCGGGGGTGGCGCGGGCGGCATCGAGGTACCAACGCGCGGCCTCGTCGAGGCGCCCTGCCTGCAGCGCGAACTCGCCCGCCAGCGTCGCGGTCAGCGCGTCCTCGTTGCGCGCCTTCGCGGCGCCGGCCGGCGTCGCGGCCACGAGGGCCAGCAGCACGCACGACGCACACAAGGCTGAACGCAACAGGTCGGGCATCGCTCGCCACCGGGCCGTAGAATGGCGGCCCTCGCGAACGCGAGCTTAGCGCAACGTCCTTCACGTCCCTGCAGCGCGCCGACACCGCATGACGCTCGTCGCCCTCGGCATCAACCACCAGACCGCGCCGGTGCACCTGCGCGAACGGGTGGCTTTCGCCGACGCCATGCTGCCGCAGGCGCTGTCGGCGCTCCAGGCGCTGCCCGGCGTGCAGGAGGCCGCGCTGCTGTCGACGTGCAATCGCACCGAACTCTACGCGGTCGCCGACGAGCCGGGCGCGTTGGCCGAATGGCTGGCATCGCACGCGGAACTGGGCGACGACCTGCATGCCTACCTGTACCGGCACGAGGGTGGCGATGCCGCGCGCCATCTTTTCCGTGTCGCCACCGGGCTGGATTCGCTGGTGCTCGGCGAGCCGCAGATCCTCGGCCAGGTGAAGCACGCCTGGGCCACGGCCCGCGCGGCAGGCGCGCTCGGCAACCAGCTCGACCGGTTGTTCCAGCAGGCCTTCGTCACCGCCAAGCGCGCGCGCACCGACACGCGCATCGGCGCCAATCCGGTGTCGGTCGCCTCCGCCGCCGTGCGCCTCGCGCAGGAATCCTTCGCGCGACCGCAGGATTCGGTGGTGCTGCTGATCGGCGCGGGCGAGACCATCGAACTGGTCGCGCGCCACCTCGCGCAGGCGAAGGTGAAACGGCTGCTGGTCGCCAACCGCACGCTGCTCCATGCGCAGGAACTCGCCAGCCGCCACGGCGGCGTCGCGCTGCCGCTCGCCGAGCTCGACCGCCACATCGGCGAGGCCGACATCGTGTTCTCGGCGACCGCGAGCCGCACGCCGATCCTGCACCGCGAGCAGGTCGCCGCCGCGCTCGCGCAACGCCGGCACCGGCCGATGCTGCTGCTCGACCTTGCCGTGCCGCGCGACATCGCGCACGACGTCAGCGGGCTGACCGACGCCTTCCTGTACACCGTGGACGACCTCGAGAAGGTGGTCGAGGACAACCGCCGCAGCCGCCGCGAAGCCGCAGACGCGGCCGAGGCCATCGTCGACCTCCAGGTCGCGCGCTTCCGCGAATCGCTGCTCGCCAGCCAGCATGCCGAACCGCTGCGCCGCCTGCGCGCGCACGGCGAGGATGCGCGCGCGGCGGTGCTGGCGCGCGCGCGCCAGCAGCTCGCCAACGGCCAGGATCCGCAGGCCGTGCTCGACTTCCTCGCGCACGCGCTCACCAACCGCCTGCTGCACGCGCCGACCGCGGCGCTGCGCCAGGCCGCGCTGCAGGGCGATGCCGAGGTGGTGCGTGCGGCGGAAAAGCTCTTTCCTGCCGCCGATGCAACCCGGGCCGGCGACGCCGGCGACGGCGCCGAGCCTTAGCGGCGCTTCCTTTTCCGCTGTCGTCCCCGGGCGTGGCGAGGGACCTGCTGTTGGACAGGCAGATCCACCGCCGCACCCGGACCGGCATTTCCCCTCTTTCCGACCGATCCCATGACCCCTGCCCTGCGCCGCAAGCTGGAAGCGCTGGTCGAACGCCGCGAGGAACTCGAGCGCCTGCTCGCCGACCCCGGCGTGCTCGCCGACAACGAGCGTTTCCGCACGCTGTCGCGCGAATTCGCCCAGCTCGAACCGGTGGCGCGCGCGTTCGCCGAAGAAGCACGGGCGCGCCATGACCTCGCTGCAGCGGAAGCGATGCGCACGGATCCGGAGCTGCGCGAACTGGCCGCCGAGGAAATCGCCAGCGCGCAGGCGCGGCTCGCCGAGCTCGAGACCGAGCTGATGGCCGAGCTGGTCCCGAAGGATCAGCGCGACGAGGGCAATCTCTACCTCGAAGTGCGCGCCGGCACCGGTGGCGACGAGGCGGCGATCTTCGCCGGCGATTTGTTCCGCATGTACGCGCGCTACGCCGAGCGGCAGGGCTGGAAGGTGGAAGTCGAATCGGCCAGTCCCGGCGAACACGGCGGCTACAAGGAAGTCGTCGCGCGCATCGAAGGTCGCGGCGCGTACTCGAAGCTCAAGTTCGAATCCGGCACGCACCGCGTGCAGCGCGTGCCGGAGACCGAATCGCAGGGTCGCATCCACACGTCGGCGGCGACCGTCGCGATCATCGCCGAGGACGCCAGCGACGTCGCCGTCGACATCAATCCCGCCGACCTCAAGGTCGACACCTTCCGCTCCTCCGGCGCAGGCGGCCAGCACGTCAACAAGACGGAGTCGGCGATCCGCATCACCCATGTGCCGAGCGGCATCGTGGTCGAATCGCAGACCGAGCGCAGCCAGCACGCCAACCGCGACAAGGCGATGAAGCGCCTGCGCGCGATGCTGGTCGAGAACGAGATCGCGCGCCGGGAGGCCGCGCAGGCGGCCGACCGCAAGCTGCAGGTCGGCAGCGGCGACCGCAGCCAGCGCATCCGCACCTACAACTATCCGCAGGGCCGCATCACGGACCACCGCGTCGAAGGCCTGACGCTGTACGACCTGCCGAACGTGCTCGAGGGCAGCCTCGATGCACTGGTCGAACGGCTCGCGCGCGAACGCCAGGCGGACGAGCTGGCTCGGCTGGCCGCGGCGGGCTGAGCCGCCAGACGACGGCTCCCGCGGGAGCGGCTTGCAGCCGCGGACGTTTCGCCGTCGTGCGTCTTGCCGGGGCGATCATGCATTCGTCGCGTGACGCCACGATCGCGGCTCACGCAGCTCCCGCGCCCAGCGGACCCGCGCAAGCGCTCGCGGCTGCAAGCCGTTCCTACCAAGGCAGGGTGGGCAAACCCGCGCACCGCGGGCGATAATGCACCCCATGAACGCCCTGCTCTGACCAGCACGTCTGTCGCGCCCCTCGTGCCGCGACGCGCCAACGGAAGTCCTCCATGGCCGAAGCCGTCCGCCACGACAAGACCGCGCGCCAGCTGCGTCTGCTTTCCGACGCGCTCGACAGCGGCCGCCTCGGCCCGGTGCGCCGGCTGGTCAACTCGCTCGCGCCCGCCGAGATCGGCAACCTGCTCGAATCGCTGCCGCCCGCGCAGCGCACCATCGTCTGGGGCCTGGTCGATCCCGAGGACGACGGCGAGGTGCTGCTGCACGTCGGCGACGAAGTGCGCGAAGGCCTGCTCGCCGACATGGATCCGGACGAGATCGTCGCCGCCGTCGAGGACCTCGACATCGACGACCTCGCCGACCTGGTCGAGGACCTGCCGGACACGGTGCTCGACGAGGTCCTCAAGTCGATGGACCGCGACAACCGCGAGCGCCTCGAGCAGGTGCTGTCGTACGACGAGGGCACCGCCGGCCGCCTGATGAACCCCGACGTGGTGACGGTACGCACCGACACCACGGTCGACGTCGTGTTGCGCTACCTGCGCCTGCGCGGCGAGCTGCCCGACCACACCGACCATCTCTACGTGGTCAGCCGCCGCCACCAGTACCTCGGCCGCATCGCGCTGCAGGCGCTGCTGACCAGCGAGCCGAACACGCCGGTCAACCGGCTGATCGACGACACGCAGCCGGCGATCGGCGTCGAGGAATCCGAAGGCAGCGTCGCGCGCCAGTTCTCCGACCACGACTGGCTCAGCGCGCCGATCGTGGACGACAACAACATCCTGCTCGGTCGCATCACCATCGACGACGTCGTCGACATCATCCGCGAACAGGCCGAACACCAGGCGCTGTCCGCCGCCGGCCTCGACGAGGAGGAGGACCTGTTCAGCCCGGTGCTGCGCGCGACCCGCCGCCGGCTGCTGTGGCTGACGATCAACCTCGCGACCGCCTTCCTCGCCTCGTGGGTGGTCGGCCGCTTCGAGGGCACGATCCAGAAGATCGTCGCGCTCGCCGTGCTGATGCCGATCGTCGCCGGCATGGGCGGCAACGCGGGCACGCAGGTATTGGCGCTGATGGTGCGCGGACTGGCGCTGGGCCAGGTCGGCTTCTCGAACTACCTCACGCTGCTGTGGAAGGAGCTCAAGGTCGCCAGCCTGACCGCGCTCGGCCTCGACCTCATCCTCGGCGTCGTCGTGCAGTTGTGGTTCGGCGACTGGGGGCTCACCGCGGTCATCAGCACCGCGCTGCTGATCAACCAGCTCGCCGCCGCGACGGCCGGCGTGCTGATCCCCCTCGGCATCCGCCGGCTCGGCTTCGATCCCGCGCTCGCCAGCACGATCTTCCTCACCACGGTCACCGACGTGATGGGCTTCTTCTCGTTCCTCGGGCTGGCCACCCTGCTCCTGCTGCGCTGAGCCGCTCAAGGCCGGCGGCGGACTGCCGATATCGCCCAAAGGCTCCTCGCGTCGGCTGCCATGGTTGGCTTCCTGTCCCGCTGGTTGCGCCCCGCTTCACCCGCTCCGCTACCCGCCACGCCGGAGGCGGCATCGCCCATCGACTGCGGCGGCGACGCATGCGGCATCGCGGACGAGGAGGTCGCGCGGGTGCGCGCCCGCTTCCTGGCGAATGCGCTCGCCCGGCCGGAGCCCTTTTCCGAAGCCCAGACCGCCGGCTTCCTCGCGCGGCTGCGCGCCGCATCCGACGGGAGCGGCTTCGACGCGCTGCGCCTGCCGCGCCTGCCGGCGGTGGTGCCGCAACTGCTGCAGGCCCTGCGCGAGGACCGCGCCGGCATGGCGGCAGTGGCCAGGATCGCCGCGCGCGACTCGGTGCTCGCCGGCGCGATCATCCGCATGGCAGGCAGCGCCTACTACGGGAACGGCGAGCCGCTGCGCAGCCTGTCGCAGGCGGTGGTCCGGCTGGGGCGCGATGCCGTGCGCGAAGTGGTGCTGCGATTCGCGCTGCGGCCCATCCACCCGGCGGCGCCGGGCACGCCGGTGCATGCCGCCGGCGAACGCCTGTGGGCGCACGCGCAATGCTGCGGCGTCGCCTGCGCCGCGCTGGGACACGGCTTCGACGGCATGCTGGCAGGCTTGGCCGGTGCGACCGGCGCCAGC
>JABFWF010000070.1 GCA_013362405.1 Lysobacter sp. | reverse complement strand
GGCGCGGCGGGCGCGCTCGCTGAGCGTCGCGCACCGCTGCGCCGCGCGCGGCTTGTGCGGCAGGGTCACGTTCGCGCCGACGCCGCCGGCCGCCTCGAAGTCACGCAGCGCGGCGTCGAAGTCCTCGGCGTCGATCGCGACGTACTCCATCGCGATGCCCACCTGGCGCGCGAACGCCGCGTGGATGCGCGGCGAGAGCGAGTGGGATACCGGATGTCCGATCACCGCGTAACGCTTCATTCGGGCTCTCCCTGTCGTGTGTCAGTGCATCTCGCGCAACCACTGCGCCGCTTGTAGCGCGAAATAGGTCAACACGCCGTCGGCGCCGGCACGGCGGATGCCGGTGAGCGCCTCCAGCACGCAGGCGCGCTCGTCCAGCCAGCCGTTCTGGAAGGCCGCGCGCAGCATCGCGTACTCGCCGCTGACCTGGTAGACGAAGGTCGGCACGCCGAACTCGTCCTTCACGCGGCGCACGATGTCGAGGTAGGGCATGCCCGGCTTGACCATCACCATGTCGGCGCCCTCGTCGAGGTCGAGCGCGACCTCGCGCAGCGCCTCGTCGGTGTTGGCCGGATCCATCTGGTAGCTGGACTTGTTGCCCTTGCCCAGCGCGCCGGCGGAGCCGACCGCATCGCGGAACGGGCCGTAGAAAGCGGACGCGTACTTCGCGCTGTAGGCGAGGATGCGGGTGTGGACGTGGCCATCCTGCTCGAGCGCGGTGCGGATCGCGCCGATGCGGCCGTCCATCATGTCCGACGGCGCGACCACGTCGGCGCCGGCGCGCGCATGCGACAGCGCCTGTTGCACGAGCGCTTCGACCGTTTCGTCGTTGAGCACGTAGCCGTTTTCGTCGACCAGGCCGTCCTGGCCGTGCGAGGTGTAGGGGTCGAGCGCGACGTCGGTGATCACGCCGAGGTCGGGGAAGCGTTCCTTCAGCGCGCGCACGGCGCGCTGGCACAGGCCCTCGTCGTCCCACGCGGCCTCGGCGGTGAGCGACTTGGCCGACGGTGCGGTGACCGGGAACAGCGCCAGCGCGGGCACGCGCAGCTCGCTCGCCTGCTCGGCCACGCGCAGCAGCGCGTCGATCGACAACCGCTCGATGCCGGGCATCGAGCCGACCGGCGCGCGCCCCGCCAGCTCGTGCACGAAGACGGGATAGATCAGGTCGTTGGCGGTGAGGACCGTCTCGCGCATCAGCCGGCGCGAGAACTCGTCGCGGCGCATCCGCCGCAGGCGGGTGAAGGGGTAGCTCATGCGCGCATTCTACGCCCGCGCCCCGCGGGCCCTCCCGGGCCGGTCAGGCGGGATAGAGGCGATGGCGCAGCGCCTGCACGCCGACGGTGCGCCCGGGCGCCGGCGGCACCGTGTCGGGGCTCGCCGGCAGGTCCAGCTCGAGCACGCGTTCCTGGCGTTCGGCGGCGAGTTCGACGGTGATGCGGTCGGCGCGGCGATGCACGGCGAGCACGCGCGCGGCCAGCGCGCCGTCGTCGTCGGCCAGGACGAGGTCGTGCGGACGCACGAACATCCGTGCGCGTCCCTCCTTCACGTCCTCCGCCGACAGCGCGAGCGGACTGCCGTCGACATGGAACCGTCCCGCGCGCACCTCGCCCTCGAGGCAGTTCGCGCGGCCGATGAACTCGAACACGAAGGCCGACGCCGGCTGGCGGTAGATCGCATCGGGCGTGCCGACCTGCTCGATCCGGCCTTCGCGCATCACCACCACGCGATCCGCCAGTTCCAGCGCTTCCTCCTGGTCGTGGGTGACGAACAGCGTCGTCTGGCCGGTCTGCTCGTGCAGCTCGCGCAGCCAGCGCCGCAGTTCGACGCGCACCTTCGCGTCGAGCGCACCGAAGGGTTCGTCGAGCAGCAGCACGCTCGGGTCGATGGCGAGCGCGCGCGCCAGCGCGACGCGCTGCTTTTGTCCGCCGGAGAGCTGCTCGGGATAGCGGTCGCCGTATTCGGGCAGCTGGATCAGCCCCAGCAGTTCGTTCACCCGGCGCGCGATCGTCGCCTTGTCCGGGCGCGTGCGGCGTGGCCGGCTGCGCAGGCCGAAGGCGATGTTCTCCGCCACGCGCATGTGGCGGAACAGCGCATAGTGCTGGAACACGAAGCCCACGTTGCGCTCGCGCAGGCTGAGCCGGGTGGCATCGACCTCACCGAAGAACACCTGCCCGGCATCCGGGTGCAGCAGGCCGGCGATCACGCGCAACAGCGTGGTCTTGCCCGAGCCGGAAGGCCCGAGCAGTGCGACAAGCTCGCCCGAGGCGATCTCCAGGTCGATGTCGTCGAGCGCGGCGACACCGGGGTAGTGCTTGCTCAGCTGGCGGAGGCGCAGGTCCATGCAGTGGGGTCAAGGGCGGTGGGTGTGGGCGATCGCGTCGGAAGGGCGTGCGTCCAGCCGCGCCGGGACGCGGATGGAACACCGCGCGCCGGGCATCGGCGTGTCGGATGGAAGCGGACCGGGCGCGATCTCGCGTGGTCGGTCATGTCGGTCGCCGATGCGCGCGCGCCAAGGCTTCGCCATGGCGCGCCTCCAGCCAGAACTTGACGACCAGCGTCACCAGCGCCAGCCCGGCCAGCAGCGAGGCGACGGCGAACGCGGCCGTCGTGTCGAATTCGTTGTAGAGGATCTCGATGTGCAGCGGCAGCGTGTTGGTCAGGCCGCGGATGTGGCCGGACACCACCGACACCGCGCCGAACTCGCCCATCGCGCGCGCACTGCACAGCAGCACGCCGTACAGCAGGCCCCACTTGATGTTGGGCAGCGTGACGCGGCGGAACATCGTCCACGCGCCGGCGCCGAGCGAGCGCGCGGCCAGTTCCTCGTCGGCACCCTGCTGCTCCATCAGCGGGATGAGCTCGCGCGCGACGAACGGGAAGGTGATGAACAGCGTCGCCAGCACGATGGCGGGCCGCGCGAACAGGATCTTGAGGTCGTGCGCGGCGAGCCAGCCGGCGAACCAGCCGTGCGATCCGAACAGCAGCACCAGGCACAGGCCGGCCACCACCGGCGACACCGCGAACGGCAGGTCGATCAGCGCCAGCAGCACGCCCTTGCCGCGGAATTCGAACCGGGTCACCGCCCACGCGGTGAGCACGCCGAACAGCGCGTTGAGCGGTATCACGATCCCCGCGGTGAACAGCGTCAACCGCAGCGCGGCCAGCGCGTCGGGCTCGCGCAGCGCCGCCCACCACACGCCGATGCCCTTGGCGAACGCGGCACCCAGCACCATGGCCAGCGGCAACACCAGCAACAGGAGCAGCACGAGCATGGCGGCCGCGATCAGCAGCCAGCGCAGCCAGGCGGGGGCCGCGAGCGGATCGCGCGGCGCGCGCGGTTTGGCCATCGCCTCGTCAGTCATCACGGCCGCCATGGGTGATGCGCGCGGCGACCAGGTTGAGCGCGAGCAGGCACGCGAAGGATGCGACCAGCAGCAACGCCGCGATCGCGATCGCGCCGGGGTAGTCGTATTCCTCCAGCCGGATGGTGATCAGCAGCGGAGCGATCTCCGTGCGGTAGGGCAGGTTGCCGGCGATGAAGATCACCGAGCCGTACTCGCCCACCGCGCGGGCGAACGCCAGCGCGAATCCGGTCAGCAGCGCCGGTAGCAGTTCGGGCAGCACCACGCGGCGCAGGGTCGTGAACCGGGTGGCGCCGAGCGACGCGGCCGCCTCCTCGGGCTCGCGGCCGAGCGTTTCCAGCACCGGCTGCAGCGTGCGCACCGCGAACGGAATGCCGACGAACACCAGCGCGACCACGATGCCGGCCCGCGTATAGGCGACCTGCATGCCATACGGCTCCAGCCAGCGGCCGAGCCAGCCGTTCGCCGAATACAGCGAAGTGAGCGAGATGCCGGCCACGGCGGTCGGCAGCGCGAAGGGCAGGTCGACCAGCGCATCGAGCAGGCGCCGGCCGGGGAAGCGATAGCGCACCACCACCCACGCGACCAGCGCGCCCGCGCACGAAGCGATCAGCGCCGCCAGCAGCGAGGCGCCGAAACTCAGCTCGAGGGCGGCGCGCACGCGCGCGTCGCGCAACGCATGCAGCCAGCCGTCGAGGCCGAGCCCCGCGGCGTGCACCGCGAGCGCGGCCAGCGGCAGCAGCACGACGAGACCGAGCCAGGCGACGCCGAGCCCGAGGCTCAGTCCGAAACCCGGCAGGGGTGGGCGCCAGCGCGCGGAACGCGCCAGCCAGGGGCGGGGGACGGAGGCCATCGCCGGTGTCAGCGCTCCGGACGGTAGATGCGGTCGAACAGGCCGCCGTTGGCGAAATGCACGGCCTGCGCCTTCTTCCAGCCACCGAAGGCGCTGTCGATGGTGACCAGCTTCATCGGCGGAAAACGCGCGAGCAGGGCGGCGGGCACCTCGCCCGGTTCGGACGGACGGTAGAAGTGGCGCGCCGCCAGCGCCTGCCCCTGCGGCGTGTAGAGGAAGCGCAGGTAGGCCTCGGCGGCCTTCGCGGTGCCGTGCCGGGCGACATTGCGGTCGACCCACGCCACCGGCGGCTCGGCCTTGATGCTGATCGACGGCCGCACGATGTCGAACCTGCCGCGCGTCGAGGCGTCTTCCAGCGTCAGGAGCGCCTCGCTTTCCCAGGCGATCAGGACGTCGCCGAGGCCGCGTTCCACGAACGTCGTCGTCGCGCCGCGCGCGCCGGTGTCGAGCACCGGCACGTTGCGGAACAGCCGCGCCATGTAGTCGAGCACCTTCGCGCCATCGTGGTACTGCTGCGATGCCCAGGTCCACGCCGCGAGGTAGTTCCAGCGCGCGCCGCCGGACGTCTTCGGATTCGGCGTGACGACCGCGATGCCCGGGCGCGCCAGGTCACCCCAGTCATGGATGCCCTTCGGATTGCCCTTGCGCACCAGGAACACGATGGTCGAGGTGTAGGGCGCGCTGTTGTGTGGCAGCCGCGATTGCCAGTTGCCCGGCAGCAGCTTGCCCTTCTCGGCGATGGCGTCGATGTCGGCGGCGAGCGCGAGCGTCACCACGTCGGCCTCGAGCCCGTCGATCACCGCGCGCGCCTGCTTGCCGGAGCCGCCGTGCGAGGACCGGATGGTCAGCGCCTGCCCGGTCTGCTGCTTCCACTGCGCGGCGAACGCACGGTTGACGTCCGCGTACAGCTCGCGGGTCGGGTCGTACGACACGTTGAGCAGCTCGGCCTCATGCGCATGGACGACGCCGCTGAACAGCAGCAGCGCCAGCAGCAGGAGCGGGATGGGCTTCATGCGGTCCTCCGAAGGCGGCCGGACCGGCAAGGCGGTCGGCCGCACGCGTGGGTGGTGCGCCGGAGCGTGGGCGCGCATTCGTAAAAACCCGGTCAGGATGCGGTCTCGGGGCGGGCCGGCGTCAATCGACCGTTGGCCATGAGGTCATGCCGACGGGCTCCCGCCTGCGCGCCGGCAGCGGTCCTGGCCGCGACTGGCCCCGGCGTCTACAGCAGGCC
>JABFWF010000130.1 GCA_013362405.1 Lysobacter sp. | reverse complement strand
GCATCGCATTCGGCCCGCGTGGCCGGCGCCGCCAGCGCGAGCGGCGGCGCCGCCAGCAGC
Organism: Lysobacter sp.; assembly: GCA_013362405.1. GTDB lineage: Bacteria > Pseudomonadota > Gammaproteobacteria > Xanthomonadales > Xanthomonadaceae > JABFWF01. The sequence goes on along the minus strand of JABFWF010000130.1, from coordinate 5,425 downwards.
AACGCGGCGAGCCAGCGCCGCGCCCTTGTTTTTGCCTTCGTGCGCGCCTCAGCCGAGGCAGGCATAGAAGCAACCGCGCGGCGGCAGCCGCAGGCGCCGCGCGTCGATGCGTCCTTCCTGCAGCCCGTGCCCGTCCTTGACGTACGCGATGGTGCACTCGGGCGGCAGCGTCCACTCGACGTCGTCCGCCGACAGGTTGAACACCGCCAGCAGCGACTGGCCGCCACCGCGACGCACGAACGCCAGCACCGGCTCGGGCGTGTCGAGGAAGCGGATGTCGCCTTCCACCAGCGCCGGCTGGCCATGGCGCCAGCGCAGGAACCGGCGCGTCGCGTGCAGCACCGAGGACGGATCGCATTCCTGCCGCGCGACCGAACGCTCGCGGTGCGCCGCCGGCACGGGCAGCCACGGCGAGCCCTCGCTGAAGCTGGCCTGCGCGCCACCGTTCCACGGCATCGGCGTGCGGCAGCCGTCGCGGCCCTTGAAGGTCGGCCAGAACGCGATGCCGTAAGGATCCTGCAACTGCTCGTAGGGCACGTCGGCCTCGGGCAGGCCGAGCTCCTCGCCTTGGTACAGGCACACCGAACCGCGCAGCGAGCACACCAGCGCGATGAGCTGGCGCGCGAGCGCGTCGTCTGCCGCATCGCCGCCCCAGCGCGTCACCGCGCGGCGCACGTCGTGGTTGGAGATCGCCCAGCACGGCCAGCCGTGCGGCATCTTCGCCTCGAGCGTCTCGACCGTGTTGCGCACGTACGCGGCGCTGCAGTCGTCGGTGAGCAGCTCGAAGCTGTAGCCCATGTGCAGGCGCCTGTCGCCGACGTACTCGGCGGTCGTCGCCAGCGAATCCTCCGACGAGATCTCGCCGAGCGCGGCCACGTCGGGGTAGCGGTCCATCAGCGCGCGCAGGTCCTCGAGGAAGCCGAGGTTCTCCGGCTGCGTGTTGTTGTGCCAGTGGTACTGGAACGCGTAGGGATTGTCGGGGCTGAAGCCGCGGCCGGTGCGCAGTTCGGCGGGCTTGGGCGGGTTGTCCCGCAACTGCTCGTCGTGGAAGCAGAAATTGATCGCGTCCAGGCGCATGCCGTCGACGCCGCGGTCGAGCCAGAACTTCACGTTGTCCAGCTGCGCGGCCCGCACGTCCGGGTGGTGGAAGTTCAGGTCCGGCTGCGAGGCGAGGAAGTTGTGCAGGAAGTACTGGCCGCGCCGCGGCTCCCACTGCCAGGCGACGCCGCCGAAGATCGACAGCCAGTTGTTGGGCGGCGTGCCGTCGGGGCGCGCATCGGCCCAGACATACCAGTCGGCCTTGTCGCCATCGCGCGATTCGCGGCTCTGCCTGAACCAGTCATGCTCGATCGAAGTGTGGCTGAGCACCTGGTCGATCATCACCTTGAGGCCGAGCCGGTGCGCCTTGGCGAGCAGGCGGTCGAAGTCCTCGAGCGTGCCGAACAGCGGATCGACGTCGCGGTAGTCGGCGATGTCGTAGCCGAAGTCGGCCATCGGCGACTTGAAGAACGGCGAGATCCAGATCGCATCGACGCCGAGGCTGGCGACGTAATCGAGCTTGTCGATGATGCCCGGAAGATCGCCGATGCCGTCGCCGTTCGTATCAAGGAAGCTGCGCGGGTAGATCTGGTAGATCACCGCGCCGCGCCACCAGCGGTTCGTCGCCATCAGTTCCTTGCCCCAGGATCGTGCGGGCGCCTCGTTGCGCCGTCAGGGCGGCCACTATTCCACGCGACGCGCGGCGATGGACCGTGCCATCCGGTCCATGGCGATGAATACGTTTGCAGGATCGCCTTGTGCGCGCGCACCGCTGACTACCATGCCAGCGCTCCGACCCGGGCGTGGCCGGTCGCGACGTCGCGGAAGAAGGAGTCACCTGGTCCGATGCTGCACGCCTTCCTGCTGATGGCCGCCACCGGCGCGGCGCTGGCCGCCCCGCCCGCACCCGACACAGCCTGGCACGACGCGCTGTCGTGGCGCGGCCAGACGGCATCGGTCGAGCCGCGCGCGGAGGGTTACCTGCTGCATTCGCCCGCCGGCGACCGCGCGATCGCCGCGCAGCCCCTGCGCAGCGAGACCGCCAGCCCGCTGTTCGACGGCCTGTTCGCGCTCGCCCAGCAGGAACTCGCGCAGGACAAGGTCGACGCGATCACCGACTGGGGCTTCAACCACCAGCAACCACTCCTCTGCCGCTGCTTCGAGACCGGCGAGAAGTGGCATTACGTCTGGACGCGCGACCTGTCCTTCTCCGCCGACCTCGCGCTCGCGCGCCTCGATCCGGAACGCACCAAGACCTCGCTGCGCTTCAAGCTCTCGACGATACGGGCGCCGGGCGTGCCGCAGGGCCTGTACGTCGCGCAGGACACGGGCTCGGGCGGCAGCTGGCCGGTGAGCACCGACCGCGTGGTGTGGTTCCTTGCCGCGCGTCACCTGCTCGACGACCGCGCCTTCGCCGACGAGACCTGGCGCGCGCTCACCGACACGCTGGCGCAGGACCGGCGTTACGCATTCGACCCCGGGATCGGCCTCTACCGCGGCGAGACCTCCTTCCTCGACTGGCGTGAGCAGAGCTACCCGGCGTGGACGGCGCGCGATGTGACCTATATCGCCGAATCGTTCGCGCTGTCGACCAACGTGCTGCACTACGACGCGCTGCGGCTGGCCGAACGCATGGCGCGGCAGCGTCGCGATCCGCGCGCCGGCGACTACGCGCGCCAGGCCGCCGCGCTGGCGAAGGCGATCGACGCACGCTTCTGGCGCGCCGACCGCGGCCTGTACGCGAGCTGGCTCGGCGCGGCGGACAACCCGGCGCCGGCGGAGGCCTACGACCTGCTCGGCATCGCGCTGCTGATCGACAGCGGCATCGCGCCGGCGGAACGCGCGCGACAGTCCCTGGCGCATTACCCGACGACCGAAGCGGGCAGCCCGGTCATCTGGCCGCAGCGCGCCGACGTGCCGATCTACCACAACCGTGCGATCTGGCCCTTCGTCAGCGCCTACGCGCTGCGTGCCGCGCGCCGCGTCGACGATCCCGCGCGCATCGCCTTCGAGGTTCGCTCGCTGATGCGCGGCGCCGCGCTGGCCGGGTCGAACATGGAGAACTTCGAACTGGCGACGCAGGCGACGCACGTCGACGACGGCGCGTTGTCGGGACCGGTGGTCGATTCGCCGCGCCAGCTCTGGTCGGTCGCGGGCTACCTCGACATGGTGATCGGCGGCGTGTTCGGCGTCGGTGGGGATGGCCGCGTCGCGCCGAAGCTTCCGGCGGAGCTGGTGCCGATGCTGTTCGGCGCGCGCCGGGACATCGCGCTCGACCTCGGCGATCGCCGCGTCGTGCTGCGGCGGCCCGCGCGGATCGCGGGCAACCTGCTGGTCGCCGGCACCACGCGCACGCAGGGCAACACCACGACGGTACGGCTGGTCGCACGCGAGGCCTCGACCGCGGCGCCGGCGAGCGCTGGCGCGCGCGTTTCGCCGCCGACGCCAGACGCACCGCAACCGGTGCGTGCCGACGCGGGCTGGCGGGTCGCCCTGCCCGCCCACGCGCGGCTGTACGTCGACGGGCACCGCTTCGCGCAGGCGGACGCGGCCACGCTCGACGTGGCCTTGCCGGCCGATCACGCCACGCACTGCATGAGCGTCGTGCGCATGGAGGCCGACGGCCTCGAATCGCTGCCTTCGCCCACCGTTTGCGCCGGCGATACGCGCATGGTCGCCGGCGACTGGCCGCGCCACTGGACGGCGCCGCGTGGCGGCCGCTATCGCGTGCGCCTGCGCTACGCCAACGCGCATGGCCCGATCAACACCGGCATCACCGCCGCGGTGAAGCAACTGCGGCTGCAGTGCGGCGATGCGTCGCAGTCAGGGCCCGTCGCGATGCCGCACCGGGAAGGCGAAGGCCTGTCCACCGCCTGGGTGTTCACTGCGCGCGCCGGCGTACCATGCCGCTTCACGCTCGACCCAGGCTTCAACATGAGCGACCTCGCCCACTTCCGCCTGTACACCGGCGGCGAAGGCGGCGAGGCCGGACCGCTGAACGACGCCGCCATCGGCGCGCTCGCCATCACGCCCGCACGCTGAACACGGACCGCCGCATGACCGCTTCCACGCCCGCCGCCAAGCCGACCCTGACGTTCTGGCAGATCTGGAACATGTGCTTCGGCTTCCTCGGCATCCAGTTCGGCTTCGCCCTGCAGAACGCCAACGTCAGCCGCATCTTCCAGACGCTCGGCGCGACCATGGACGACATCCCGATCCTCTGGGTGGCAGCGCCGCTGACCGGCCTGATCGTGCAGCCGATCGTCGGCTACATGTCCGACCGGACCTGGAACCGGCTGGGCCGCCGTCGTCCCTATTTCCTCGCCGGCGCGGTGCTCGCCTCGCTCGCGCTCTTCGCGATGCCGAACGCGCCGCTGCTGTGGATCGCCGCCGGCCTGCTGTGGGTGCTGGACGCTTCGATCAACGTCTCGATGGAACCTTTCCGCGCCTTCGTCGGCGACCAGCTGCCGGTGCGCCAGCGCGCCACCGGCTATGCGATGCAGAGCTTCTTCATCGGCATCGGCTCGGTGGTCGCGAGCATGCTGCCGTGGCTGCTCGCGCAGGCCGGCGTCGCCAACACCGCGGGGCCGGGGCAAGTACCGGCGACCGTGCGCTACGCCTTCTATCTCGGCGGCGCGGTGCTGCTCGGTGCGATCGGATGGACCGTCCTGCGCACGCGCGAATATCCACCGGAGACACTGCGGGCCTGGGACAAGGCGCCACCGCTCGCGCACCAGCCGCTCGACGCCGCGCGCGCGCGCCGCAACGGCCTCGCGTGGCTCGCGGCCGGACTCGCCGGTGCGGCGCTGGTGTTCGCGTTCGCGCTCGACAGGCAGCTCTACATGCTCGCCGGCGGCATCGCGGCCTATGGCATCGCGCTGCTGATGCTCGGCGCGGTGCGTCGCGATGGCGCCTTCGCCACCATCATGGGCGACCTGCACGACATGCCGGCGGAAATGCGCAAGCTCGCCGTGGTGCAGTTCTTCTCCTGGTTCGCGCTGTTCGCGATGTGGATCTACGCCACCGCGGCGGTGACCGAGGTGCATTACGGCACCAGCGACACCACGTCGGCCGCCTACAACGAGGGCGCCAACTGGGTCGGCGTGCTGTTCGCGGCCTACAACGCCTTCGCCGCGCTGGCGGCGGTGGTGATCCCGCGGATGGTGCGGCGCTGGGGATTGCGCGCCAGCCACCTCGTCAACGTCGTGCTCGGCGGCATCGGGCTGCTGTCGTTCGTGGTGATCCGCGACCCGCACTGGCTGCTGCTGTCGATGGTCGGCGTCGGCTTCGCCTGGGCGTCGATCCTGTCGCTGCCCTACGCGCTGCTCAGCGTCTGCCTGCCCGCCGGGAAGATGGGCATCTACATGGGCATCTTCAATTTCTTCAT
>JABFWF010000286.1 GCA_013362405.1 Lysobacter sp. | reverse complement strand
GGCGCGGCGCAGAACGCCGCCGAGCAGATGGCGCGCGTCGCGGCCGCCACCGGCGATGCCAGCGCGATGGCGGCGGCCGCGTCCGTGCAGAGCGCCAGTGGCGGCGGGCAAGGCGTTGCCGCGGGCGGCATGCCGGTGCGGCTGGGCGATATCGCCACCGTGCGCCAGGGTTACAAGGAACGCGAGGCGATCATCCGGCTCGGCGGCAAGGAAGCGGTCGAGCTCGCGCTCTACAAGGAAGGCGACGCGAATACGGTGGCCACCCCCGACGCGATCCAGAAGAAGCTCGCCGACCTCAAGCAGCAGATCCCGCCGGACGTCGACGTCACCGTGATCGACGACCAGTCGCAGTTCATCCGCCACGCGATCAGCGACGTCAAGCTCGACGCGGTGATCGGCGGCATGCTCGCGGTGCTGATCATCTTCCTGTTCCTGCGCGACGGCTGGAGCACGTTCGTCATCTCGCTGTCGCTGCCAGTGTCGATCGTGGCGACGTTCTTCTTCATGGGCCGCTTCGGCCTGAGCCTCAACGTGATGTCGCTCGGCGGCCTCGCGCTGGCGACCGGCCTCGTCGTCGACGACTCGATCGTGGTGCTCGAATCGATCGCCAAGGCGCGCGAGCGCGGGCTCGGCGTCCTCGATGCCGCCATCGCCGGCACGCGCGAGGTCAGCATGGCGGTGTTCGCCTCCACGCTGACCACGATCTCGGTCTTCCTGCCGCTGGTGTTCGTGCAGGGCATCGCGGGCCAGCTGTTCCGCGACCAGGCGCTGACGGTGGCGATCGCGATCGCGATCTCGCTGGCCGTGGCGATGACGCTGATCCCGATGCTGAGCGCGCTGAAGGGGCGCCCGCCGCTCGCGTTCCCGGAGGAGTCGCCGCATCCGCAGTGGCAGCCGGCCCAGCGTTGGCAGCAGCCGTTCGCGGCCGGCAAACGCGGACTCGGTACCGGCGTGCGGGGTGCGTTCTTCGGCATCGCCTGGCTGGTGGTGCGGTTGTGGCGCGGCCTCGCCGCGGTCGTCGGCCCGATCATGCGCAAGGCCAGCGACCTCGCGATGGCGCCGTACGCCCGCGCCGAACGGGCCTACCTGCGCCTGCTGCCGGGCGCGCTGGCGCGGCCGAAGTCGGTGCTGCTGGCCGCGGCGATGGCATTCGGCCTGACCCTGCTGGCGGCGCCGCTGCTCGGCGCCGACCTGATCCCGCAGCTCGCGCAGGACCGTTTCGACATGACGGTGAAACTGCCGCCGGGTACGCCACTGCGCGACACCGACGCGCTCGTGCGCCAGTTGCAGGTCGCGCACGCCGGCGACCAGGGCATCCGCGCGCTGTACGCGGTCAGCGGCACCGGCACGCGGCTGGACGCCAATCCGACCGAGAGCGGCGAGAACATCGGCAAGCTCACGGTGATCCTGGGGCAGGAAAGCTTCCTGGCGAAGCTCAAGCGCATGCTCGCGATCGGCGATCCCAAGGTCGAGGCGCGCGAGACAGACGCGCTGCGCGCGAGCATGCACGAGCATCCGGGCGCGCAGGTCGACTTCAGCCGCCCGCAGCTGTTCAGCCTGTCGACGCCGCTGGAGATCGAACTGCAGGGCCAGGACCTGCCGACGATCGAGCGCGCCGGCCAGCGCATGGCGGCGATGCTGCGCAGGAACGCGCACTACGCCGACGTGAAGTCGTCGGTGGAGGAGGGTTTTCCCGAGATCCAGATCCGCTTCGACGAGGCGCGCGCCGGTGCGCTCGGCCTGACCACGCGGCAGATCGCCGACGTCGTGGTCAACAAGGTGCAGGGCAACGTCGCCACCCGCTACAGTTTCCGCGACCGCAAGATCGACGTGCTGGTGCGCGCGCAGGAGAACCAGCGCTCCTCGATCGAGGCGATCAGGCACCTCATCGTCAACCCGGGCAGCAGCACGCCGGTCACCCTGGAGTCGGTGGCCGACGTGGTCGCCACCACGGGGCCCAGCGAGATCCACCGCGCCGACCAGGTGCGCGTGGCGATCGTCTCGGCCAACCTGCGCGGCATCGACCTCGGCACCGCCGTGCAGGAAGTGCAGCAGATGGTCGACACGCAGCCGCTCGGTGCGGACGTGCGCATGCACATCGGCGGGCAGGGCGAGGAACTGGCCGACTCGGTGCGTTCGCTGCTGTTCGCGTTCGGCCTCGCGGTGTTCCTGGTCTACCTGGTGATGGCGTCGCAGTTCGAGTCGCTCCTGCATCCGTTCGTGATCCTGTTCACCATCCCGCTGGCGCTGGTCGGCGCGGTGCTCGCGCTGCTGCTGACCCGCTCGCCGGTATCGGCGGTGGTGTTCATCGGCCTGATCCTGCTGGTCGGCCTGGTAGTCAAGAACGCCATCATCCTGATCGACAAGGTCAACCAGTTGCGCGAGCAGGGCATCGCCAAGCGCGAGGCCTTGGTGGAAGGCGCGCGCTCGCGGCTGCGGCCGATCATGATGACCACGCTGTGCACGCTGTTCGGCTTCCTGCCGCTGGCGCTGGCCTTCGGCGAGGGCGCGGAGGTGCGCTCGCCGATGGCGGTCACGGTGATCGGCGGCCTGCTGGTGTCGACGCTGCTGACGCTCGTCGTCATTCCGGTGGTCTACGACCTGCTCGACCGCAGCGCCGACGAACGCTGGGTCGAACGCGCGCGCCGCGCCCGCCACGATGCCGAGGAGGTCGCCGACAGCATCGGCCACGAATCCGATCCGCTGGGCAGCGAGGGCTGAGCGATGAGCGTCGCCGAACTCAGCATCAAGCGGCCGGTCACGACGATCATGTTCTTCGTGTCGCTGCTGGTGATCGGGCTGATCGCCGCGGTACGCCTGCCGCTCGAGGCTTTTCCGGAAGTCTCGCCGCCTTTCATCATGGTCTCGCTGCCGTATGCGGGCTCGACGCCGGAGGAGGTCGAACGCACCGTCCTGCGTCCGACCGAGGAGGCGCTGGCGACCATGACCGGGATCAAGCGCATGGATGCGCAGGCCCGCTCGGACGGCGCGCAGGTGTTCATGCAGTTCTCGGACTGGAGCCGCGACGTCGCGATCGCCGCGTCGGAGGCGCGCGAGCGCCTGGACGCGATCCGCGACGAGTTGCCGGACGACCTCAAGCGCTGGCAGGTGTTGAAGTTCTCGACCACCGACCAGCCGGTGCTGCGCGTGCGCCTCGCGAGCAGGCACGACCTGACCGGCGCATACGACACGATCGACCGCGAGTTCAAGCGGCGGCTCGAGCGCATCCCGGGCGTGGCACGGGTCGACGTCTCCGGCGCGCCGAAGAACGAGGTCGAGATCGCGATCCAACCCGACCGGCTGACCGCGCACCAGATCAGCATCAACGACCTCAGCACCCGCCTGCAGGCGGTCAACTTCTCCGTGTCGGCGGGCGAGATCGACGACGGCGGCCAGCGTTTGCGCGTGCAGCCGGTGGGCGAGCTGACCGACCTGCAGCAGCTGCGCGACCTCGTCATCGCCCGCGATGGCACGCGCCTGTCCGATATCGCGGACGTGCGGCTGAAGCCCGGCGAGATGGACATGGGGCGGCGGCTCGACGGCGAACGCGCGGTCGGGCTCGACATCTTCAAGGAGCGCAACGCCAACCTCGTGCAGGTCTCGCGCGACGCGCTCGCCGAGGTCGAGGCGATCCGCAGCCAGCCACAGCTGAGCGACATCCAGATCAAGATCATCGAGAACCAGGGCGAGAACGTCACCAACTCGCTGTCGGAGCTGGCCGAGGCCGGCGGCATCGGCCTGCTGCTGTCGATCGTGGTGCTGTATTTCTTCCTGCGCCACTGGCCGTCGACGCTGATGGTGACGCTGGCGATCCCGATCTGCTTCGTCATGACGCTCGGCTTCATGTATTTCGCCGGCGTGACGCTCAACATCCTGTCGATGATGGGCCTGCTGCTGGCGGTCGGCATGCTGGTCGACAACGCCGTCGTCGTGGTCGAGAGCATCTACCAGGAGCGCGAGCGCCTGCCGGGCCAGCCGCGGCTGGCCTCGATCCTCGGCACCCGCCATGTCGCCATCGCGCTGACCGCGGGCACGCTGTGCCACTGCATCGTCTTCGTGCCCAACCTGTTCGGCGAGCGCAACTTCCTCAGCATCTACCTTTCGCAGATCGCCATCACGATCTCGGTGTCGCTGCTGGCCTCGTGGCTGGTGGCGGTCAGCCTCATCCCGATGCTGTCGGCGCGGCTGAAGACGCCGCCGGCGGTTCGCGACGAGAATGGCCTGATCCCGCGCCTGCAGCGCCGCTACGCCCGGCTGCTGCGCTGGACGCTGGAGCACCGCGGTTGGAGCGTCACCGGCATCGTCCTCATCATCGCGATCAGCATCGTGCCCGTGGTGCTGACCAAGAAGGACATGTTCGGCGGCGACGACGGCGGCGAGACCAACATCTTCTACCAGTGGAAGGGCAGCTACACCAAGGAGCAGATGTCGGCGGAAATCCTCCGCGTCGAGCACTTCCTGGACGCGAACCGCAAGCGGTTCCACCTGACCCAGGTCTACTCCTGGTGGAGCGAGCAGGGCGACGCCGGCACGCGCATCACGTTCGACAGCAAGGAAGCCAGCCGCACGCGGCCGCTGGTCGAGGAAATCCGCAAGGAGCTGCCGAAATCGGCGCGCGCCGACATCGGTATCGGCGACCGCGGCGGCGGCCCGGGCGGCGGCCAGCCGGGCCAGAACGTGCAGGTGCAGCTGGTCGGCGACTCGACCCAGGTGCTGGCGGCGCTCGGCAACGACATCGTGCCGATCCTGGCCCGGAGCAAGGAACTGCGCGACGTGCGCGTGGACGCCGGCGACCAGAACAGCGAGCTCAACGTGCGGGTCGACCGCGAGCGCGCGGCGGCGTTCGGATTCAGCGCGCAGCAGGTGGCGAGCTTCGTCGGCATCGCGCTGCGCGGCGCGCCCCTGCGGGAGTTCCGCCGCGGCGACAACGAAGTGCCGGTGTGGGTCCGCTTCGCCGGCGCGCGGCAATACCGGGTCGAGGACCTGTCGAGCTTCATGGTGCGCTCGCCGGATGGCCGCACGGTGCCGCTGATGGCGATGGTGAACGTCGCCGTGAAACCGTCGGCGACGCAGATCCAGCGCACCAACCGCCAGACCACGCTCACCATCAAGGCCAACCTCGGCGACAAGGTCACGATGCCCGACGCGCGCAAGGCGATGGAGGACACGCTGAAGCGCGTCGCGTTCCCGGATGGCTACACCTACAGCTTCGACGGTGGTGGCTTCCAGGACGACCAGGAAGCGACCAAGCAGATGTTCTTCAACCTCATCATCGCGCTGGTGATGATTTACGTGGTGATGGCCGCGGTGTTCGAATCGCTGCTGTTCCCGTCGGCGATCATGTCGGGCGTGCTGTTCTCGGTGTTCGGCGTGTTCTGGCTGTTCTGGATCACAGGCACCTCGTTCAACATCATGGCCTTCATCGGCATCCTGGTGCTGATGGGCGTGGTGGTGAACAACGGCATCGTGATGATCGAGCACATCAACAA
>JABFWF010000099.1 GCA_013362405.1 Lysobacter sp. | reverse complement strand
GCCTGCCCGATGCCATGCGCGAGCGGATCAGCCAGTAGGCACGGTGCCCGCCAGCGTGCCGTCCGTCATCGCGAACGCGTCGGCGTCGAGCATCGCGGGAAAGCGCGCGCGATGCGCCTGCAGTTCCGCCGCGGGCAGCGTGGTGGTCACCACGACTTCCTCGTCGCTGCACTCGGTGAGTGGATGGCCGAGGAAATCGAGCACCGCGCTGTCGCCTGAATAATGCAGGCCGTTGCCGTCGGTGCCGACGCGGTTGAGGCCGGCGACGAAGCACAGGTTCTCGATCGCGCGCGCGCGCAGCAGCGTCTTCCAGGCGTAGGCGCGGGCCGACGGCCAGTTGGCGACGTACAGCAGCAGGTCGTAGTCGAGCGCGCCCGGCCGCTCCACGTCGAAGCGATTGCGCGAGAAGACCGGGAAGCGCAGGTCGTAGCAGACCAGCGGGCAGATGCGCCAGCCGCGCCATTCCACGACGAGGCGCTCGCGGCCGCCCGCGTAGCGCTCGTGCTCCTTCGCGTAGCGGAACAGATGGCGCTTGTCGTAGTGGCGCAGCGCGCCATCGGGCGTGGCGAACAGCAGGCGGTTGTAGACCCTGCCTTGAAGCGGGCCTTCGCCTTCGCGCAGCTGCACGCTGCCACAGACCGCGGCGTCGAGGCGCCTGGCCTGTTCGCGGAGCCAGGCGACCGTCGGCCCGTCCATGGTCTCGGCGTCGTGGATCGCTTCGTTGGAGAAGCCGCTGGTGAAGGTTTCCGGCAGCAGCACGAGGTCAGTGTGGCCCTGCAGCGGCGCGACCAGGCCGCCGTAGTACGCGCGGTTGGCGGCCGGGTCGTGCCAGCGGGTGGCGCCCTGGACGAGGGTGACGCGGAAATCCTGCATGGCGGACGACGCGGTTCGGGGATGCCAGCGAGCATAATGCGCCGCGCGCGACGACGACAGGACGGCGACGGTCCCCGCGCCATCATCGACGCGCAGCCGCGGCTGCGGCCCGGACCGCATCCGATACGGAGGAGACACGATGGAACTCGGCATGGTCGGCCTCGGCCGCATGGGCGCGAACATGACGCGGCGGTTGCTGCGCGGCGGACACCAGGTCACCGGCTTCGATCCCAACGCCGCGGCACGCGATGACGTCGCGAAGGACGGCGCCCGCACGGCCGACTCGCTGCAGGCGCTGGTCGCCGCCCTGCCCGCCCCGCGCGCGGTGTGGGTGATGGTGCCGGCGGGAAAAATCACCGACGACACCATCGACACGCTGGCGTCGCTGATGACGCCGGGCGACACGATCATCGACGGCGGCAATTCCAACTACCGCGAGACGCTGCGGCGCGCGGCGGCGCTGCAGCCGAAGGGCATCGCCTTCGTCGACGCCGGCACCAGCGGCGGCGTGTGGGGCCTGGAGCAGGGCTACAGCCTGATGGTCGGCGGCGACACCGCCGTCGTCGACCGCCTGCGCCCCATCTTCGAGACGCTCGCACCCGCCAGGGACAAGGGCTGGGGCCACGTCGGCCCGGTCGGCAGCGGCCACTTCACCAAGATGGTCCACAACGGCATCGAATACGGGCTGATGCAGGCGTACGCGGAAGGCTTCTCGATCCTGCAGCACAAGGAGGAGTTCGCGCTCGACCTGCACCAGGTCGCCGAGATCTGGCGTTGCGGCAGCGTGGTGCGCTCCTGGCTGCTCGACCTCACCGCCGATGCGCTCGGCAAGAACCCGACCATGGACGGCATCGCGCCCTGGGTGGCGGATTCGGGCGAAGGCCGCTGGACGCTGCAGGAAGCGATCGACCTCGACGTGCCGGCGCCGGTGATCGCGATGTCCTTGATCGCGCGGCTGCGCTCGCGCGACAGCGAGTCCTTCGCCGACCGCCTGCTCGCCGCCATGCGCAACGAGTTCGGTGGGCATGCGATCAGGAAGGAATGAGGCTCGCGGACAGGCCGGGAGCGGCCGCGCACGCTTTACCGCCAACGAAGATGACCTGATGCAGGAGCCACACGGCGCCATGGCCAATCCCACCCAACGCGTGCCGCGGCTCGCGATCCTGATCGACGCCGACAACAGCAATCCGGACACGCTCCCGGACCTGCTCGCCGAGATCGCGAAATACGGCAACGCCAGCGTGCGTCGCGCCTATGGCAACTGGACCACGGGCCACCTCGGCAAGTGGAAGACCGGCCTGCTCACGCACTCCGTGCAGCCGATCCAGCAGTTCAACTACACCACCGGCAAGAACGCCACCGACAGCGCGATGATCATCGACGCGATGGACCTGTTGTATGGCGGCCATCTCGACGGCTTCTGCATCGTCTCCAGCGACAGCGACTTCACCCGCCTGGCCGCGCGCATCCGCGAGCAGGGGCTGACCGTCTACGGTTTCGGCGAGCGCAAGACGCCCGCGCCCTTCGTCGCCGCCTGCGACAAGTTCGTATACGTCGATAACCTCGGCGCCGAAGCGGAGGAAGATGCAGGCAAGCCGGCCGAGGCGAAGGCGCCGCGACTCAGGCGCGACCGCAAGCTCGATGCGCTGCTGCGCGAGGCGGTCGACGCCGCGTCCGACGACAGCGGCTGGGCGCAGCTCGGCGCGGTCGGCAGCAACCTCGTGCGCCTCGCCTCCGACTTCGACTCGCGCAGCTATGGCTTCCGCAAGCTGCGCGACCTGGTCACCGCGCATCCCGGCTATGAGGTCCAGGACCGGCCCAGCGCCGACGGCAGCCGCAACGCGGTCTACATCCGCGCACGGCCGGGGCGGCGCGAACGGTCCTGACGCTCCCGGCGCGCACCAGGAGGTGAACGGCAGCCGCGCGCGGATACCCTCCGCCGCCGAGGAGGGCGCAAGCCCGCTGCCCGCCTCGGCTATCCTGCGTCGCGACCCGACGACCTGCCGCGCATGAATTCCCCCACCTCCCCCGGCGCCATCGCGACCCCGCTCGACATCGATGGCCAGCCCACCGCGCTGGTCGAGCGCGATGGCGTGCGCTACACCCTGCTCGGCACGGCGCACGTGTCGCATGCGAGCGTCGACGCGGTGCGCGCGGCGATCGACAGCGGCGCTTTCGACACCATCGCGGTGGAACTCGATCCGCAGCGCCTGCAGGCGCTCACCGATCCGGACGCGCTCGCGCGGCTCGACCTCGTCAAGGTGCTGCGCGAAGGCAAGACCGCCCTCTTCGCCGCCAACCTCGCGCTCGCGGTGTACCAGCGCCGGCTTGCCGAGCAGCTCGGCATCGAGCCCGGCGCCGAACTCAAGGCGGCCGCGCTGGAGGCGCAGACGCGCGGCCTGCGGCTGGCGCTGATCGACCGCGACGTCGGTCTGACCTTCAAGCGTGCCTCGCAACGGCTCGGCTGGTGGGGCCGCGCACAGCTCGGGGGCGGGCTGCTCGCCGCGCTGTTCGGCGACGAGCAGGTCGGCGAACAGGAGATCGAGAAGCTCAAGGAAGGCGACCTGCTGGAAGCCAGCTTCGGCGAGTTCGCCGAAGGCAATCCGGCGCTGTACGACGTGGTGATCTCCGAACGCGACCGCTACATGGCCGCGCGCCTGCGCGAAAGCGCCGCGGAGGGCGCGCGCGACGTGCTCGCGGTGGTCGGCGCCGGCCACCTGCAGGGCCTCGCCCGCCAGCTGCGCGAGGACACGGCGGCCGCCGGCGACGTGCGCGCAGCGCTGGATGCGGTGAAGCCCAAATCGTCGTTCCCGTGGTTCACCGTCTTCCTGACGGCGTTCGTGCTCGGCGGCTTTGCCTGGGGGTTCTGGCATGGCGGCCCGCAGGTCGGCGCGCACCTGCTGCTGCAGTGGGTGCTGATGACCGGCCTGCTGGGCGCGCTCGGCTGCGTGCTCGCCGGCGGCCATCCGCTCAGCGTCGTCGCCGCGTTCGTCGCTTCGCCGGTCACGCCACTGCATCCCGCGCTCGCCTCGGGCACGATCAGCGCGCTGGTCGAAGCCTGGGTGCGCAAGCCCACCTACGCCGACTTCATGGCGCTGCGCGACGACACCCAGACGCTGCGCGGCTGGTACCGCAACCGCGTCTCGCGCGTGCTGCTCAACTTCTTCCTCACCAGCCTCGGCACCGCGATCGGGGTCTGGACCGGCGGATTGAGCATGCTGGGCAAGCTGATCGGCTGATCGCCGAAGACGCCTGCCAGGCGCCTGCTGCCGGGCGTCCCGCGCGACGCGACCAGACTGTCGTCCCGCAGCCGAGGGCAGGATCCTGGACGCCGTCCGCCGCGCGAATCCCACGGTCGCCCGGTGGATCGCGCCCGGCACGCGCCGCTGCACCCCAAGGCAGCAATCACGCCTGCCGCAGGTTGCACACAGACTTGGCCGTGTCGAGTTGCACCGCTATACTGCGCGACCCCGGGCGGTTAGCTCAGCGGTAGAGCATTGCCTTCACACGGCAAGGGTCGCAGGTTCGAACCCTGCACCGCCCACCAGTAAAAACAACGGCTTAGGCCGTTTTTTTTGCCTCGGCTTCGGTCAGTACGGCAAAAGTACGGAAAACCGCCTTTTTGAATCGGCGGTTTTTCCGTTTCAGGGCCACCCTCACAGCAGGGGCGGAGTACGCTCGGCCGATGCACCCGCGCCTGCTGACACGCTCGACTCCCGACTATTGGGCCGTCGCCCTCGTCTGGCCTCGCGGCACGCTCCGAGCACGACTGGCGCAGCTTGGGCCGCTGCTCGCCCGGCTGGCCTTCATCGGCGGCACGCTCGCCGCCATCCACTACCTGCCGAGCCTGCTGTGATCCGGGCGGGTGGCATTTCGTCTCACTGTGCGATGGGCGGCCAAGCCCCTGATCCGGCCTGTTAGCAGGTGCGTTGACTCAACCTGCAAGCGTTTGAACGCCTTTGATTTCCTTTCAAATGCAAAGGCCGGCGCAGGGCCGCCTCTGTTCCTCTACTTTGGACTGCTTCCGTCTTGTTCTTTGCAGGCGGATTGATCCGCATTGCTCTTAATCATGACGGTCGCACATCGCGGCCACCAAGCAAGGCTCACTTTCTTGCGAGCGCACGACAAATCGGGCGCCTCTAGGGCCTCGGCAACGGCACCTATATTCACCTGCCCCCCACCCCCTGGCGAGGTGTAACGCTCTCCGCTCACTTACACTTCAAGGGTGAGGCGTAAATGAAGCGACTTAGGTTGTCACCACTGCTGGCTTAGTACGAGCCGCATTACACCTCTCTTTTGCAATCCAATAGGTGTTAGGCCGCATGAGCAAATCCATCCGGCGTTCTCTTCTCTCGGTGGCCGCCCTTGCTGCGCTCGGTGTCGGATCATGTTCTTTTCAAGCACACAACCGCACCGCTGCCTTAGCGCAGATTTCGCCTGGCGATCCCGAGCAATCGGTTCTTGAGCGCCTTCGGGCAACCTAGCAAGACGGAACTGCCGGATCAGCCTTATCTTCTCTATGCAACGAGTGGGTGCGTCCTTCCATGCGTCAAACGCTTATGGTGGGAGTGGCCGCTGTTTCGAGGTATAGAGGCTTGGTCCGTTGAGCTTGATTCTTCCAGCAAGGTCGTAGGTACGGCACATTG
>JABFWF010000254.1 GCA_013362405.1 Lysobacter sp. | reverse complement strand
GGAAGCCACGCTCATGCCGCTCTCGCCGCTCACCCATTTGGCGAAGATGCCCGAAAGGTTGTTGCCGATCGCGATCGACAGGAACCAGCCGCCCATCGCGAAGCCGACCAGCCGCGCCGGCGCCAGCTTGGTCACCATCGACAGGCCGATCGGCGACAGGCACAGCTCGCCGACCGACTGGATGACGTAGACCATGAACAGCGTCCAGAACGGGATCTTGCCGGCCGGATCGACCAGCTTCGACAGCGCGAACATCAGCAGCAGGAAGGCGAGGCCGTTGAAGATCAGGCCGAGGCCGAACTTGCGCGGGATCGACGGGTTGGCCTTGCCCATGCGGATCCAGATCCACGCGAGGATCGGCGCGAGCGTGATGATCGCCAGCGAGTTCACCGACTGGAACCACGCGACGGGGAAGATCCAGCCGCCGAAGTCGCGGTTGACGATCTTCTCGGCGAGGAAGTTGAACGAGCTGCCGGCCTGCTCGAAGAACATCCAGAAGGTGATGTTGAAGGCGAAGATGATCAGCATCGCGATCACCCGGTCGCGCTGCACCGCGCCTTCGCGGACGCCTTCGACCAGCAGCATCACCGCGGGGCCGACCAGCAGCGCGATCAGCACCCACTGCAGGACGTCGGCGTTGATCGAGAGCAGGAAATACACCAGCGGGATCGCGACCAGCATCCCGGCCAGCACCATCAGCACGCGTCCGCGCCCCTCCGCGCCCGCGAGGGGACGGCCGATGCCGCCGAGCTGCGCGCGGCCGAACCAGAACCACACCAGGCTGAGGAGCATGCCGATGCCGGACGCGATGAACACGATCTTGTAGGCCGGGAGCGCCTCGCTGCCGAACACGCGGCTCGCGAGCCAGCCGGTGAGGATCGGGGCGACGAAGGCGCCGGCGTTGATGCCCATGTAGAAGATGGTGAAGCCCGAGTCGCGGCGCGCGTCGCCGACGCCGTAGAGCTGGCCGACCATGGTCGAGATGTTCGGCTTGAACAGGCCGTTGCCGACCACGACCGTGGCGAGGCCGAGGCGGAAGATCTGTTCGTTCGGCAGCGCGATCATGAACAGGCCCGCGGACATCACCAGCGCGCCGAGCAGGATCGAGCGCTGGTAGCCGAGCACGCGGTCGGCGACGTAGCCACCGAAGATCGCGCCCGCGTACACCAGCGCGAGGTAGGCGCCGTACAGCGCGCCGGCCGGTGCTTCGCCCGCGCCCGAGCCGTTGTAGAACTGCGCGACGATATACAGCGTCAGCGCCCAGCGGATGCCGTAGAAGGCGAAGCGCTCCCAGAACTCGGTCATGAACAGCATCCACAGCGGACGCGGATGGCCGAGGGTCTGCGGGAAGTCCGGCGGATTGCCGCCGGCGCTGGTGGACGGGGCGCGCATCGGCGGGCCCATCGGTTCGGCGGCGTTCGGAGCGGAAGTGTTCAAGCGGTCCCCCTGCGCGTGCAGACGGCGCGAAGGAGCCGAATCCGCCGGAGGATCACCCGCAGTCGCGCGCGCCGTCAACGCACGCGCGCCGGCCGATCAGCTTTGCTGCGATGCAGCATCCTGCGGCGCGTCCATGCCGATCACCGTGCGGACCTCGAACAGCTCCGGGAAGAAGGTCAGCTCCAGCGCCTGCTTGAGGAAGCCGACGCCCGAGGAGCCGCCGGTGCCACGCTTGAAGCCGATGATGCGCATCACCGTGCGCATATGGCGGAAGCGCCACAGCTGGAACTGCGACTCGAGGTCGACCAGGTCCTCGCACAGGTGGTAGGCCGCCCAGTGCGCGGCAGTGTCCTCGTAGATGCGCTCGAACACCGGCACGAGCTGCGGATCAAACACATGCGGCTTCGACCAGTCGCGCTCGAGGTGCGCGGCCGGCACCGCGTGGCCGTGGCGCGCCAGATAGGCGAGCGCCTCGTCGTACAGGCCCGGCGCCTCCAGCACCGCGCGCAGGCGGTCGCTGCCCTCGGCGTCGTGCGCGAACACCTTCAGCATCGCCGCGTTCTTGTTGCCGAGCAGGAACTCGATGGTGCGGTACTGCAGCGACTGGAAGCCCGACGACGGCCCGAGGATGTCGCGGAACTCCATGTACTCGGACGGCGTCAGCGTCTCCAGCACCGACCACATTTCGGTCATCTGCCGCAGCACCTGCTTGCAGCGCGCGAAGATCTTCTGGCAGGCGGCGAGCTCGTCGCGGCGCAGGTGCCCGGTCGCCGACGTGAGCTCGTGGATCATCAGCTTCATCCACAGCTCGGACACCTGGTGCTGGACGATGAAGAGCAGTTCGTCGTGGTGCGGCGGGCTCGACAATGGCTGCTGCGCGGACAGCAGGCGGTCCAGGCAGAGATAGCCACCGTAGGTCACGCGCCCGGTGAGGTCGGTGTGGATGCCCGCCTCGAGCGGGCGCTGGTTGTCTTCGATCGCCATGCGCGGATTCTAGCGGCCGCCGGCACCGGTTCGCCTGCTATCGCCCGCGTCAACTGCCGGCGGTCATGCCCGAGGCAGGCACGCGCGATTCAAACGACCGTTGCAGGCCGCCCGGCGGGCCGCGGCGTGCGCCCGGCAACGGGGCCTTCCACGCCAGTTGCTATCATCGCGCCCTTGCCGCACGAGGTTGGCCGCATGAGCATCGCCGCGCATTTCGACATCGAATACCTGCAGTACCTCGGTTCCGACGGCAAGCCCGTCGCCGAGTTTCCCGCCGCGTTCCGCGACCCGAAGGCACTGCTGCCGCTGTTCAAGCAGATGCTGTACGTGCGTACGTTCGACGCGAAGGCGATCGCACTCCAGCGCACCGGCAAGCTCGGCACCTACGCCGCCAGCCTGGGACACGAGGCGACCCACGTCGGCATCGGCGCCTCGATGCAGCCCGAGGACGTGTTCGCGCCGAGCTACCGCGAATACGGCGCGCAGTTCATGCGCGGGGTGCGGCCGCGCGAGGTGCTGCTGTACTGGGGCGGCGACGAGCGCGGCAATGATTTCTCCGGCCCGAAGCAGGACTATCCCTGGTGCGTGCCGATCTCCACCCAATGCCTGATGGCGGCCGGCGCGGCGCTGTCGTTCAAGCTGCGCGGGCAGAAGCGCATCGCGGTGGCCTGCTGCGGCGACGGCGGTTCGTCGAAGAGCGACTTCTACGCCGCGGTGAACTCCGCCGGCGCGTTCACCTCGCCGCTGGTGCTGTGCGTGATCAACAACGGCTGGGCGATCTCGGTGCCGCGCGGCGCGCAGACGGGCGCGAAGACGCTCGCGCAGAAGGGCCTGGCCGGCGGCCTCTACTGCCTGCAGGTGGACGGCAACGACCTCGTCGCCGTGCTCGAGGGCATGCGCCGCGCCACCGAGCGCGCACGCAAGGGCGAAGGCGGCAGCGTGATCGAGTTCATGACCTACCGCCTGCACGACCACACCACCGCCGACGACGCGCGCCGCTACCGCAGCGAGGACGAGGTCAAGGATGCGTGGACGCGCGATCCCATGACCCGCCTGCGCACGTATCTCACCGCGCAGAAGGCGTGGAGCGAGGCCGAGGAGCAGGCCTGGATCGAGGAATGCGGCAAGCTGGTCGACATCGAGATCAACGCCTACCTGGAGACCCCGGTGCAGCCGGTCGAGGCGATGTTCGACTACCTCTACGCCGACATGCCGGCCGACCTCGCCGCGCAGCGCGCCTTCGCGCTCGCGCAGGAGGGCCGCTGATGAACGCCGCGACGCAGACCAGGCAGGACGCCATGAGCGAGAAGAAGACGCCGGCGGCGAGCACCCCGGCTGCAATCACGCTGATCGAAGCCATCACCCAGGCGCTGGCCTACGAGATGCGCCACGACGACGCGGTCGTCGTGCTCGGCGAGGACGTCGGCGTCAACGGCGGCGTGTTCCGCGCCACCGCCGGCCTGCATGCGCAGTTCGGCAGCGAGCGCGTGATCGA
Source organism: Lysobacter sp. (assembly GCA_013362405.1). Classification (GTDB taxonomy): domain Bacteria; phylum Pseudomonadota; class Gammaproteobacteria; order Xanthomonadales; family Xanthomonadaceae; genus JABFWF01. The sequence goes on along the minus strand of JABFWF010000254.1, from coordinate 1,609 downwards.
CACGCCGCTGGACGAAACCACGATCGCCGGCCTCACCGTCGGCATGGCCTCGCAGGGCATGAAGCCGGTGGCCGAGGCGCAGTTCGACGGCTTCGTCTATCCGATGGTCGACTTCATCGTCTGCCACGCGGCGCGCATGCGCTATCGCACGCGCGGCCGCCTGCACTGCCCGATGGTGCTGCGCGTGCCGTGGGGCGGCGGCATCCGCGCGCCGGAGCACCACAGCGAGGCGAACGAGGCGATCTTCACCAACGTGCCCGGCCTGCGCGTCGTGCTGCCGTCCTCGCCGGCACGCGCGTACGGCATGCTGCTGGCCGCGATCCGCGACCCGGATCCGGTCATCTTCATGGAGCCCAAGCGCATCTACCGCCAGTACAAGGAAGTGGTGGCCGACGACGGCGAGGCGCTGCCGCTGGACGTGTGCTACGTGCTGCGCGACGGCACCGACGTGACCCTGGTGACCTGGGGCGCGCAGGTGAAGGAGACGCTCGAAGCCGCCGACAAGCTCGCGGGCGAAGGCATCAGCGCGGAAGTCATCGACGTCGCCACGCTCAAGCCGCTCGACTTCGCGACGATCGCCGAATCGGTGGCCAAGACCGGTCGCTGCGTGATCGTGCACGAAGCGGCGAAGACCGCCGGCTTCGGCGCCGAGATCGCCGCGCGCCTGGCCGAGGAGTCGATGTACGACCTGCTCGCGCCGGTCGAACGCGTCACCGGCTACGACACCCACATCCCGCTGTTCCGGCTGGAAATGAAGTACCTGCCGAGCACCGACCGCATCGTCGCCGCCGCCAAGCGCACGCTGGGGTAGTGCGTCCCGCGAAGGCGGGACGAGCGCGAAGCGCGCTGGGCGGCCGCAGGCCGATCCGGCACGGACGAGCGAAGCGAGCAACCCCTGTCTTTTGCTGTAGATCGGACAAATGCAAAAGTCGCCGGATGGTCAGCCATCCGGCTGCCAAAGACCCCCGCCTTCGCGGGAATGACGGCAAAAAATGCGAGAGCACAGATGACTACGAAGCAATTCCTGCTGCCCGACCTCGGCGAAGGCCTGCCCGACGCCACCATCGTCGAGTGGTTCGTGAAGGAAGGCGACACCATCCGCCTCGATGCGCCGCTGGTGTCGATGGAAACCGCGAAGGCGGTGGTCGAAGTGCCCTCGCCCGTGTCGGGCAAGGTGCTGAAGCTCGCCGGCGGCGCCGGCGACGTGATCGTCACCGGCACGATGCTCGCCCAGTTCGAGATCGATCCGAACCTGCCGCAGCGTGCCGAAGGCCAGGACACCGGCCACCACCACGGGCCGCCGGCCGCGGCGCAGACGCATGGCGGAGTCGGCAAGCAGGCACCGGAAAATGGCGGTCGCGTGATCGCCTCCGACGAGGGCGGCGCGATCTCCGATGCCGGCACGCCCGCGCCGAAGAGCGAGCGCGAGGACGCCGGCACGGTGGTCGGCGCGATGCAGAGTTCCGATGCGGTGCGCAGCGAGGCCGCGGTCGCGGTGGGCGGCGTCAAGGCGATGCCGGCGGTGCGCGCGCTCGCGCGCAAGCTCGGCGTCGACATCGCCCGCGTGCGTGCGAGTGGCGCCGACGGCACCGTCACCATGAACGACGTG
>JABFWF010000096.1 GCA_013362405.1 Lysobacter sp. | reverse complement strand
CAGGTCGCCGAGATGGTGATCGAGCGCGCCAAGCGCCTGGTCGAGCACAAGAAGGACGTCGTGATCCTGCTCGACTCGATCACCCGCCTCGCCCGCGCCTACAACAACGTCGTGCCGTCCTCCGGCAAGGTGCTGACCGGCGGCGTCGACGCCAACGCGCTGCACCGGCCGAAGCGCTTCTTCGGCGCCGCGCGCAACGTCGAGGAAGGCGGCTCGCTGACCATCATCGCGACCGCGCTGATCGACACCGGCTCGAAGATGGACGAGGTGATCTACGAGGAGTTCAAGGGCACCGGCAACTCCGAAGTGCACCTGGACCGCCGCATCGCCGAGAAGCGCGTGTACCCGGCGATCAACATCAACCGCTCGGGCACCCGCCGCGAGGACCTGCTGATCGAGCCGGAGCTGCTGCAGAAGATCTGGATCCTGCGCAAGCTCCTGCACGGCATGGACGAGATCGCGGCGATGGAGTTCCTGCTCGACAAGATGAAGAACACCAAGTCGAACGACGAGTTCTTCGCTTCCATGAAGCGATAGGCGGATTCTTCCGTCGCCAGCGGCGAACGCACCGCGTCGCGAACCCAAAAACGCCGGCCTCCGCCGGCGTTTTTTCTTTCACGCGGCATGCGCGCCGCGGTCACCGGCAGCCAACGCGCGCCCGGCCAGGATGCACACGCCGCCGCGTGGCGGTGCCACCGGTGCCCGCCATGAACCGCCCGATCCCCTCCATGCTGCCGCTCGCGCTGGCGGTGGCAGTGCTGCTTCCCGCGTGCAACCGCCAGGCCGGCAACGAAGCCACGACGACCCCGCCCGCCGCTTCCACGTCGGCGCCGCCTGCTTCCACCCCCACCCCGGCGCCCGCACCGGCGGCACAGCCCGGCAAGCCCGACGCGCAGATGCAGGCGGTGCTCGACCAGCTGCAGAAGCTCGGCGCCAAGCCCCTCGAGACGCTGACGCCGCAACAGGCGCGCACGCAGCCGAGCCCCGCCGACGCGGTCAAGGCCGTGCTCACCGCGCAAGGCAAGCCGACCACGCCCGAGCCGGTCGCCAAGGTCGAGAACCGCAGCTTCCCCGGCCCCGGCGGCGCGGTGCCGATCCGCATCTACTGGCCGCAGGGCGTGGATCCGAACTCCAGGCCGCCGGTGGTGCTCTACATCCACGGCGGCGGCTGGGTGATCGCCGACCTCGACACCTACGACGCCAGCCCGCGCGCGATCGCCAACGACGCGAAGGCGATCGTCGTCTCGACCCACTACCGCCAGGCGCCGGAGCATCCGTTCCCGGCGGCGCACGAGGACACGCTGGCGGCGTACAAATGGGTGCTCGCCAACGCCGGCAAGTTCGGCGGCGATGCGAAGCGGGTCGCGCTGGTCGGCGAAAGCGCCGGCGGCAACATGGCCACCAACATCGCGATCGCTGCGCGCGACCAGAAGCTGCAGGCGCCGCTCGCGCAGGTGCTGGTGTATCCGGTCGCCGGCGACGATACGAACACGCCGTCCTACGTCGAGAACGCGAGCGCCAAGCCGCTGAGCAAGCCGGCGATGGAGTGGTTCATCAAGTACGCCTTCAAGGATCCGAAGGAGGCGCACGACCCGCGCATCGCCCTCGACAAGCGCACCGACCTCGCGGGGCTGGCGCCGGCGACGGTGATCCTCGCCCAGATCGACCCGCTGCGCTCGGAGGGCGAGATGTACGCCAAGGCACTGCAGGCGGCCGGTGTACCGGTGACCATGAAGACCTACGACGGCGTCACCCACGAGTTCTTCGGCATGGGCGCGGTGGTCGACAAGGCGAAGGACGCCGAGAAGATGGCAGGCGATGCCCTGTCCAAGGCCTTCTCGTCGGCTCCGGCCGCGGGTGGTCCGCCGGCCGCGCCCGCCAGCGCGAATGCTCCGCCGGCGGACAACTCGAAGACGCCCTGAACGCGCAGCGCGATCCGGCACCGTTGCCTGATCCCCGCCGGGCCGCACCTGCGTCTCGTTCAGCGCCGGGCGGTTGAAAGCGCGGCGTGTGCTCAGAGGACGTGGCCGACCACCTCGCCGGCCAGATGCACGCGCTCTTCGAGCGGCTGGATCTCGCCGTCGGCGAGCGCCTGGCGCAACGCGTGGTCGGCGATCCGCGGCGCCAGCCATGGCGCCGGCGTGATGGGACCCGGGTAGAAGCGGTGCGCGGCGATCGTGTCGACGTCGTACGGGAACACGATCGCGATGCGGAAGGTCGCGCCGACCGGTTCGCCGTCCACGCTCTCGGGCGGCAGGAATCTCCAGCCCTTGGCGGCCCTCACGCTCGGTGGCCCGAAGATCTCCGCCCATTGCGCGGCAAGCTTCGGATCGCCCGGCCGATCGAGACTGACCTGCTCGACGTGCACCGCCTCGACCTTGCCCGTCGGTGCCAGCTTCACGTCGAGCACGACCCGCGCGCTCAGATGCGCGCGCAGCGCCGATTCCGGAAAGTCAGGCATCAGCAGTTCACGGCGCGCCAGTGCCGGCTGGCCGGAACTGACATCGGCGACCACCCAGCGCCCGCCTTCCCTTGCCGGCTGCAGGGTGATCAGCAGGCGCGTCTTCGCGGTCGCCGGCTGGCCGTCGCGCAGGGCCGGCACGAAGCGCCATTGCCGCACCTCGCGCTCGATGCGGTCGGCAAGCGCATGGTCGAGCACGCCATTGAGCCGGTAATCGACCACGCTGCCGTCGGCGGCGACACGCACGTCGGCATCCACCATCAGTTCGGGAGGCGGCGCGGGATTGGCCACCGCCGTGACCGTGCCCGCAACCGACAGCAACGCCAGCCCCAACCCCGTCAGGATTTCCGTGCGCATGCCCGCTTCCATGACGTTCCCCCGGCACCCTTTATAGCGCCGGCGTCCGCGCGGTCACCCTCCGGGCATCCTCGCCGGCAACAGGGCCGCCCATAATCGCGGGACGGAGGTGCCCATGCACAGCGGCGGTCTCGAACTCGCGCTCGTCTTCCTGCTCGCCGCGGTGGTCGGGGTGCCGGTGTTCAAGCGCTTCGGGCTCGGCGCGGTGCTGGGTTACCTCGCCGCAGGCGTGGTGCTCGGGCCGTTCGGGCTGCGCGTGGTGCGCGATGCCGACCCGGTGCTCGCCGCCAGCGAGATCGGCGTGGTGATGCTGCTCTTCGTGATCGGGCTGGAACTGTCGCCGGCGCGCCTGCGGGTGATGCGGCGGCCGGTGTTCGGCGTCGGCGGGCTGCAGGTGCTGCTCAGCGGCATCGCGCTCGGCATCATCGCGCTGGCGACCGGGCTGGCGTGGAGGTCGGCCCTCGTCGTCGGCTTCGGCCTCGCGCTGTCGTCGACCGCGATCGGGCTGCAGCTGCTCGCCGAGCGCAAGGCGCTGACCAGCGACCACGGTCGCCTCGCCTTCGCCATCCTGCTCTTCCAGGACCTCGCCGCGATCCCGCTGCTGGCCGCGGTGCCGCTGCTCGGCGGCGCGACGGCACAGCCGCTGTGGTGGCTGGCGCTGAAGGCGCTGCTGGCGATCGCGGCGCTGGTGTTCGGCGGGCGCCTGCTGCTGCGGCAGGTGTTCCGCATCGTCGCGCGCACGCGCATGCCGGAAGTGTTCACCGCCACCGCGCTGCTGGTGGTGCTCGGCAGCGCGTGGCTGATGCAGCTGGCGGGGCTGAGCATGGGCCTCGGCGCGTTCCTCGCCGGCGCGCTGCTGGCCGATTCGGAATTCCGCCACGAACTCGAGGCGCAGATCCAGCCGTTCGAGGGCCTGCTGCTCGGTCTGTTCTTCATGGCGGTGGGCATGAGCATCGACCTGCAGCGGGTGGCGGCCGAGCCGCTGGTGATCGCGGGCGGCTCGCTGCTGCTGATGGCGGTGAAGTTCGCGCTGCTGTTCGCGCTCGGCCTGCGTCCCGGCGGGCTCGACGTGCGCGGCGCGCTGCTGCTCGGCAGCGTGCTCGCGCTGGGTGGCGAATTCGCCTTCGTGGTGTTCGGCGAGGCGGACCGGGTCGGCCTGTTCGACGGGATGCTGCGCGACCGCCTGGTCGCGATGGTCGGCGTGTCGATGGCGCTCACGCCGCTGCTGCTCATCGTGGTGGCGAAGCTCGTGCCGGCGCACGCGCGGCGCACGCAACGGCCGTTCGACCGCATTCCCGACGACCATCCGCTGGTGCTGATCGCGGGGCTCGGCCGCTTCGGCCAGATCGTCGCGCGCCTGCTCACCGCGCAGCGCATCCGCTACGTGGCGATCGAGCACAGCCCGGAACAGGTCGATTTCATGCGCCGCTTCGGCAGCCAGCTCTACTACGGCGATCCGTCGCGACCGGAACTGCTGCGCGCGGCGGGCGCGGCGCACGTGAAGGTGTTCGTGGTCGCGATCGACGACCCCGAGAGCAACCTCAAGGCGGTGCGGCTGATCCGCCACGACTACCCGGACGCGATGGTGTTCGCACGCGCGCGCAACCGCCGCCATGCCTGGGAGCTGATGGACCTCGGCGCGCAGGCGGTGCGCGAGACGTTCCACTCCAGCCTGAAGATGGGCGAGCGCGTGCTGGTCGCGCTGGGCGAAACGGCCGGCGTGGCGGCGCGCCGCGCGGACCGCTTCCGCGAGCACGACGAGGCGTTGCTCGTCAGCCAGCACCAGGTCTACGACGACGAGGCGGCGCTGATCCAGACGTCGCAGGAAGCGCGCAAGGACCTGGAGCAGCTGTTCGCGGCGGACCGCGGCGAGGGCGTGCTGGGCGGGATGGTGGCGCAGGACGAGGAAGACGCTGCGTCGTAGCTTCGCCGGAGCGACTTCGCAATCACGAGTTTTCCAATCCTTTGCAGGAGCGACGTCAATCGCGGACGGACGGTCCGCGTCGCGACTGACGTCGCTCCTACATCGGCATTGAAGCCGCGGGTCATCGACAGGACCTGGCGGCTTGCGCCGCTCCTGCAGGGGCTACGCGAGCCTGCTCAACGCGGCTCGCGCAGGAACCGGGCCATCGACACGCCCTGCACCGGCGGCGCGAACTCGGCGGCGACATCGACGAAGCCGCGCATCACCGCGACCTCGCGCGGCGTGCGGTTGAGCGTGTCGCGCAGTTCGGGATCGCAGCCGGCGCGCAGCAGGCGCTGGGTGGCGCGCAGCAGGCCGTGCAGCGCGGCGAGGTGCAGCGGGCCGAAGCCGCGCGGATCCTGTGCCTCCACCGTGACCTCCTCGTCGAGCAGGCGTTCGAGGCCAGCGAGCAGCACGTCCTCGTCGACCGCGCTGCCAGGCTCGCCGCGGGCGCCGAGCAGGAGCAGCAGCGGAGTGACGTTGCCTGCGGCCGGCGCATCGGCTTCGGCGCCGGCGAGCAGCAGGGTGTCGAGCAGCGCGACCAGGCGCGGCCGCTCGCGCGCGGTGAAGCCGAACAGCGTCGCGCAGTGCAGCGGCGTCAGGCCCTGCGCGTCCTGCGCATGCACGTTCGCGCCGGCCTGCAGCAGACGGGCGCACACGTCCGGGAGGCCGAGCGCGGCGGCGAGCATCAGCACGGTGACGTCGCCCGGCAGGCGCTGCTCGAGGCCGGCGCCGGCGGCGAGCAGGCGA